>NZ_JBWKVU010000006.1:273814-306089 GCF_059421865.1 Pseudomonas sp. GW821-FHT02B10 | reverse complement strand
GGTGGGTGATGACGGGATCGAACCGCCGACCCTCTGCTTGTAAGGCAGATGCTCTCCCGGCTGAGCTAATCACCCTTTGCTTCGTTGAGGCCGCGAAATTTACGCAGATACCGATGCTAAGTCAATACCCTGCTTGAAGTTTTTCTGAAAAAGACAAAATCACGACAACGCCTGAAAAAGGAATCAACAACATCGACGACCTAAAGCCGTGCTCGTTGCGCCCTCCACACGCCATCAATCGCGATAAATCATTTTTTTGCTCATACCACCGTCGACCACGAACTCCTGACCAGTGACAAAACCGGAGTTCTTCGACAACAGCCACGCCACCATCGCCGCCACATCCTCGACCGTCCCTACCCTGCCCGCCGGATGCTGAGCATGATCGGCATCGCTCAGAGGCTCGGCCCGACGCGCCGCCGGGTCCCGAGCGTCGATCCAGCCGGGGCTGACCGCATTGACCCGGATCTCCGGCCCCAGGCTCATGGCCAATGCATGGGTCAAGGCCAGCAGACCGCCCTTGCTTGCCGCATAGGCTTCGGTGTCCGGTTCCGATTGCCGAGCACGGGTAGATGCCAGGTTGACGATGGCTCCGCCGTGAGCGCGCAGATATGGCGCACAGTGCTTGGCCAGGAGCATCGGACCGCTGAGGTTCACCGCCAGCACCCGATTCCAGTAAGCCAGGTCGAGGCTTTCCAGGGTGATGTTGCGCGGGTCAGCAACTGCTGCGTTACACACCAGCGCATCGAGGCGCCCGAACTGCCCCAGCACTTCGGCGACACCCAGGGCGACCTGCGCTTCATCCGCCACATCCATACCAATGAACCAGGCACTGTCACCCAGGACCTTGGCCACCTGGGAGCCGCGTACGCGATCCAGATCGGTCAGCACCACCTGCCAGCCTTCGCTGATCAGCCAGGCAGCGATGCCCAGGCCGATACCGCGTGCCGCGCCAGTCACCAGCGCGACGCGGCCGTTGGCAACGCTCTGCTGTTCGGACAACTCGATCACAAGGCTGCCAACCCGCGCGCCAGGTCGGCTTGCAGATCCACCACATCCTCAAGGCCGACAGCGATACGAATCAGGCTGTCCCGAATGCCCGCCGCTTCACGCTCTTGCGGCGCCAGACGGCCGTGAGAGGTGGTACTCGGATGAGTGATGGTGGTCTTGCTATCGCCCAGGTTGGCGGTAATGGAAATCAGGCGAGTGGCGTCGATAAAACGCCAGGCCCCGTCCTTGCCGCCCTTGACCTCAAAGCTCACCACCGCGCCGAAACCACGTTGCTGACGCTTAGCCAGTTCGTATTGCGGATGACTTGGCAGACCGGCGTAGTGCACCTTCTCGATACCGTCCTGCTGCTCCAGCCATTCGGCCAGGGCCTGGGCATTGGCACAATGGGCGCGCATCCGCAGGTTGAGGGTTTCGAGGCCCTTGAGGAAGATCCAGGCGTTGAACGGACTCAGGGTCGGTCCCGCGGTACGCAGGAAACCCACCACTTCTTTCATCTGTTCGCTGCGGCCAGCCACCACACCGCCCATGCAACGACCCTGGCCATCGATGAACTTGGTCGCCGAGTGCACCACCACGTCCGCGCCCAGCTTCAGCGGCTGCTGCAACGCCGGAGTACAGAAACAGTTGTCGACCACCAGCATCGCGCCCTTGGCGTGAGCGATTTCGGACAATGCAGCGATATCCACCAGCTCGGCGAGCGGGTTGGACGGCGATTCAACGAACAGCAACTTGGTATTGGCCTTGATCGCCGCATCCCAGCCGGACAGGTCCGCCAGGGGCACGTAATCGACCTCAATACCGAAGCGCTTGAAATACTTTTCGAACAGGCTGATGGTCGAGCCAAACACACTGCGCGAAACCAGTACATGGTCGCCCGCGCTGCACAAACTCATGACCACCGAGAGAATCGCCGCCATGCCGGTGGCCGTGGCCACCGCCTGCTCGGCGCCTTCCAGGGCGGCGATACGCTCTTCGAACGCCCGCACGGTCGGGTTGGTGTAGCGGGAATAGACATTGCCCGGCACCTCGCCGGCGAACCGCGCGGCCGCATCGGCGGCCGTGCGGAACACGTAGCTGGAGGTGAAGAACATCGGATCACCGTGCTCCCCTTCCGGGGTACGGTGTTGGCCGGCGCGCACGGCCAGGGTGTCGAAAGCTACGCCATCAAGGTCGCTGTCCAGCCGACCGGCATCCCAATCCTGACTCATGCCGCCTACTCCTTATGTCTTCTAATGCTCTAGATCAGTTGTTGTACAGATCGATGATCGCACTGACCGCCTGGGTCTTGGCCTTGGAGGCATCGTTACGTGCGTTTTCGATCTTGTTCAGGTAGGCCTCGTCGACGTCGCCAGTGACATATTTGCCGTCGAACACCGCGCAGTCGAAGTTCTCGATCTTGATCTTGCCGCCACCGACCGCCTCGATCAGATCAGGCAGATCCTGGTAGATCAGCCAGTCGGCGCCGATCAGATCAGCCACATCCTGAGTCGAACGATTGTGTGCGATCAGTTCGTGAGCGCTCGGCATGTCGATGCCGTACACGTTCGGGAAACGCACGGCAGGCGCCGCGGAGCAGAAGTAGACGTTCTTCGCGCCGGCTTCACGGGCCATCTGGATGATCTGCTTGCAGGTGGTGCCGCGAACGATCGAGTCATCCACCAGCATCACGTTCTTGCCGCGGAACTCCAGCTCGATGGCATTGAGTTTCTGGCGCACGGATTTTTTCCGCGCGGCCTGGCCCGGCATGATGAAGGTCCGGCCGATGTAGCGGTTCTTCACGAAGCCTTCGCGGAACTTGACACCCAGGTGGTTCGCCAGCTCCAGCGCCGCGGTACGGCTGGTATCCGGAATCGGGATGACCACATCGATATCGTGATCCGGACGCTCGCGCAGGATCTTCTCGGCCAGCTTCTCGCCCATGCGCAGGCGCGCCTTGTACACCGACACGCCGTCGATGATCGAGTCCGGACGCGCCAGGTAGACATGTTCGAAAATGCACGGAGTCAGTTTCGGATTGGTCGCGCACTGACGGGTGTGCAGCTTGCCGTCTTCGGTGATGTAGACCGCTTCGCCCGGCGCCAGGTCGCGAATCAGGGTGAAGCCCAGCACATCCAGGGACACGCTTTCGGAGGCGATCATGTATTCGACGCCTTCGTCGGTGTGACGCTGACCGAAAACGATCGGGCGAATACCGTGAGGGTCGCGGAAGCCAACAATGCCATAACCGGTGACCATGGCGACTACCGCATAACCGCCAACGCAACGGTTGTGCACGTCGGTCACAGCGGCGAATACGTCTTCTTCGGTCGGTTGCAGCTTGCCGCGCTGGGCCAGCTCGTGAGCGAAGACGTTGAGCAGGACTTCCGAATCAGAATTGGTGTTGACGTGGCGCAAGTCAGACTCGTAGATCTCCTTGGCCAGCTGTTCAACATTGGTCAGGTTACCGTTATGCGCCAGGGTGATGCCGTAAGGCGAGTTGACGTAAAACGGTTGAGCTTCGGCCGAAGTCGAGCTGCCAGCGGTCGGATACCGCACATGGCCAATACCCATGTGACCGACCAGGCGCTGCATGTGCCGTTGATGGAAAACATCACGGACCAGGCCGTTGTCCTTGCGCAGGAATAACCGGCCATCATGGCTGGTCACGATACCGGCAGCGTCCTGGCCGCGGTGCTGGAGGACGGTTAGCGCGTCATACAGCGCCTGATTGACGTTCGACTTACCGACGATACCGACGATGCCACACATGCGACGCAACCCCTACTTAATGAAACTGAACTGAACACATCTTACTGAGGCGTTTTGGCCGGTAAGAGTTGTTCCTTGAACGGTATTTCAGCGGGTACGCTGATACCGCTGGCCAGCCACTGACTGCTCCACCCCAATATGAGGTTTTTTGACCAGTCTGCAACCAATAGAAATTGTGGCACCAGTCGCGACTGCTGCCACCAGGAATCCTGTTGTACCGGCCCCAGGCTCAACAGCCCGACCGCCACGACCACCAGCAACGCGCCACGCGCCGCGCCGAAGGCCATGCCGAGGAATCGATCGGTCCCGGATAGCCCGGTGACGCGAACCAATTCGCCGATAAGATAATTGATCATTGCGCCCACGATTAAAGTGGCGACAAACATGATGGCACAGCCCGCGATCACGCGAGCCGAGGGAGTCTCGATGTATCCGCTGAGGTATTCGGACAGAGAGCCACCAAACATCCAGGCAACGACTCCTGCGACGATCCAGGTAAGCAGCGACAGCGCTTCTTTGACGAAGCCGCGACTCAAACTGATCAAAGCGGAGATGGCGATGATTGCAACGATCGCCCAGTCAACCCAGGTAAATGGCACAGTGCAGCCTACAGACGGATAAGGCGGCGCATTTTAACAGAGCGCATGGCCGTCGGTAAGCTGCGATTCACTGTGCTTTGCAAATCAAGGCGATAGCCTTAACCGCGCTCAGGCTGGAAGCGCACGACAAAACCCTTGAGGTTCTGCTGACGGCTCAGCAAATCGCGCAGGCGGTCTGCCTCGGCCCGCTCGATCAATGGACCGACGAATACCCGGTTCTTGCCATCGGCGGAACGGATATAAGCGTTGTACCCCTGGCTGCGCAGGGTTTTCTGCAGGTTCTCGGCGCTTTCCCGACTGGACAGGCTGGCCAGTTGCACCGACCAACTGACCGACAGGCCGTTTGCATCGACACGGCTTGGGGTCGCATCGGGCTTGGCTGGCGCTGCGGCAATCGGCTGGGCCGGAGCCGGCTTGGGGGCTGGCGCCGGAGGTGGAACCACGGGCTTGCTCGCGGCGACTGGCGGTGCCACCGGGACTGGAGCCGGAGCAACCGGAACACTTGGCGCAATCGGCATCGAAGGAGCGGCCTGCTGGGCCACGTCTTCATCGGTGGGTACCGGCTCCTGTGGCAGCGCCTGCGGCTCTGGCACCACCACAGGCTCGACTTGCACCCGGGTTACAGCAGGCGCCTGAGGCACTGCTGGCGCCTCGACATTGATATGCCGCTGCTCATCTTCGCGGGAAAACAGCATCGGCAGGAAAATCACCGCCAACGCCACCAGAACCAGGGCCCCAACCATTCGCTGCTTGTAGACGTTATCCAGCATAGCCATGTGCAGCTTCCTCCGTGGAGCGCCGAGCGAGCCACTCGAGCGCCTCGGCAACACAATAAAAAGATCCGAACAGCAGAATCTCGTCTTCGCCCGTAGCCTGTGCACACTGCCCTTCCAAGGCTGCGGCGACACTCTCATAAGACGCTACCGAAGCCCCAAGGTTCTGCAGTGCCGCCTGCAAGTCCGCAACGGGACGCGCACGGGCAGAATCCAGCGGCGCCACCGCCCAATGCTCGACACAGGCATCCAGGCGGGCAACCACACCCTCCAGGTCCTTGTCCGCCAACAGGCCGAATACCGCCAGGCGCTTGCCCGCCACTGGTCGGCGCATCAGGCGCTCGGCCAGATACTCCGCGGCATGGGGGTTGTGCCCGACATCCAGCAACAGGTTCAGGCGCTTGCCCTGCCATTCGAACTGACGGCGATCCAGGCGCCCGACCACTCGTGTCTGCTGCAAGGCTTCGGCGATGCGTTCGGCCTGCCAAGGCAGCCCCAGCAACAAATAGGCCTGCAAGGCCAGCGCGGCGTTCTCCATGGGCAGATCGAGCAGCGGCAAGTCGCGCAGCTCGACAGCATTGCCCCGCGCATCGAGACCCCGCCACCGCCAGTTCGCCTCAGTGATCCCCAGGTCGAAATCACGACCGCGCAGGAAGAACGGGCAGTTCAATTCACGCGCCTTATCCAGCAGGGGCTGAGGGGGATTCAGGTCACCGCAGAGCGCAGGCGCGCCCTGGCGGAAAATCCCGGCCTTCTCGAAGGCCACGGACTCTCGGGTGTCACCCAGGTAATCGGCATGGTCGACGCCGATACTGGTGACCAGTGCCAGATCCGCATCCACCAGGTTGACCGCATCCAGGCGCCCACCCAGGCCGACTTCCAGCACCACGGCATCGAGACCGGCACGCTGGAACAGCCAGAAGGCCGCCAGGGTACCCATCTCGAAATAGGTCAGGGAAATTTCACCGCGCCCGGCTTCGACCGCGACAAAGGCCTCGCACAGCTCGGCATCGCTGGCTTCGACGCCATTGATCTGCACGCGCTCGTTGTAGCGCAACAGATGGGGGGAATTGTAGACACCGACCTTCAGCCCCTGGGCTCGCAGCAAGGACGCCACGAACGCACAGGTAGAACCCTTGCCGTTGGTACCGGTCACCGTGACGACCCGAGGCGCCAGCCTGCCCAATCCCATGCGGGACGCTACTTCTTGCGAGCGCTCCAGCCCCATGTCGATGGCTGACGGATGCAACTGCTCAAGGTAGGCAAGCCAGTCGCCAAGGGTACGCTCGGTCATATGTTTGCAGGCACCGGCGGCACCACGATCGCCTCGACGGGCGCAGCCACAAACTCAGGCGTCGGCAAGCCCATCAGTTGAGCCAGCAGGTTACCCAGGCGCGGACGCAGCTCCTGGCGCGGGATAATCATGTCGATAGCGCCATGCTCCAGCAGGAACTCGCTGCGCTGGAAACCTTCCGGCAGTTTTTCACGCACGGTCTGTTCGATCACGCGAGGACCGGCGAAGCCGACCAGGGCCTTGGGTTCGGCGACAATCACGTCACCCAGCATCGCCAGGCTGGCGGAAACGCCACCATAGACCGGGTCGGTCAGCACAGAGATGAATGGCAGCCCTTCTTCACGCAGACGCGCCAGCACCGCGGAGGTCTTGGCCATTTGCATCAGGGAGATCAGCGCTTCCTGCATCCGCGCACCGCCGGAAGCGGAGAAGCAGACCATCGGGCAACGCTTTTCCAGCGCGTAGTTGGCAGCACGTACAAAACGCTCGCCAACGATGGCGCCCATGGAGCCGCCCATGAAGGAGAACTCGAACGCCGATACCACCACCGGCATACCCAGCAGGGTCCCGCTCATGGAAATCAGCGCGTCCTTTTCACCGGTCTGTTTCTGGGCCGCGGTCAGGCGATCCTTGTACTTCTTGCCGTCGCGGAATTTCAGACGGTCTACCGGCTCCAGGTCGGCGCCCAGTTCGGCACGGCCTTCAGAGTCGAGGAAAATGTCGATACGGGCGCGAGCGCCGATGCGCATGTGGTGGTTGCACTTGGGGCAGACGTCCAGGGTCTTTTCCAGCTCCGGACGATACAGCACCGCCTCGCAGGACGGGCACTTGTGCCACAGACCTTCAGGCACCGAGCTTTTCTTCACCTCGGAACGCATGATCGAAGGGATCAGTTTGTCTACTAACCAGTTGCTCATGCTTTCTTTCTCCAGTACCGGCGGCCCGAACGCTCTGGTTCGCGGCCCCGCGTATGCCCTTGAGCTAAATTCATGTGTGCGGCGATGATCTGTTCGCTACCGTGGTCAGCGCGAGCTTGACCTGCCTGTACCGAACGGCTCCTCAGCCATCCCGACAACCCCCGGATAGAGCGGCTGCCACTTCGATTTACGGCCCGCCCAGCGACGGTGCCGGCCTGTTTTGTACAGTGGTGTTATGGACGGCGGCAGACTGCCAGCCGTCACATCGACTAACAGCTGCCGCGAACGGCCTGCATAAATGCGCGAATCTTTGCGTGATCCTTGATGCCCTTGCTCTGCTCCACCCCGCCGCTGACATCCACGGCGTACGGGCGAACCTGCGCTATCGCCTGGCCGACATTCTCGGCAGTCAAGCCACCGGCCAGGATAATCGGCTTGCTCAAGCCTTGCGGTACCAGTGACCAATCGAAGGCTTCGCCGGTTCCACCCGGCACGCCCTCGACGTAGGTATCGAGCAGGATGCCGCTGGCCCGCGCATAAGCCGCGCAACGGCTGGCAATATCGTCGCCGGCCTTGACCCGCAGCGCCTTGATGTAGGGCCGGTGATAGCCCTCGCAGTCCGCCGGTGTTTCATCGCCGTGAAACTGCAACAGGTCCAGCGGCACCGCATCGAGGATCTCGCCCAGCTCGCAGCGGCTGGCATTGACGAACAGGCCCACGGTGGTCACGAACGGCGGCAGCGCGGCAACGATCGCCCGCGCCTGCTGGACGTTCACCGCCCTCGGGCTCTTGGCGTAGAACACCAGCCCGATGGCATCGGCCCCGGCCTCGACCGCCGCCAACGCATCCTCAATGCGGGTAATCCCACAAATTTTGCTGCGAACGGCTGGCATGTCGTTTAAACCTCAGGGCAAATCCGGGGAAAGTCCCGGATGGTAGCAAATGCTTTTCCGGGCGTCAGCCGTCAAGTTCCGAGAAGCCAGTGAGGAAATGTGGCCCGATGTATCGCTCGGGCAGCTCGAACTCATCGTGATACTCGACCTGCACCAGATACAGTCCGAAAGGATGCGCCGTCACCCCGCCCGTGCGGCGAATCCGGCTTTCCAGCACTTCCCTGGCCCACTCGACCGGACGCTCGCCCGCGCCGATGGTCATCAGCACTCCGGCGATATTGCGCACCATGTGATGCAGGAACGCGCTGGCACGGATATCCAGGACAATCATCTTGCCGTGCCGGGTGACCCGCAGATGGTGGATTTCCTTGATCGGCGACTTGGCCTGGCACTGCCCTGCACGGAATGCACTGAAATCATGGGTGCCCACCAGATGCTGGGCAGCCTCGGCCATCCGCTCGACATCCAGCGGGCGATGATTCCAGGTGATCTCCTCGTTCAAGTGCGCCGGACGGATCTGGTCGTTGTAGATCACGTAGCGATAGCGGCGGGCAATCGCCTTGAACCGCGCATGAAAATGCGCCGGCATGACCTTGGCCCAGCTCACGCTGATGTCGTGGGGCAGGTTGATATTGGCCCCCATCACCCACGCCTTCATCGACCGCTCGGCCTGGGTATCGAAGTGCACCACCTGCCCGCAGGCGTGCACGCCGGCGTCGGTACGCCCGGCGCAAGACAGCAGCACCGGCGAGTCCGCCACCCGGGACAACGCCTTCTCAAGGGTTTCCTGGACACTCGGGACACCGGAAGCCTGACGCTGCCAGCCGCGATAGCGCGAGCCCTTGTATTCGACACCCAACGCAATTCTGAAAAAGCCTGCGGCCGCCATTTCGGCGGCCGCGTTATCTATATTTGCCAAGAACTTACAGCCTGCTGATATGCGCAAAGGCAGCCATTATAAGGCGCGCGCAAGCAGACGCCATGCGCGACCCGCTTTTAGTTGATGTTTGCCCACTAAGCGCCAGCGAGCGTAAACAGGATTGCGTGAAAACCAGGACAAACGCTATATAGATGAATATATAACGAAACCCATAAATCCACTCGACCGGGACCTGAGACCAATGACCGCCATCAACAAGGAGGCCGTGGGCCTCGCCTACAGCCTGCAAGGCATGCTCCACGCCAAACGCAAGACCTGGGAAGCCATCGCGCAGATAGCCGCGCGCATCCAGCCAGGCATGCTCGAATCCCAGGCTCGCGCCTTGGGGCTGGAGGTGCTTGCGGAATTGGGCATGGACCGGATCTGGCACCCGGCGCTGGTGCGCTTTGGCGAAAACACCCTGAAGACCTTCAAGCAACGCTCCGAAGGCGATCCGATATTGGGCGACAACGACATCTTCTTTATCGACCTGGGAGTGGTCTGGGACCGCCACGAAGGCGATTGCGGCGCCACCTTCGTCACCGGCAACGATCCCGAGATGCAAGCCTGTGCCACGGCGGCCCAAACCCTGTTCGAACGGGTTCGTGATCACTGGAGCGAGCACAAGGTCGCCGGCCCTGCCCTGTATCGCTATGCCGAAGAACAGGCGAGCGCCATGGGCTGGGTGCTGAACCTGGAGATCAAGGGGCACCGGGTCAGCGACTTCCCCCATGCCATTTATCGAGCGGGCGACCTGGGCAACTTCGAGGCATGCCCCAACGTTGGCCTGTGGATTCTGGAAATCCAGATCGCCCACCCTACCCGGCCGTTCGGCGCCTTCTACGAAGACCTGCTGGCTTAACCGCGCAAGCGCTGCCATGGGCCCAGAAACAAAAACGGCAGCCTCGATGGCTGCCGTTTTTTTGCTGCTGGCGCCGACTCAGGCCAGACGCGCGAGCATTTCCTTGGCTTCGCTTTTCTGACCGTCGTTACCTTCGCTGATGACTTCGCCGAGAATATCCCGCGCGCCATCGTTATCGCCCATGTCGATGTAGGCCTGGGCCAGATCGAGCTTGGTCGCCACTTCATCGGCGCCGGAAAGGAAATCGAAATCCCCTTCGTCGGCACTGCCTGCGGCATCTTCCGCGGTAAAGGTCGGCTCGGCCAGGTCCGGCTGCTCGAGACTTTGCGACAAGCGATCCAGCTCGGCATTGACATCGTCCAGCTCGGAAGCGAAAGCATCCTTGGCAGCGGGCTGCGCATCCATCTCGTCAGCCAGGGACAAGTCGAAGTCCGCTGGCAGCTCAAGATCGTCGAGCGCAGCTTCGGTCACCGTAGGCACTTCGGCAGCCGGCAGATCCTTCAGGTCGTCATCCAGACTGAGCAGGAAATCCTCATCGGCTTGCGCCACGGCAGGAAGACCCTCACCCAGATCCAGGTCGAAATCCGACAGATCGTCCAGGCTTTCCTTGGCTTCGGTTTGCTGCTGCAGCACCGACTCGAAGCTCAGGTCGTCATCCAGCGGGAAGTCGTCCAGCTCGGGCTCAACTTGAGCAGGAACAGCCGGAGCAACCGGCGACGCCGCAGAGGCGGCCTCCAGATCGTCCAGGCTCAGATCGAAGTCGGTATCCAGGTCGTCGACAACCGGTGCCGGCGCTGGCTCCTGCGGCTCGTCGAGCAACAGCTCCTTGACGTATTGAGCATCCAGCGCCGCCGCCACGGCCGCAGCGCCGAGACCCGCAGCCGCCACAGCAGCCATTGCCGGGAAGCGACTTTTCAGCTGTTCGACTTCAGCGTGATTCTTGCCATTGGCCACCAACTGACGCTCCTGGGCCACAAAGGCGCTGCGATCGCCCTGATGACCGTAGACCTCCATCAGTTTCAAGCGCACCTCGCTACGCTGCGGCTCCAGCTTGACGGCCTCCTCCAGGATCGCCGCCGCCTGGTTCAGGCGACCGCCATCGATATGGGACTGGGCCTGATCCAGCACATCGGCCGGGTGCTCGACTGCGGCAGCCACCGGCGCCGCGTCCACCACAGGCGCCACGACCGGGGCTGGAGCTGGAGCTGGAGCTGGAGCTGGAGCTGGAGCTGGAGCTGGAGCTGGAGCGAGCTTGACGCTCGGCGGTGGAACTTCAAGGCCTTCGAAGCTGCTTTCCGGCAGATCCAGATCCTTGGACAGATCAGACTCTTCGGACAGGGCGCGAGCCATGCGCAGATGCTTTTCCGCCTCCTGCTGAGCCTTGCGACGGCGAGCCAGCAACAGCAGCAACAACAGCACCAGCACTGCCCCACCGCCCGCCAGCCCCAGGAGGATCGGATTGGTCAGCAGGTCGTTGAATGTGTCTTCATCGGACGCCGGTGTTTGCGCCTGGGCCGGTGCCGCTTCAGCCGGGGCCTCGCCCGACGTTGCCGCAGGATCGGTCACTGGCGCCGCCGGGGTCGCAGGCTGCTCAGCCAGCTGTGCCGGCATGGCCGCGGTCGGTTGTGCTGGCGCCACGGCACCCGCCCCTTCCGCCTGCAATTTGGCCAACTGGTCGTTCTTCAATTCGATCAGGCGTTGCAGCTTGTCCAGCTGGCTTTGCAGGTCCGTCAGACGGCTTTTCAGCTCGGCGTTGTCACGCCGGGCCGTATCGAGGCTTTCCTGAGTCACCGCCAGCTTGTTGCTCAGCGCCTGGCTGTCGCCAGCCGCACCCTTGCCCCGCGCCTTGCCGGACTCGGCAGACACCAGGCTCAGATTATCCTTGGCCGCGCCTTGGGTAGGCGCCTTGTCCGCGCCCGCGCGCCGGGTGCCATCCAGTTGCTGCTGAGCGCCACGCGGCGCCAGGCGGCGCCCCTGACGCCACGCCGTATTCTGCGCGGCGACCTCGGCGATCGCTTGCGGCTGCGGCAGGCTGGTGCTCTGCACGGCATCGGGCAGGCGCAATACCTGCCCGGTCTTCAGCCGGTTGATGTTGCCGTCGATAAAGGCATCCGGATTCAGCGCCTGGATGGCCAGCATGGTTTGCTGGACCGAACCGCCATTGCGGGCCTTGGCTGCAATCTCCCAGAGGGTATCGCGGGCCGAGGTGGTGTATTGAGCAGGCTTGCCGGCACCGGTGACCGGCGCGGCAACCGCTGGAGTTTGTGCCGCGGATTGCACGGCCGCTTCAGCGGTTTGCGGGGAAAACTTGGAAGGGTCGAGCAGGACGCTGTAGTCGCGCAGCAGACGGCCATTGGGCCACATCACCTGCACCAGGAACTTGACCATCGGCTCGGAGAGCGGATGGCTCGACGTGACCCGCAGCACGCTCTTGCCGCTGGCATTGAGCACCGGCGTAAAGCTCAGGTCATTGAGAAAGGCCTGGCGATCGACGCCCGCCTTGGCGAAATCTTCAGGCGAGGCCAGGCTCGGCACCACCTCGGCGGCGGTGAGATCCTTGACGTCCAGCAACTCGATTTCTGCAACCAGTGGCTGGTTCAGAGTCGACTTCAGGGTCAGCTCCCCGAGCCCAAGCGCCTGCGCCATACCGGAGGACAGCGCCGATGCGGCCGCTATTGCTAACACCAGTTTGCGAACTTGAACCATAGCCTCATCCTTTGTTTGAACATTCCTCGGCCAGCGAGAAGGTGTTGTAGCGCTGCCGTAAGGCATTGCGTGCGGCCTGAAGGGCCGCTTCGCGCGATATATGTCTGCATGCCTTGGAAGAGCGCGACGGCAGCTCACCTCCAGCAACCAGCCAAGCATAGCGCCCAGCTAGAATCATTCTGCAAATTGTTGCCAAGTATCTTTTACAGAAGGTCTTTTATCAACAACTCAGCCAGCTGCACGGCGTTGAGCGCAGCCCCTTTGCGTACGTTATCTGACGTCAGCCAGAGATTAAGTTCCGCCGGGTCATCGATCCCCGCGCGCACCCGACCAACGTAGACCACATCCTGCCCCACCGCATCGCCCACCGCGGTCGGGTAGTCGCCCGCCTCCACCAACTCGATGCCGGGCGCCGCTTCGAGCGCGGCATTGACCGCGTCCAGGTCGATCGCCGTGGCTGACTGCAGAGTCACGCTATAGCTATCGCCAAAAAACACCGGGGCTTGAACACAAGTGACAGAAATCTTTAATAAAGGCTGCGCCAGCACCTCGCGCAACTCCCGGACCAAGCGTTTTTCCAACAAGGTGTGACCTTGCTCATCGGGCGTGCCGACCTGTGCCAACAGGTTGAATGCCATCTGCCGGTCGAAGAATCGCGGCTCCAACGGGCGCGCATTGAGCAGTTCGGCGGTCTGCCGCGCCAGCTCGGTTACCGCTTCACGGCCCTGGGTGGACACCGCGAGGCTGGCGGTCAGGTTGACCCGCTGGATCTCGAACAGAGCCTGCAACGGCGCCAGGACCACCGCCAGCGACGTGGCTGCGGCGCTGGGGCTGCTCAGTTGAACGGGCTTTTCCAGGCCGCTCAGCACCCGCCTGTTGGCTTCCGGCACCAGATTCGGTGCCTGGGCCGAAGGCAATGCGCCCGACAGGTCGATCACCGCGCAATTGGCCGCCGTCGCCCGCGGGGCGAAGCTCAGGCTCACCGCCGGGCCGGCAGCGAAAAACGCCAGCTGCACCTTGCTGAAATCGAACTCGTCGACCTCACGCACGCGCACATTTTTTCCACGAAACGGCACCGAGTGCCCCGCCGACTCGCTGCTGGCCAACAGGTACAGGTTGGCGATCGGAAAATCGCGCTCTTCGAGAATCTGGACGAGGGTTTCGCCGACAGTACCGGTGGCACCGATCACGGCGATATCGAAGGACTGGTTCATGGTGCTACCTCTGGCGAAACGGGGGAGCGGCACTTTACCCGGCGCTTGGGGGCGAGGCAATTTATCAGATCTGGCACATCAGACTTTTCGCAAACATGCTCATAGCCAGCAATCAGAGCTGCTCCGATATGAAAAAAGCCCGCGCCTCTTGCAAGGCGCGGGCTCTTTCAACGCATCAGAGCATCAACGCTCGAGCAGGATCCGCAGCATGCGGCGCAGCGGTTCGGCAGCGCCCCACAGCAACTGGTCGCCGACGGTGAACGCGCCGAGGAACTGCGAGCCCATATTCAGCTTGCGCAGACGGCCCACCGGGATGTTCAGGGTGCCGGTGACCTTGGTCGGGCTCAGCTCCTGCATGCTGATGTCACGCTGGTTCGGTACCAGCTTGACCCAAGGGTTGTGCTGGCTGATCAACCCTTCGATATCGGCGATCGGCACGTCCTTGTTCAGCTTGATGGTCAGCGCCTGGCTGTGGCAGCGCATGGCGCCGATCCGCACGCAGATACCGTCGACCGGGATCGGGCTCTTGAAGCGGCCGAGAATCTTGTTGGTCTCGGCCTGGGCCTTCCACTCTTCGCGGCTCTGGCCGTTCGGCAGTTCCTTGTCGATCCATGGAATCAGGCTGCCGGCCAGCGGCACACCGAAGTTCTCGGTCGGGTAGGCATCGCTGCGCATGGCTTCGGCGACCTTGCGGTCGATGTCGAGAATGGCGCTGGCCGGATTGGCCAGGTCATCCGCCACGGCGGCGTGGGTCGCGCCCATCTGCTTGATCAGTTCGCGCATGTTCTGCGCGCCGGCACCGGAGGCCGCCTGATAGGTCATGGCGCTCATCCACTCCACCAGACCGGCTTCGAACAGGCCGCCCAGGCCCATCAGCATCAGGCTGACGGTGCAGTTGCCGCCGATGTAGTTCTTGGTGCCGGAGTCCAGCTGCTGGTCGATGACCTTGCGGTTCACCGGGTCGAGGATGATCACCGCGTCATCCTGCATGCGCAGGCTGGAAGCGGCATCGATCCAGTAGCCCTGCCAGCCGGCTTCGCGCAGCTTGGGGAAGACTTCGCTGGTGTAGTCGCCACCCTGGCAGGTCAGAATCACGTCGAGGGTCTTCAGCTCTTCAATGCTGTAAGCGTCCTTGAGCGGAGCAATGTCCTTACCCACGGACGGGCCTTGGCCACCGACATTGGAAGTGGTGAAAAACACCGGCTCGATAAGATCGAAGTCTTGCTCTTCCAGCATCCGCTGCATGAGCACGGAACCGACCATACCGCGCCAACCGATCAGACCTACACGTTTCATCGCAACTACACCTATACAAAAGTGGGCCACCGTCTGAGCGGTGGGCCCGAAAGATTACAGATTCCGCAGCGCGGCGACTACTGCATCGCCCATTTCCTGCGTACCCACCTTGGTGCAACCGGCCGACCAGATGTCGCCGGTGCGCAATCCCTGGTCCAGTACCAGGCTCACGGCCTGCTCGATGGCATCCGCCGCGTCGTTCAGGTTGAAGCTGTAACGCAGCATCATCGACACCGACAGAATGGTCGCCAGCGGGTTGGCGATGCCCTGCCCGGCGATGTCCGGCGCCGAACCGTGGCATGGCTCGTACATGCCCTTATTGTTGGCATCCAGCGACGCCGACGGCAGCATGCCGATGGAACCGGTGAGCATCGACGCTTCGTCGGAAAGGATGTCGCCGAACATGTTGTCGGTGACCATCACGTCGAACTGCTTCGGCGCACGCACCAACTGCATGGCGGCGTTGTCGACGTACATGTGGCTCAGTTCGACATCCGGGTAATCCTTGGCCACCTGCTCGACCACTTCGCGCCACAGCTGGCTGGACGCCAGGACGTTGGCCTTGTCCACCGAGCAGAGCTTCTTGCCGCGCACACGGGCCATGTCAAAGCCGACCCGGGCGATGCGGCGGATTTCACTCTCGCTGTACGGCAGGGTGTCGTAGGACTGACGCTCGCCGTTTTCCAGCTCGCGGGTGCCACGTGGCGCGCCGAAGTAGATGCCGCCGGTCAGCTCGCGAACGATGAGGATGTCCAGGCCGGACACGATTTCCGGCTTGAGGCTGGAAGCATCGGCCAGTTGCGGATAAAGGATCGCCGGACGCAGGTTGCCGAACAGGCCCAACTGCGCGCGAATTTTCAGCAGGCCGCGCTCAGGGCGGATATCGCGCTCGATCTTGTCCCATTTCGGGCCGCCCACGGCGCCCAGCAGGACCGCGTCGGCAGCCCGCGCACGGTCCAGGGTCTCGTCGGCCAGCGGCACGCCATGCTTGTCGATGGCCGCGCCACCGATCACGTCATGGCTCAGCTCGAAGCCCAGGCTGTACTTGGCGTTGGCCAGCTCCAGCACCTTGACCGCCTCGGCCATGATTTCCGGGCCGATACCGTCGCCTGGGAGAATCAGAATCTGCTTGCTCATGTTTTCCTCATTTGCTCTGTCGGTGTGCTGGTTGGCACGCCCGGAAAAATGCTGTTGCCTGGCCTGCGGCGTCCGCTCACTCGTAGAGAACGAAGCGCTGGCCCGAATATCAAGCCGTCATGGCTTTTTGGGGCGGTTGCGGCGAGCAAAAAGCTCGCTCCTACAGGTTGTGTGTCCTCTCCTGCCGGAGCGAGCTGGCTCGCCATCAATGCATCACTTTAACGCCGATCAGGCGTCGCGAAACAACCACGGCTGGCTGGCCCGATGCTTGGCCTCGAAGGCGGCAATCGCGTCGCCGTCCTGCAAGGTCAGGCCGATATCGTCCAGGCCGTTGAGCAGGCAATGCTTGCGGAACGCATCGATCTCGAACTTCAACACCTTGCCATCGGGACGGGTCACGGTCTGGGCCTGCAGGTCGATCTGCAACTGGTAGCCCGGATTGGCCTCGACCTGCTGGAACAATTCATCGACTTCAGCATCGCTGAGGATGATCGGCAGCAAGCCGTTCTTGAAGCTGTTGTTGAAGAAGATGTCAGCGTAGCTCGGCGCAATGATGCTGCGAAAACCATATTCTTCCAACGCCCAAGGCGCGTGCTCACGGCTGGAGCCGCAGCCGAAGTTTTCCCGGGCCAGCAATACACTGGCGCCCTGGTAGCGCTCGGCGTTGAGCACGAAATCCTTGTTCAACGGACGCTTGGAGTTGTCCTGGTACGGCTGGCCGACATCCAGGTAGCGCCACTCGTCGAACAGGTTCGGGCCGAAGCCGGTGCGCTTGATCGACTTGAGGAACTGCTTGGGAATGATCTGATCGGTGTCGACGTTGGCACGATCCAAAGGCGCGACAAGACCGGTGTGCTGGGTGAAAGCTTTCATGCTGCGCTCCTTAGATCAATTCACGGACGTCGACGAAACGACCGTTGACGGCGGCGGCCGCGGCCATGGCCGGGCTGACCAGGTGAGTACGGCCACCGGCGCCCTGGCGACCTTCGAAGTTGCGGTTCGAGGTCGAAGCGCAATGCTCGCCGGACTCCAAGCGGTCCGGGTTCATCGCCAGGCACATCGAGCAGCCCGGCTCGCGCCATTCGAAGCCCGCTTCGAGGAAGATCTTATCCAGGCCTTCCGACTCCGCCTGGGCCTTCACCAGGCCCGAACCCGGGACCACGATCGCCTGCTTGATGGTCGAAGCCACCTTGCGGCCCTTGGCGATAACCGCCGCGGCGCGCAGGTCTTCGATCCGCGAGTTGGTGCAGGAACCGATGAATACCCGGTCCAGCTGGATGTCGGTGATCGCCTGGTTGGCGGTCAAACCCATGTATTTCAAGGCACGGACGATGGAGTCGCGCTTGACCAGGTCCATTTCCTTGGCCGGGTCCGGCACGTTCTGATCGACCGCCAACACCATCTCGGGCGAAGTGCCCCAGCTGACTTGCGGCTTGATCTGCGCGGCATCCAGCTCGACCACGGTGTCGAACTTGGCATCGGCGTCGGACACCAGGTCCTTCCAGGCTTCAACGGCGAGGTCCCATTCCGCGCCCTTGGGGGCGAATGGACGACCCTTGACGTATTCCACGGTCTTTTCGTCCGCCGCCACCAGGCCCACACGGGCGCCGGCTTCGATGGACATGTTGCAGATGGTCATGCGGCCTTCGACGGACAGGTCGCGAATCGCGCTGCCGGCGAACTCGATGGCATGGCCGTTACCGCCAGCGGTGCCGATCTTGCCGATCACAGCCAGGACGATGTCCTTGGCGGTCACGCCAAATGGCAACTTGCCCTCGACCCGCACCAGCATGTTTTTCATTTTCTTGGCGACCAGGCACTGGGTGGCGAGCACGTGCTCGACCTCGGAGGTGCCGATGCCGTGCGCCAGGGCGCCAAAGGCACCGTGGGTCGAGGTGTGGGAGTCGCCGCAGACCACGGTCATGCCGGGCAAGGTGGCGCCCTGCTCCGGGCCGATGACGTGAACGATGCCCTGACGCACGTCGTTCATCTTGAATTCGACGATGCCGTATTCGTCACAGTTGTCGTCGAGGGTCTGAACCTGCAAACGCGAGACCTGGTCGGCGATAGCGCCGATGCCGCCCTTGCGCTCCGGCGTGGTCGGTACGTTGTGGTCCGGGGTCGCGATGTTGGCATCGATGCGCCAAGGCTTGCGCCCGGCCAGACGCAGGCCTTCGAAGGCTTGTGGCGAGGTCACTTCGTGGATGATGTGACGATCGATATAGATCAGCGCCGAGCCATCGTCGCGCTGCTTGACCAAATGCGAATCCCAGAGCTTGTCGTAGAGCGTTTTGCCGGCCATCAGACGGTTCCTCATCATTTTCTATGCCGCGGGTCTCTGACACCGGTCAATAACCCCTTGGCTTGTGAGGCTGATGCTATGGCGTTACATTAAATAACTCAAATTCATATTTTTTATACTTTGGATAACCGACTGGAATACGACCATGGACCTGGCCAACCTCAATGCCTTTATCGCGATTGCCGAAACCGGCAGCTTCTCCGGAGCCGGCGAGCGCCTGCACCTGACCCAGCCGGCCATCAGCAAGCGCATCGCCGGCCTTGAGCAACAGCTCAATGTCCGGCTGTTCGATCGCCTGGGCCGCGAAGTGGGCCTGACCGAGGCCGGACGCGCCCTGCTGCCGCGGGCTTATCAGATCCTCAACGTGCTGGACGACACCCGCCGGGCGCTGACCAACCTGACCGGCGAAGTCAGCGGCCGCCTGACCCTGGCGACCAGCCACCATATCGGTCTGCACCGCCTGCCGCCCCTGCTGCGCGCCTTTACCCGCCGATACCCGGAAGTGGCCCTGGACATCCAGTTTCTCGACTCGGAAGTGGCCTATGAAGAGATCCTCCATGGTCGCGCCGAGCTGGCGGTGATCACCCTGGCCCCCGAACCCCATACACTGGTCAAGGCCACTCCGGTGTGGAACGACCCGCTGGACTTCGTCGCCGCCCCCGAGCATCCGCTAGTGAGCAACGGCACGGTCAGCCTGGCCGATATCGCCCTGCATCCGGCGGTATTTCCCGGCGGCAACACCTTCACTCACCATATTGTCCAGCGCCTGTTCGAGGCCCAGGGCCTGACGCCGAACATCGCCATGAGCACTAACTATCTGGAAACCATCAAGATGATGGTGTCCATCGGCCTGGCCTGGAGCGTCTTGCCGCGCACCATGCTCGACGATCAGGTGGCGCGCATTCCTTTACCGGGCATACAGCTCACTCGCCAGCTAGGCTATATCCTGCATACCGAACGGACGCTGTCGAATGCTGCGCGGGCTTTCATGGCCTTACTGGATGCACAAGTCGATTGGCCAGGGACCAAGGCGTAAGCGTCCCGGCATGACTTATGCCACCTCTTTGCTTGCCTGAACCTGCGCCTAACGCTCTTTTCAGCCCAAGGCCCGCTGCTCATGCCAAAACCCGCTGACCGTCTACCGCCCATGCCGCGCGTTCACGCGCTCGACCCGAAACAGTCGGAGCAAAGCTGGGAGAGCGCCCCGCAGTTGCTTGCCGCACTCAATGGCGCACGGCTGGGCGCCTGGTACTGGGACATCGAAAGCGGGCAAATCAGCTGGTCGCGGGGCACCCAGGCGCTGTTTGGCTTCGATCCGCGCCAGCCGCTGCCCAAAGACCTGGAATACCTCGACCTGCTGCCCGAGGAAGACCGCGCCAAAACCATTCGCGCCTTCCATTCGGTGCTGGCCGGCGCGCCGCTGGAACAGGCGATGCATCACCGCATCCGCTGGCCCGACGGCAGCCTGCACTGGCTGGAAATCAATGGCAGCGTGCTGCCGGACAAACATGGCAAGCCCCGAATGATCGGGGTGATTCGCGAAATCACCCACCAACGCCAGCGGGAACAAGCCCTCAGCAGCTCGGAAAAACGCTTTGCTACGCTGTTTCACCTGTGCCCGAACATGGTGCTGCTGACCCGCCTGGAAGACGGCCTGATCAGTGAAGCCAACCAGTACTTCGAAAGCCTCTTCGGCTGGCCGGTGCAGCATGTCATCGGCCGCACCACCCTCGAACTGGGCCTGTGGGTCGACCCGGAACAACGCGCGCAAATGGTCAAGGCGGTACAAAAACGCGGCCAGGCGGCCACCCTCGAGGTGCAACTGCGCGCCAGCAACGGGCAGATTCACGACGGTATTCTCAGTGCCCAGAAAGTCGAGCTGGAAGGCCAGGCCTACCTGCTCAGCACCTTTCTCGACACCAGCGAACGCAAGCTCGCCGAACAGGCCCTCAAGGACAGCCAGGAGCGCCTCGACCTGGCGCTGGACTCGGCCCAGCTCGGCACCTGGGACTGGCACATTCCCAGCGGCATGCTCTACGGCTCGGCCCGCGCCGCGCAGTTGCACGGCCTGGAGCCGATGCCGTTCCATGAGTCCTTCGATGCATTTTTCGAGGGCGTGCCCGACGAAGAGCGCAACAGCATGCGCGATGCCTACCGCAGCCTGCGCGAAGGCCCGGCCGGCAATTATCAACTGACCTACCGCGTGCAACTGGCCGATGGCTCGTCACGCTTTCTGGAAAGCCGCGCCCGCCTCTACCGCGATGAGCAGGGCCATCCGCTGCGCATGGCTGGGACCTTGCTGGACATTACCGAACAGGTCGAGCGCGAGCAGCGCCTGGTGACGTCCGAGGAAAAGTTCGCCAGCCTGTTCCAGGTCAGCCCGGACCCGATCTGCGTCACGCTCCAGGAAACCGGGCAGCTCATCGAGATCAACTCCAGTTTCACCCAGACCTTCGGCTGGACCGCCGACGAGGTGCTCAACCGCAGCGCCGACGAAATCGGTCTCTGGGACGACTCCGCCCAGCGCCTGCAACGGGTCGAACAGGTAATCCGCGAACAGGCGCTGAACAACGTCGCGGTGGTGGTCCGGCACAAGGACGGGCACCCCCTGGCCTGCATCATTTCCAGCCGGCAGATCACCGTCGACAAACAGCCGTGCATTGTCACCACGCTGCGCGATATCACTCAGCAACAACGCTCCGAGGCCGCGCTCAAGGCCAGCGAAGAGAAGTTCGCCAAAGCATTCCACTCCAGCCCCGACGCTATCACCATCACCGAACGCGACACCGGGCGTTACCTGGAGGTCAACGACGGCTTCTGCCGGCTGACCGGCTACCGCGCCGAAGAAGTGATCGGCCGCACCGTGTATCAGGTCGGTATCTGGGCCGAGGAAAAACAGCGCTCGATCCTGCTCGCCGAGCTGCAGCTCAAAGGTCGGGTCAATCACCTGGAAATGCTCGGCCGCAACAAGCGTGGCGATATCCTGACAGTCGAGGTCTCGATCGAACCCATTACCCTCAATGAAACCCCCTGCCTGCTGTTCACCGCGCGGGACGTCAGCCTGCTGAAAAATGCCCAGGCGCAGATTCGCCACCTGGCCTACCACGACCCGCTGACCAACCTGCCCAACCGCGCGCTGTTGATGGACCGCCTGAGCCAGCAGATCGCCCTGCTCAAGCGCCACAACCTGCGCGGCGCCCTACTGTTTCTCGACCTGGACCATTTCAAGCACATCAACGATTCCCTCGGCCATCCGGTGGGCGACACCGTGCTGAAGATCGTCACCGCGCGGCTCGAAGCCAGCGTGCGCATGGAAGACACCGTGGCACGCCTGGGCGGCGATGAGTTCGTGGTCCTGCTCAGCGGCCTGGAAGGCAGCCGCAGCGAAGTCAGCGAGCAGGTGCGTGAACTGGCCGATACCCTGCGCGAGCTGCTGTCCGAACCGATGTTCCTCGACGGCCAGCGCCTGCAGGTGACCCCGAGCATCGGCGTGGCGCTGATTCCCGATCACGGCTCGACCCCCACGGACCTGCTCAAGCGCGCCGACATCGCGCTGTACCGGGCCAAGGACTCCGGGCGCAACACCACGCAGATGTTCCACAACACCATGCAGAAAGCCGCCAGCGAGCGCATGCGCATGGAAACCGACCTGCGCCTGGCGCTGTCCCGGGGCGAGTTCAGCCTGCACTTCCAGCCCCAGGTCGATGCCCGCGACAACCGCATTGTCGGCGCCGAGGCCCTGGTGCGCTGGCACCACCCCGAACTGGGGGCGCAATCGCCCACCGAGTTCATCAAGGTCCTGGAAGACAGCGGCCTGATCCTCGAGGTCGGCACCTGGATTCTCGACGAAGCCTGCCAGGCCTTCAGCCAGCTGATCGCCGAAGGCCTGGTGGACCCGCTCGACTTCAGCCTGTGCGTGAACATCAGCCCGCGACAGTTCCGCCAGAACGACTTCGTCGAGCGTATAGAGCACAGCCTGAGCCATTACCAGCTGCCGCCTTCGCTGCTGAAGCTGGAGATCACCGAAGGCATCGTGATCCAGAACCTGGAAGACACCATCGGCAAGATGCGGCGCCTGAAAAAACTCGGCGTGAGTTTCGCCATGGACGACTTCGGCACCGGTTATTCGTCGCTGACCTACCTCAAGCGCTTGCCGGTGGATGCGCTGAAGATCGATCAGTCCTTCGTCCGCGATGCGACCCACGACCCCAACGACGCGGAGATCGTGCGCGCCATCGTCGCCATGGCCCGCAGCCTGGACCTGAAGGTGATCGCCGAAGGCGTGGAAACCGCGGAGCAGCTCGAGTTCCTGCAAGGCCTGGGCTGCCATTTGTATCAGGGTTACCTGCACAGCCGACCGCTGCCGCTGGAGGGTTTGAAAGCCCTGCTGGTCTGAGCGGGCGACATGTAATCGCCGGCCTGACAGATCAACGGGGCAGCAATTGCCAGTGTTTGGCACAACCTGTAGGGTCGCGTTTTTTGTGACGCCCACGAGATCGATCATGCAGGATGCAACCCTCCCCCGCCCGGCCCTGCTGGGCATTGACCTTGGCACCACCAACAGCCTGATCGCCGTCTGGCACGACGGCCGCGCCCAGTTGATCCCCAACGCCCTCGGCGATGTCCTGACCCCGTCGGTGGTCAGCCTCGATGAAGACGACAGCATCCTGGTGGGCAAGGCCGCGCGAGCCCGCCTGACAACCCACCCGGAACGCACGGTCGCGGCCTTCAAGCGCTTCATGGGCAGCGACAAGCGCCTCGAACTGGGCGGCCGACCGTTCAGCCCGGAAGAACTCTCGGCGCTGGTGATCGGCTCGCTCAAACAGGATGCCGAAGCCTTTCTCGGCCATCCGGTGCAGGAAGCGGTGATTTCGGTGCCCGCCTACTTCAGCGACGAACAACGCAAGCGCACGCTGTTCGCCGCCGAACTGGCGGGCCTGACGGTGTCGCGGCTGATCAACGAGCCGACCGCGGCCGCCATGGCCTACGGACTGCACGAACAGAAGTTCGAACGCACGCTGATCTTCGACTTGGGCGGCGGCACCTTCGACGTCACGGTGCTGGAATACGCGCTGCCGCTGATTGAGGTGCATGCCTCCACCGGCGACAACTTCCTGGGCGGCGAGGACTTTACCGAGGCCTTGTTGCAGGCCTGCCTCAAGGACTGGCAACTCACCCCGGCGCAGATCGACGCCCAGGGCATGGCCAGCCTGGGCGACGCCCTGGAGCAGCTCAAGTGCACACTCGCCGAAGGCACTCAGTCACTGAACTGGCGCCATGGGGACACCTCGTATAAATGGACGCTGGACGAAGCGCTGGCACTGAAAATCTGGGAACCGCTGCTGGCCCGCTTGCGCGCGCCCATCGAACAGGCCCTGCGCGATGCCCGCCTCAAGCCTCGCGACCTCGACAGCCTGGTGTTGGTGGGTGGCGCCACCCGGATGCCGGCGGTGCAGCAGATGGTCGCCACCCTGTTCGGCCGCCTGCCTTACCGCCATCTCGACCCGGATACGATCGTCGCGCTGGGCGCCGCCACCCAGGCCGCCTGCAAGGCCCGGGACGGGGCCATCGAAGAACTGATCCTGACTGACGTCTGCCCCTACACCCTGGGGATTTCCACCCGTCGCGGCGAACAGGTCAGCGGGGCCTTTTCGCCAATCATCGAACGCAACACGGTAATCCCGACCTCACGGGTGCAGCAGTTCTACACCACACATCCGCATCAGGCGTTTATCCGCATCGAGGTGTACCAGGGCGAGCGGCCCTGGGTACGGGACAATATTTTCATCGACGCCTTCGACGTGCCTCTGACACCCAGCGAGCAGATCCAGTCCCTGGACGTGCGCTTCAGCTATGACATCAATGGCCTGCTCGAAGTCGACGTCACCCTGCTGGCCAGCGGCGAACGCCATAGCCACAGCATTGACCGCAGCCCCACCGGGCTCGATGCGCAATCCCGGCAAACCAGCCATGAGCGGCTGACCGCGCTGAAAATCCATCCTCGCGACGCCCTGCCCAACCGCACCCTGCTGGCACGCCTGGAACGGGCGTGGATGCAAAGCCTGGGCGACGAGCGCGAGCGCATCGCCGACTGGCTGGACACCTTCACCACCGTGCTCGGCGACCAGCAACCAGCGCAAATCGCCAGCCATCGAACCCAGCTGAACAAGGCGCTGGACCAGCTGCGTCTCTAGCCGTTGAGCCGCCGCAAACAGGCCTGCAAACCACCGGGCAGCGCGTCTTCACCCGCGCTGTCCGGCGGTACGCCATAGCGGTTGGGCAGCTTGTCGCCGGGAAAGGCGAACAGGATCAGCGACAGAAATGGAAAGAACACCGACAGACCGCCCAGCACCAGCAAGGTCGGGATACCACGCCCCATGTCATGCAGGCGGCGCAGAATCGCCCCGAGTAAAAACAGGCTGCCCAGCAATGACACAACGAGCGCGGACAGCGACGTGCCGCTGAACAACGCGGCCAGCGGGGTGACCAGCACAGCGCCCAGCACCTGCCAGAAAAACGCCCCGCGTCCCAGCCGTGTGCCCAGGCGCCAGAACGCCGTGGCGGGCGTCGGACGGCTGTCGCCCTTGGCCAGCAGCAGACGCTCGCTCCAGGACAGCAGCGCACTGAAGGCAAACCGCAGGCCGAGCCCGTGTTCCGGATTGTCCTTGGCCCGCTGCATGCGCAGCAGCACTTTCTGCCGAGGCACACCGGCACCGCCGTAACGCACCAGCCCCTTGAGCACATCGAGGGCCAGGTAAAAGGCCTCGCTGTCGATCCCTTCGTCTTCGACCAGCGTCTGCTGCGGCGGCCGTGGCGGCTCGCCCTTGATCAAGCCGTGACGGAAGCCGTCGAACCAGTCCTGGGGATTGGTGACTTCGGTAATCCGGTCGAGCAGGTATCGACGCTGCTGCGCATCGAGCACCGGGTCGTGATACAGCACACCGCTCAAGAGCATGCGCCCGAGCAAATCGTCCGCGAAGGCGTGCAGGTCGCTGCGCAGGCATGCGAACAAGCGTTCATTGCTCAACAACCGCGCACTGTCGAGCGCCTCCTGGACGCCAAGCAATTGCCGGTCGAGCAAGGCATGCAGCGGATCCGCCAATTGCAGCCAGCCGAGCAAAGCGCTCAGGTCGCCCTGTTCGCGCTGCAACTGGGCAAGCTGCGGCTGCAGCCGGCTGAGCGGATGGGACGGATTGAGCGCCAGGCGCTCCAGGCACCGCGAGTCGATCAATTGCCACCAGCGTTCCGGCTGCTCCAGCAACGCCTTCAGGAACAGCGTATGGGCGTACCAGTGCCAGACCGCCTCTCCCGTCCCTGGCGGCGGCAACACTACGCCATGCTGGCTCAGTTGCAGCAGCAGGTTCAGTTCCGACAAATCGCTAGCGGCATCCGTATCGGTCAATTCGAAAAACTCGGCGATACGCTCCAGGGCAGCGTGACCGTAAGGACGCAATCGGCGCAGCCACACACGGCAGATCTTATGCGGCTCACCGGTTGTCAGCGCATCGGCCAGTTGCACCGAAGCAGCCCCTTCATCGATGAAGGCCTTCATCGCCAACGGAATCGGCGCCTGGCTCAACCAGCGCAGGTGCTGCCCGGCCTGGTCCTTGAACCCGCTCAGCACCAGGCCTTCGAGGGCATCCAGCGGCTGCGGCTCGTCCAGCACCTGTTGCAACAGGTCTGCTGCGCCACGGTGCAAGGCCCAGGCATGCCGGTACAGGCGCAACAACCGGGTGTCGGTGTTCTGACCCAGCAACTGCGCCAGCAAGGGCAACTCGTCGCCGGTCATCCGCCAATCGATAAAGGCCTGCGCCAACCCCTGCAGCTCGAGCCGGCCAACGCCGAGCCAGCGGATCAGCGTCTCGGGACGTTGTGAAGGGCTGCCGTATTCCTGGGTGACATGGGCGAGATCGGTGGACCAGCCGCTGAAATGCTCCAGACGATCAAATGCCTGGATCAGCAGCGGCAAAAAGTCCGGCTGACGTTTGGCACACAACGCCAGCAATTGGCTCTCGGCCTTGGGATGACGATGCTCCTGCCAAAGCCGGACCCAGCAAGGCAACGCCTGATCGTCCAGCCCCAGCAGGCTGTTCTGGCACGCCAGCAGGTAAAGCCAGTCCACATCATCCGGGGCTTCGCGCTGCTGCTCGATGCACAACTGCAGCAGCCCCTGGCCACCGATGCCCACCTGGGTGAATTGCACCAGCAAGCGCTTGATGAAGAGCGCATCGTTCGGCAACGGCAGGCAGGTGTGTTGGCTGGCGAAGCCTTCGTATTCGTGGAGCGGTCGCCGGTCGAAGATGAAGTCGAGACTGCGCGCGTACCACAGGCTTTCGGTCTGCGCCGGTTCCGACCAATTCCCCATCAGCGCCGTGTCGAATGGGTCCGGGGTCTTGATCCGCTCCAGATAGTCCTCGACATGACGGGCCTGATCGAACCCCAACTCCAGCAACTGATGCTCCCAGCCCATGCGCTGGGCCAGCAGGCCCGCGCAACGATGGGACAGCGGCCCGGCGTTGGCCGTCCGCCCGAACAACTCCCAGCGCAGGTCATCGAGCATGCCGAGCGGCAGTTGATCCAGTGTCTTGATAAAAGCCCGCCAGGCCTCAGGATTGAAGCGTCGCGCCGGATCACTCAGCAGCGCATCAAAATCGAGGATGGCCTGCGCAGGCTCAGGCTCGTTCTCCTGCGCCGCTTCAAGTTCCTGCGCCTTGTCACGCACCAGCCGCAGGGCACTCTCGTAGGCCTGGCGCAGTGCCTGGAATCCTTCGGGATCGGTCTCCGGGTGATGCTCCGGCAGACGGGCACGATAGGCATTGCGAATCAGCGTTTCATCGGTGGTAGGGTCGATACCCAGCTTTATCCAGCAACTCATGACCAGGCGAACTCCTCAAGCGAGGCCGGACGTTGCGGCATATCCAGTTCCAGATGCCAAGGCAGGTCCGCCAGGCACTCCGGCATGTTTTGAGCAAGGCCCCGGGCGATTCTCTGGCTGAGGGGATTTTCTCCTTGCCGATCCAGCTCGTACGCCAGTTCTTCATCGCTGTTGCCCAGGCAGGCCCAAAACGAGCGCCCAACCAGGAACCCATTGAAATAGGCGAACCAACTGCCGTAGTGGTATTGCGCTCTGACCGCCAATCGGCTGTGCAGCCAAAGACTTTCGGTCAGATCGATCCACCGGTTGCGCACGCCGCAACGCAAGAGAAACCCCATGCGCCCGTAGTCCCAGGAAAGAATCCCGCCCGGGCCGCAAGCGCCAAAGGTCCGGCTGGCGAGCTCATACAGGATGCGCTCGCGAGGTTCGAGGGTGTCGAGCAAGGCTTGCCATTCGCTTGGCAGGCAACGCTGCCAGGCGCGATAGGCATCGTCGAGATGGCCGGCATGACCGTTGTCAGTCATTTTCTCCAGCATTCCCAGCAACTGCCGCCGGTCATTGATGCCCCAACCATTTTGTATGTCGATGGATTCCGGGCTGGAGTAGAACGCAGGGTTGTCGTATTCAGCGCGAGGGTTGAGCGCAACCATCGGCGCAGAAAGACCCCACAGCCAGCGCTGTTGTATCTCGTCCATGAAAAAGGCTCCAGGCCGACCGGTAAGGAGGGGGTCGGCAAAACTGCGGCGGATTGTAGAGAAAGCGCCGCAACGCGGCAAAGGCGAACGGCGATTTTTCCGGGCATAAAAAAGGCCCCGACTTGTCGGGGCCTTTTTCAGCGACTCAGCGCTCGATCAAACGCCTGTGTGGCGGCGCATGGATCAATGCTGCAGGGCTGGCTTCTGCGTCCCGTTGATCGGGATGCGTTTGGCTTTCGCCTCTTCCGGGATCACTCGCAGCAGGTCGATGCTCAACAGACCGTTGCTCAGGCCGGCGGCCTTGATCTCGATGTGATCGGCCAGACGGAAGGACAGCTTGAAGGCACGCTGGGCGATGCCCTGGTGCAGGAAGGTGACGCCTTCGTTCGCGTCGCGTTTGCCACCACTGATGGTCAGCACGCCCTTCTCGACTTGCAGCTCCAGGTCTTCTTCCCGGAACCCGGCGGCGGCCACGACGATGCGGTACTGGTCGTCGCCGTGCTTTTCGACGTTGTAGGGCGGATAGGTGCTGCCTGGCTCATTGCGCAGGGCGGTTTCGAACAGGTCGTTGAAACGGTCGAAACCCACCGAGGAACGGAACAGTGGTGCGAGGGAAAATGCAGTACTCATGGTTCAAATCTCCTGAAAACAATCAGCAAGTTTTTTTGTCTCCGCGACCCGAATTCGGCATCGCGTAACCCTTAGATAGGGACCGCCGATTGCATTTCAAGAGACTTTTCGCAGATTTTTTTCAGGCCGCCTCGGCCACCGGCAAGCCCAGCAAACGCGAGACTTGATCCGGCTCGGTTTCGCGACGCAGGACGGTGAACAGCTCCACCGCCTCGGGATAATTGCGCGTCAGCATCGCCAGCCACTGCTTCAGGCGGCCCGGCGATTGGCGAGCCGTCATCTGCGCCTTGGCTTGCAGCCAGAAGTCCTGGATCAGCGGCATCAGCTCGGCCCAGGTCATCTCGACCACCTCTTCCCCGACCCGCGCGGCGGCGATTTGCCGGGCCAGGTCCGGACGCGACACCAGGCCACGGCCGAGCATGATGTCTTCCACCCCGCTGATTTCGCGACAGCGGCGCCAGTCTTCGACACTCCAGATATCGCCGTTGGCGAACACCGGCACCTTGACCACGTCCTGCACTCGCGGAATCCACTCCCAGTGCGCCGGCGGCTTGTAGCCGTCGACCTTGGTCCGCGCATGCACCACGATATGTTCCGCGCCGCCTTCGGCCAGCGCCGTGGCGCACACCAGCGAGCCATCCGGACTGTCGAAGCCGAGGCGCATCTTGGCGGTCACCGGGATGTGCGCAGGCACGGCACGCCGCACCTGCTCGACGATCTGGTTGAGCAGCTCCGGCTCCTTGAGCAGCACCGCACCGCCACGGGATTTGTTGACGGTCTTGGCCGGGCAGCCGAAGTTCAGGTCGATGACTTCGGAACCGAGCTCACAGGCCAGCGCGGCGTTTTCCGCCAGGCACACCGGATCGGAACCCAGCAGCTGCACCCGCAGCGGCACGCCGGATGCGGTCCGGGCGCCGTTCAACAACTCGGGGCCGAACTTGTGGAAATAGGCCGGCGTGAGCAACTGATCGTTGATCCGGATGAACTCGGTCACGCACCAGTCGATACCACCGACCCGGGTCAGCACATCCCGCAGGATGTCATCGACCAACCCTTCCATGGGCGCCAAAGCAATTTGCATGAATCACACTCAACGTAAAACGCGGTAAAAAAACGTGCGCCAGTTTACTGGGTTTCGCTGGGAAGCAGGTATTTCAACGGGTGGATGGTCGCGGGCGGGTTCAGCTCGCCCCTTGCAACGCCGGCCCATAACCCTCGAGAAACTCCGCCGGCATGCGCTTGGGCTTGCCGCTGGACAGCTCGATGCAGACAAAGGTGGTCTGGGCCCGCAGCAAGGTGCTGCCATCGCTCGGACGCACCAGCTGGAAGCGCCGCGACATCTTCAGGCGCTGGTCCCAGTCGACGATCCAGGTCGCCAACTGCAGCTCGTCGCCTTCATAGGCCGCCGCCAGGTAGTCGATCTCGTGGCGTACCACCGCCATGGCCCGATCCAGGCGGCGGTATTCGCTCAGGTCCAGGCCCAGGCGCTGGGAATGACGCCAGGCGCAACGCTCCAGCCAAGTGACGTACACCGCGTTGTTGGCGTGTCCCAAGCCGTCAATATCTTCGGCACCTACCTGCAGATCGATGATAAACGGCGTTGCCAGATCCCAGCCCATGCCCCACTCCCGGTCAGGTTATTCGACCGGAGCAGTGTAACGGATTGCTCAGGCGGATTGGCGCGCTTGCAGGCTGCGGCCGGCCAACAGCGTCAGCACACCCTCGATCAGCCGCGGATCGGCCAATACGCGCTGATGCCCACCCTCCTTCAGGCGCAACAAGCGGCTGTCGAACCAGGCGTCGTGGATCAGTTCGGACTCCTTGACCGGGACAAAGCAATCATCTTCGGCATGCACGATCAACCCGGGCATGTCCAACTGGTAATGCGCGACATCCAGGGCTGCGGCACGCATACCAACATCCTGCTCCACCTGGCGGATAAAGGCCGAGCGCGCCTTGGGTGGCAGGCGCACATAACGGGCGAAGCCGCGCAGGACGCCGAGTATCCGCGCCGGGGCGGCGATGCTGACCAGGGTCTCGGTACGCAAGCCCAGCTGTACCGCCAGCATGGCACTAGCGCCCCCCATGGAATGGCCGATGACCGCGCGCAGCGGCGGCAACTCCGCGGCGGCTTCGAGCATGGCCCGGGCAAACAGCATCACATTGGCCTCGCGACCGGGAGAACGCCCGTGGGCGGGACCGTCCAGCGCCACGACGCTGTAGCCGGCGCCCACCAGCGCATCGATCAGGCTGGCAAATTGCGTGGGGCGGCCTTCCCAACCGTGCATCAACAGCACCGCCGGCCCCTGACCCCAGCGCAATGCCGAGAGCCCGAAGCGCAGGGTAATGCGCTCCGAACGCGCCAGCAGCGGCAGCTCCCAGTCACGCGGCAGCCGCTCGCGCGGCGTCATGAAGGCCAGTCGCATCTTACTGGCGACCAGCTTCGGCGCAACCCAGCCCAAGGTGCCGTTAACGCCACGAACCCAACTTAACGTGCTCATCGCTTCTCTCCTCAGGCCAGCGCCTCAGGTCATAGCACCGCCGACTTGGCAGCGCGCAGTAAACGGTCCGACAGCTCACCAGCTCCCAGCGCCCGGGCCAGGGACAAGCCGCCCACCATCAGGGCCAGATCGGCCAGGGCCTTGTCGGTGTCTTCGGGGGTGGTCGCCAACTGAGCCAGCATCAGCTCGATGTGTTCATTCAGGACTTTGCGGAAATCGTCCGGCAGGCGCCCCATTTCACCGACCGACGCGGGGATCGGGCAGGCCTGCTCGGTGGAATCGCGGTGCTTGCGCGACAGATAGAACGCTGCCACCAGCGCTCGCCGCTCTTCGCCGGTCAACGATGCGTCCATATCGGCGATCAGACCCCGGCGCTGGGCCAGCAATTGACTGAACGCTTCCAGCATCAGGGCGTCCTTGCTTTCGAAATGCGCGTAGAAGCCACCGACCGTCAGGCCCGCGGCACCCATCACTTCGCCCACGCTCGGCTCGGCCGGGCCACGCTGCACCAGCGCGGTGCTGGCGGCCTGGAGAATGCGCTCGCGGGTTTGAGCTTTTTTATCGTTCATCGTTGCCTCCGAATATTACGATCAAAATATTATTCTCATAATAAATTTTCGCAAGTCGTTAGTGTGACCGTCGGTCAGGAGAACAGTGTGGGGAGAAAGGGAGAATTGGCCAAACGCCAGACAAACAAAAGGGCCATTCAATAATTGAATGACCCTTATAAATCCCGCAGAGCGGGTAAACGTGGCGTCCCCTAGGGGACTCGAACCCCTGTTACCGCCGTGAAAGGGCGGTGTCCTAGGCCACTAGACGAAGGGGACACAAACCCTTCACAACTGATCAGTGCTGAGAGCTGATCGATTCAAGGCCGGTGTGGCCAGACCTTGAACTGTAAAA
>NZ_JBWKVU010000006.1:0-273714 GCF_059421865.1 Pseudomonas sp. GW821-FHT02B10 | reverse complement strand
TTGGTGGAGCTAGACGGGATCGAACCGTCGACCTCTTGCATGCCATGCAAGCGCTCTCCCAGCTGAGCTATAGCCCCAGATTTTTCGCCTCGCGGCGGAGCAACATCTTGCAACATCGCTTCTGTAAAACTGGCGTCCCCTAGGGGACTCGAACCCCTGTTACCGCCGTGAAAGGGCGGTGTCCTAGGCCACTAGACGAAGGGGACGCAAACCCTTCTAACAACTGATCAGCGCTGAGAACTGATCGATTCAAGGCCGGTGTGGCCAGACCTTGAACTGTAAATTGGTGGAGCTAGACGGGATCGAACCGTCGACCTCTTGCATGCCATGCAAGCGCTCTCCCAGCTGAGCTATAGCCCCTCGTCGGTGAGGACGGGGCGAATCTTAAGGGCGTATCGGAAGGCTGTCAAATTTTTTTTCAGCTTTTTTTAAAAAAATTTGCCGGCATAACAATCACTTACCGCCCTCCCCCGTAAATCCGGGGCTTTTGCCGACCGTTGCGCCCTCCAGCAACGGTCGCGATCTCACTTCTTGCGCAGGTCCGTGGGAGCCAGCATGCCGGCTCCCGCGAATCAGCAGGCTGAATCAGGCGATCGCGCCCAGCAGCTTTTCCCACTCTTTGTTTTCTTTCTTCGACACGCCACCCAGCAGGTCGATGGCCTGGCGCAGGCGGAAACGGGTCAGGTCCGGGCCCAGAATTTCCATGGCATCGAGCACCGAGACCGAGCTGGCCTGACCGGTGATCGCGGCGAACATCAGCGGCATGGCATCACGCAGCTTCAGCTCCAGGGATTCGACCACGGCCTGGATGGTCGCGGTGATGCTGTCCTTTTCCCACTGGCGCAGGCTTTCCAGCCTCCACAGGATCAGTTGCATCAACTGCCGCACCTGATCGCCCGAAAGCTTCTTCGATTCGAACAGCTTGGCATCCGGGGTCACGCCACCGGCGAAGAAGAACCCGGCCAACGGTGCGATCTGGCTGAAAGTTTCCACCCGGCCCTGCACGTGCGGTGCGATCTTCATCAGGTATTCGGGGTTCAGCGCCCAGGTCTGCACGCGGCTGGCGAACTCTTCCACCGGCAGGTCGCGCAACCACTGGCCATTGAGCCACGACAATTTCTCGATATCGAAAATCGGCCCACCCAGGGAGACCCGCGACAGGTCGAAGTTGTCGACCATTTCCTGCAGCGAGAATTTCTCGCGCTCGTCCGGCATCGACCAACCCATGCGACCCAGGTAATTGAGCATGGCTTCCGGCATGAAGCCCATGCGCTCGTAGAAGGTCACGGAGGTCGGGTTCTTGCGCTTGGACAGCTTGCTCTTGTCCGGGTTACGCAGCAGCGGCATGTAGCACAGCTGCGGCTGCTCCCAGCCGAAATACTCGTAGAGCAGAATCAGTTTCGGCGCCGAAGGCAGCCATTCTTCGCCACGCAATACGTGGGTGATGCCCATCAGGTGGTCGTCGACCACGTTGGCCAGGAAGTAGGTCGGCAGGCCATCGGTCTTCATCAGCACCTGCATGTCCATGCGATCCCACGGGATCTCGACATCGCCACGCAGCATGTCCGGCACCACGCAGACGCCTTCGCTCGGCACCTTCATGCGGATCACGTGCGGCTCGCCAGCGGCCAGGCGCCGCGCGACCTCTTCCTTGGACAGCAGAAGCGCGCGACCGTCGTAGCGCGGCGTCTCGCCACGGGCCATCTGCTCGGCGCGCATCTGGTCCAGCTCTTCGGCGGTGCAGAAGCACGGGAAGGCATGGCCCATGTCGACCAACTGCTGGGTGTACTTCTGGTAGATCTCGCTACGCTCGCTCTGCCGGTAAGGACCGTGCGGGCCACCTACGTCCGGGCCTTCGCTCCAGTTGATGCCCAACCAGCGCAAGGCGTCGAAAATCTGCTGCTCGGACTCGCGGGTCGAACGCAGTTGATCGGTGTCTTCGATGCGCAGGATGAACTCACCGCCATGCTGCTTGGCGAAGCAGTAGTTGAACAAGGCGATGTAAGCGGTACCTACGTGGGGATCCCCGGTAGGCGATGGCGCGATGCGCGTGCGGACGGTGGTCATGGCATGTCTCGGAAAGAATATGAAAAGCGAAGATCAAACAAGAGGCGAATGGTAACAGGCGATGCCGGCCCCGCTCCAGTGAGCAGGGCATTTAAGCCAAGGTTGAGGCCACTCGAGTCGCCCGGGCCGCCGAACCATCGATTGTCCGCCCGTGGCATTTACCACTGGTCGGCCGTATGCCAGATTCGCCCTCTGACAAATTTCCTTACATTTACCTGAGCGCAACCTGCCGCCCCATGCCTGTTCAACTCAAGCGTCGCCTGTTTATTTTCCTGTTTCTGGTCCTGCTGATTGCCCTGGGCTTTCTGGCGCAGTGGTTTTTCCATGGACGCTTTTATGAAAGCACCGATAACGCCTATGTCCAGGGTGAAATCACCCGCGTTTCCAGCCAGCTTGGCGCGCGCATCGACGAGGTGCTGGTGCAGGACAACCAGCACGTCGAAAAAGGCCAGCTGCTGATCAGGCTCGAAGGCGATGATTTCCACCTCGCCGTGGATCGCGCCAACGCTACCCTGGCCACCCGCGAGGCCGAACGCCTGCAAGCCCAGAGCAGACTCACGCAACAGGCCAGCCTGATCGCCGCCGGCGAAGCCCAGGTGGCTTCCAGCCAGGCCAGCCTCGGGCGCTCGCAGATCGACCTGTCCCGCGCGCAAACCCTGCGCAAGCCGGGTTATGTCTCGGAAGAGCGGGTCACCACCCTGTCCGCCGACAACCATATCGCCCGCTCGCAAGTGGCCAAGGCCCAGGCCGACCTGCAAGGCCAGCACCAGCAGGTCAATGCCCTGAGTGCCGAGATCAAGCGCCTCGACGCGCAGATCGCCAACGCCCGCACCGACCTGGCCCAGGCCGAACTGAACCTGACCCGCAGCGAAATCCACGCCCCCATCAGCGGCCTGATCGGCCAGCGCGCGGCGCGTAACGGCCAGTACGTGCAGGCTGGGGCCTATCTGCTGTCGATCGTGCCGGACCAGGACATCTGGGTTCAGGCCAACTTCAAGGAAACCCAGATCGGCCATATGCAACCGGGACAAAAGGCCGAGCTGCTGTTCGACGCCTACGGCGACACGCCGATCGAAGCCCGCGTCGACAGCCTGTTCGCCGCCTCGGGCGCGCAGTTCAGCCTGCTGCCGCCGGACAACGCCACCGGCAACTTCACCAAGGTGGTGCAGCGCATTCCGGTGAAGCTGACCTTTGCCGCCGACAACCCGCTGCACGGCAAGATCCGCCCGGGCATGTCAGTCACTGTCAAAGTGAATATCCAGCCCCTGAACCCAGAACCCTCGAACGATGGCCGGTGACCAACTGTTGCGCCCGGTCGGCGAACCGACCCGGCGCGACTGGATCGCGGTGATGAGCGTGATGCTCGGCGCCTTCATGGCGGTGCTGGACATCCAGATCACCAACGCCTCGCTCAAGGACATCCAGGGCGCGCTGTCGGCAACCCTCGAAGAAGGCTCGTGGATCTCCACTTCCTACCTGGTGGCGGAGATCATCATGATCCCCCTCACCGCCTGGCTGGTGCAGCTGCTGTCGGCGCGACGCCTGGCGGCCTGGGTGTCGGCGGGTTTCCTGATCGCCTCCCTGCTCTGCTCCATGGCCTGGAGCCTGGAAAGCATGATCGTGTTCCGCGCCCTGCAGGGCTTTACCGGCGGCGCGCTGATCCCGCTGGCATTCACCCTGACCCTGATCAAGCTCCCCGAGCACCATCGCGCCAAGGGCATGGCCATGTTCGCCATGACCGCCACCTTCGCCCCGTCCATCGGCCCGACCCTGGGTGGCTGGCTCACGGAGCACTGGGGCTGGGAATACATCTTCTATATCAACATCCCGCCCGGCCTGATCATGATCGCCGGCCTGCTCTATGGCCTGGAGAAGAAGGAAGCCCATTGGGAGCTGCTGAAAAGCACCGACTACGCCGGCATTCTCACTCTGGGGGTCGGCCTCGGTTGCCTGCAGGTGTTTCTCGAGGAAGGTCACCGCAAGGACTGGCTGGAATCGAACCTGATCGTCAGCCTGGGCAGCATCGCCCTGCTGAGCCTGATCACCTTTGTCATTGTCCAGGTGTCCAAGCCCAACCCGCTGATCAACCTGGGCATCCTGCGCAACCGCAACTTCGGCCTGTCGAGCATTTCCAGCCTGGGCATGGGCGTCGGTCTGTATGGCTCCATCTATCTGTTGCCGCTGTACCTGGCGCAGATCCAGAACTACAACGCCTTGCAGATCGGCGAAGTGATCATGTGGATGGGGGTGCCGCAGCTGTTCCTGATTCCGCTGGTGCCGAAGCTGATGCAGTTCATCTCGCCCAAATGGCTATGCACCCTGGGCTTTGGCCTGTTCGGCCTGGCGAGTTTTTCTTCGGGGGTGCTCAACCCGGACTTCGCCGGGCCGCAGTTCAACCAGATCCAGATCATCCGCGCCCTGGGGCAGCCGTTGATCATGGTCACCATTTCTTTGATCGCCACCGCCTACATCCTGCCGCAGGACGCCGGCTCGGCCTCCAGCCTGTTCAACATCCTGCGCAACCTCGGCGGTGCGATCGGCATCGCCCTGCTCGCGACCCTGCTCGATGCGCGGACCAAGACTTACTTCGACTACCTGCGCGAATCCATAGTGCCGAGCAACCCGCAAGTGGCCGAACGCCTGGCGACCCTGGCCGAGAAGTTCGGCAGCGATACCGCCGCCCTCGGCAAGCTCAGCGAAATCACCCACCAGCAGGCGCTGATCATGGCCTACAACGACGCCTTCCATTTTGTCGGGATCGCCCTGGGCGTCAGCATGCTGGCGATTCTGCTGACCAAGGCGCTGCCGGCCGGGATCAAGGCCGGGGAAGCGCACTGACTTGCCAGGGTAACCGCTGTAGCCGCTGCCGCAGGCTGCGATAGGTCCGAAGGACCTTCAGCGGTAGTGATACCGCCACGGCCGTACCGGCCGATCGCAGCCTGCGGCAGCGGCTACAGGTGAGGCTCAAACCGTCAGCAAGCGCTCGCGCAGCTTGCCGATTTCGTCGCGCATCTGCGCCGCGGCTTCGAACTCCAGGTCGCGGGCCAACTGGTACATCTTCTCTTCGAGCTGGCGAATGCGCTTGGTGATCTCGCTGGGCGAGCGCAGTTCGTTTTCGTAGCGGGCGTTTTCCTCGGCGGCCTTGGCCATGCCTTTGCGCTTCTTGCTGCGCGAACCGGGCACGGTGGCGCCTTCCATGATGTCGGCGACGTCCTTGAACACGCCTTTGGGGGTGATGCCATTGGCCAGGTTGAAGGCAATCTGCTTGTCGCGACGGCGCTCGGTCTCGCCAATCGCCCGCTCCATGGAACCGGTGATGCGGTCGGCGTAGAGAATCGCCCGGCCGTTGAGGTTACGCGCGGCCCGGCCGATGGTCTGGATCAGCGAGCGCTCGGAGCGCAGGAAACCTTCCTTGTCCGCATCGAGAATCGCCACCAGCGACACTTCCGGCATGTCCAGGCCTTCGCGCAGCAGGTTGATCCCCACCAGCACATCGAAGGTGCCCAGGCGCAGGTCACGGATGATCTCGACCCGCTCCACGGTGTCGATGTCCGAGTGCAGATAACGCACGCGCACACCGTGATCGGCAAGGTAATCGGTCAGGTCCTCGGCCATGCGCTTGGTCAGGGTGGTCACCAGGACCCGCTCTTCCACGGCCACGCGCTTGGTGATTTCCGACAACAGGTCATCGACCTGGGTCAGCGCCGGACGTACTTCCACCTGCGGGTCGACCAGGCCGGTCGGGCGCACCACCTGCTCGACCACGCGGCCGGCATGCTCGGCTTCATAGTTGCCCGGCGTGGCCGAGACAAAGATCGTCTGCGGGCTGACCCCTTCCCACTCGTCGAAGCGCATCGGCCGGTTGTCCAATGCCGAGGGCAGGCGGAAACCGTACTCCACCAGGGTTTCCTTGCGGGAGCGGTCGCCTTTGTACATGGCGCCAACCTGCGGCACGCTGACGTGGGACTCGTCGATCACCAGCAAGGCGTCCGCCGGCAAATAGTCATACAAGGTCGGCGGCGCCGCCCCGGCAGGCCGTCCGGACAGGTAGCGCGAGTAGTTCTCGATGCCGTTGCAGTAACCCAGCTCGAGGATCATCTCCAGGTCGAAACGGGTGCGCTGCTCCAGGCGCTGGGCTTCCACCAACTTGTTGTTGCTGCGCAGGTACTCCAGGCGTTCCTGCAACTCGACCTTGATCCCCTCGATGGCATCCAGCAGGGTTTCCCGCGGCGTCACGTAGTGGCTCTTGGGATAGAAGGTGAAACGCGGCAGCTTGCGGATCACTTCGCCGGTCAGCGGGTCGAAAGCGGAGATGCTTTCCACCTCGTCATCGAACAGCTCGATGCGGATTGCTTCCAGGTCGGATTCCGCCGGGTAGATATCGATCACATCGCCGCGCACCCGGAAGGTGGCGCGGGCAAAATCCATGTCATTACGGGTGTACTGCAGGTCGGCCAGGCGGCGCAGCAAGGCGCGCTGGTCGAGCTTGTCGCCGCGATCGACGTGCAACACCATCTTCAGATAGGTTTCCGGGCTGCCCAGGCCGTAGATGCACGACACCGTGGTGACGATGATCGCGTCCTTGCGCTCCAGCAGCGCCTTGGTCGCCGACAGGCGCATCTGCTCGATATGGTCGTTGATCGAGGCATCTTTCTCGATAAAGGTGTCGGACGAAGGTACATAGGCTTCCGGCTGGTAGTAGTCGTAGTAGGAAACGAAGTACTCCACCGCGTTGTTCGGGAAGAACGCCTTGAATTCGCCGTACAACTGCGCGGCCAGGGTCTTGTTCGGCGCCAGTACCAGGGTCGGTCGCTGTACCTGGGCGATCACGTTGGCGATGCTGAAGGTCTTGCCCGAGCCGGTCACACCGAGCAGCGTCTGGTGCGCCAGCCCGGCCTCGATGCCCTCGACCATCAGCCGGATGGCCTCCGGCTGGTCGCCGGCGGGCTGGAAGCGGGTGACTAGCTGGAATTCAGACATAACGTACCTCTGGGTTCACTCCAGCACGACGCCGCCGCACAGGAACGAGAAAGACCACAAACGACGAGCGTCGCCGGGAAAATACTGGATTGTGCTGGATGTGGAGGCAAATTCCACAGCTTTCAAGGCAAAGGTCCCTGGGCCCTGTACGACTTTGACGTTGCAATAAGACTAACGGTCGAAAAATAAACCGAAAAACTTGCCGGAAAAGCCCTTTCAGCTGTCGCCGCGCGCAGTGATGTGCCTCTATACTAGCTCCCCGTTTGTGCACCGCTCTAGTGCATTCGGCTGGAGCGCGACACGTCCCTCCACACTCCATTCAGAGCCGCCGTAATAATGAGCCTGTTCTCCGCTGTCGAAATGGCACCACGCGATCCTATCCTGGGCCTCAACGAAGCATTCAACGCCGATACCCGTACCAACAAGGTCAACCTGGGGGTCGGTGTTTACTGCAACGAGGAGGGGCGAATTCCACTCCTGCGCGCCGTTGTCGAAGCCGAGACGATCCGCGCCGCTCAACATGCCTCCCGTGGCTACCTGCCGATCGACGGTATCGCCGCCTATGACCAGGCCGTGCAGAAGCTACTGTTCGGCAACGACTCGCCGCTGCTGGCCGCCGGTCGCGTGGTCACCACCCAGGCCGTCGGCGGTACCGGCGCGCTGAAGATCGGCGCCGACTTCCTCAAGCAGCTGCTGCCTGACGCGGTCGTGGCCATCAGCGACCCAAGCTGGGAGAACCACCGCGCGCTGTTCGAAACCGCCGGTTTCCCGGTGCAGAACTACCGCTACTACGACGCCGCCACCCACGACGTGAACCGCGCCGGCCTGCTGGAAGACCTGAATGCCCTGCCAGCCCAGTCGATCGTGGTCCTGCACGCCTGCTGCCACAACCCGACCGGCGTCGACCTGAGCCCGGAAGACTGGAAAAACGTGCTGCAGGTGATCAAGGCGAAAAACCTGGTGCCGTTCCTCGACATGGCCTACCAGGGCTTCGGTGACGGCATCGCCGAAGACGCCGCCGCCGTGCGCCTGTTCGCCGAATCGGGCCTGACCTTCTTCGTCTCCAGCTCGTTCTCCAAGTCGTTCTCGCTGTACGGCGAGCGCGTTGGCGCCCTGTCGATCGTCAGCGAATCGAAAGAAGAAAGCGCGCGCGTGCTGTCGCAGGTCAAGCGCGTGATCCGCACCAACTACTCCAACCCGCCGACCCACGGTGCAAGCATCGTCGCTGCCGTGCTCAACAGCCCGGAACTGCGCGCCCAGTGGGAAGCCGAACTGGCCGAAATGCGCCTGCGCATCCGCGGCATGCGCCTGCAGATGGTCGACCTGCTGGCCAAGGGCGCGCCACAGCGCGACTTCAGCTTCGTGGCCCGTCAGCGCGGCATGTTCTCCTACTCCGGCCTGACCGTCGATCAAGTGACGCGCCTGCGCAACGAGTTCGGCATCTACGCCCTGGACACCGGCCGCATCTGCGTGGCCGCGCTGAACCAGAACAACATCGACGTTGTGACCAAGGCCATCATCCAGGTGATCTGAGCCAGGCGCGGTGAGTGAAAAGGGGGGAAGCCTGAAGGCTTCCCCCTTTTTTGTGGGCCGCCCTCGCAGCCCGATGCCCACTAGACTGAATCCAGCTTGCCTTCTTCCCCATCGCTTCCCTATCGAGAATCCCCATGAGACACGACGACCTGCGAGCCGACCGCGACGAACTGGACCACTTCCCCCGCCCGCAGAAACGCGAAAGGAACCTGGTCCTGCAAATTTCCCTGGGGGTATTTTTCGGCGGCCTGGCGCTGTGGCTGGTGCAACTGGCCGCCACCTCGCTGGCCGCGAAGCTCATGCTGGGCACCTTCACTTTCGGCGGCTGAGAACGCTCAACCGGCCAGTTCAGCGCTGCGCTGGCTGGCGGCATCATCGAAGGCCACGTACAGCGACTCGGCGACCTGGCTCTTGATGGCCTTGGCGCTTTCCAGCCCGAGGACAAAACCTTCGGCCTTGCCACCCGCGCGGTTCAGTTCAGCGGCCGATCCGGCCTGAGTAATGGCATCCCACAGTTTCATGGCCTGGGGACCGACACCTTTGGGCAGGCTGATCTGCTCGATGCTCATAAAACCTCCTCAGGCAGAGGCGACAGGGCAAGCAGTGTGGCGGGTAAAAACTTGAACAGGGTCATGAGCGTTACCTTTTCGGCTGGAAGCCGGGAGCGCGTGAAACCACTGCCGGGGCGCCATGGTAGACCTGTGCCGCGATTCCGGTAACCGCCAACGGCCAAATAGCCGCGGATTGGCACAATGGCCAGGGTCGACCAGGCTCACTCAAGCGAAAAATTATTTGGGGATGCTTGACTTCTCCTTCTTAATCAGTAAGATACGCCGCATTCCGCGATAGCTCAGTTGGTAGAGCAAGTGACTGTTAATCACTGGGTCCCTGGTTCGAGTCCAGGTCGTGGAGCCATCTTCCTACACTGATTGGCCAGCAACACTTCAAGGAGCGCCCTGCTCCTGCGGCGAATCAGTTCAGCGTCACCCTCCCCCAAGATCGATTCAGCGCATGCCAGACCGGCATGCGGATACGCGTTTGTGCTGCAGCCTGTCTCCGATTGCCTGTCTCCGATTGCCTGGCGCCAGCGCCTGAAGTAGGCTGTGCCCCTTCTCACGCCAGCCGTCACGACTCATGTTTTTCCCCGCACAGCCCCCTCACAGCTTTCTCTCGATGAGCCCATCGCAGACCTTCGCGGTGTCGCAATCCGACTGCGCGATCAATCGACGCCGCCGCAGCGTGCTGTTCGCCTTCACCTTCTCCCCTCACGCCTGAACCCCACCGTTGCGCCTGAAGCCGGCGCGGACCTGATACAGCGGCAGCGCTTGTTCGCCGCGCACTGCCCCATCCGCCGCTTTGCACCGCAGAACCCCGGCCCGACCTACGCCCGCGTATGCCGAACCGCAACCCTGCCCGAGCAAAAGCGCCGCGCCACAACAAACCGTCTTTAAGCACCCGCCCCATCGGGTGCAGGTGTATTCCATGAATAAAACCCTGTTGGCCGCGCTGATCCTCGGCATCTCGATTGTCGGCCTGAGCATCGGCTCCACCGTGCCGGTCATTGCCTTGCGCCTGTACCAGGCCGGTGCCTCGAACACCCAGATCGGTATCATGTCGGCCCTTCCCGCCGCCGGCATGATGCTGTCGGCTTTCCTGGTGAACGGCCTGTGCCGGAAACTCAGCCGCCGGCAGATCTACCTACTGTTTTTCAGCCTGTGCGCCCTCAGCATCGGCGCCCTGGAACTCCCCGAAATCAGCCTGACCGGCCTGGGGCTGGCGCGGATCGTCATGGGCTTCGGCGCCGGGCTGATCATCATCCTGGGAGAAACCTGGGTCAACGAGATGGCTGCGGACACCGTGCGCGGACGAGTGATCGCGGTCTACACCACCTGTTTCACCGTGTTCCAGATGATCGGCCCCGGCCTGGTGGCCCTGCTCGGCACCGAAGGTCCAGCGGTGATTGCCACGGTCAGCACCGGTTACCTGCTGGCCATTGCGGTGATCTGGCTGACCTTGCCACGCCAGCGCCCCGCCGCCGGACACGCAGAAAACCAGAACTTCTCGGTGCTGGGCTTTATCCGGGTGGCGCCAGCGCTGTGCGTGGGTATCCTGTTCTTCGCCTTCTTCGATACGGTGATTCTCTCGCTGTTTCCGGTCTACGCCGCGACTCACGGCTACGCCATCAAGCTCGCGGCGCTGATGGTCAGCATCATTCTGCTGGGGGATGCGGCGTTCCAGTTTCCTCTGGGCTGGCTGTCGGACAAGGCCGGGCGCGCCGCCATCTACCTGGGCTGCGGCGTGGTGTCGTTGGTGATCGGCCTGGGGCTGCCACTGCTGATGAACTACCCGGCGCTGCTCTGGCCGAGCCTGGTGATACTCGGCGCGGCGGCCGGCGGGGTGTACACCCTGGCGATCATCCTGATCGGCCAGGAGTTCAGCGGCCCTGATCTGGTCACGGCCAACGCCAGCGCGGGCTTGTTGTGGGGGATCGGCAGCCTGCTGGGCCCCTTGCTCAGCGGTGCAGCCATGAGCGGTGGCGCCCACGGCCTGCCCTTGACGCTGTCGGCGGCAGCCGCCGTGGTGGTGCTGTTCGCCTTGGCGCTGGTCCGCCAAGGGCTGCCAGACCGAGTCGCAGAGTAGCTAGCCGGCCAGGCCGGATTGATTGCGTCCAGCCTGGCGACTCGGCCGGCCCTAGACCTTGCTGGTTTCGACCGCGCCCGAGGCATGGGACGACGCCTGATGAGCAGCCGGAGAATGCTCCCCATGGGACGTATCCACCACCGGAATCTCGTTGCCCTCGGCATCGTGCAGCTTGCCGCCGCTGAAATAATCGCCCTCACGCAACGCTGCCAGGTCCTGGTAGCGCAGGGTGCGCTCGGACGCCACGGCAAACACCGATTGCTGGTCCGAATTGCCCAGGGTGAAGTGGTTAAAGGTGAGGTTCAGCACGATGGCCATGATCGCCGAGGAGCTGATGCCGGAATGGAAGATGGTGGCGAACCAGCTCGGGAAATGGTCGTAGAAGTTCGGCGCGGCGATGGGAATCATGCCGAAGCCGATCGAGGTGGCAACGATGATCAGGTTGACGTTGTTGCGGTAGTCGACCTTGGACAGGGTCCGGATACCGCTGGCCGCCACGGTGCCGAACAGCACGATACCGGCCCCGCCGAGCACCGAGGTCGGCACGGCGGCGATCACCCGCCCCATGAACGGCAGCAGGCCGAGGATCACCAGGAACACCCCGCCGGTGGCCACCACATAACGGCTCTTGATCCCCGTCACCGCCACCAGCCCGACGTTCTGCGCGAAGGCGCTCTGGGTGAAGGAGCCGAAGATCGGCGCGATCATGCTCGACAGCATGTCGGCGCGCAGGCCGTTGCCCAGGCGCTTGGAGTCGACCTTGGTGTCAATGATCTCACCCACCGCGAGGATGTCGGCCGAGGTTTCCACCAGGGTCACCATGACCACGATGCACATCGACAGGATGGCGGCGAAATGGAAAGTCGGCATGCCGAAATGAAAGGGTGTCGGGAAGCCGAACATTGGCCCCTGGGTGACCATGGAGAAATCGGCCATGCCCAGGAACACCGCGATGATCGTGCCCACCACCATGGCCAGCAGGATCGACAGCCGGGAGATGGTCGCGCTACCGATCTTGCTCAGCAGCAACACCAAGACCAGGGTGATCGCCGCCAGGCCGATATTGGCCATGCTGCCGAAGTTTTCCGCATGGCTATTGCCACCCATGGCCCAGCGCGCCGCCACTGGCATCAGGGTCAGGCCGATGGTGGTGATCACGATGCCCGTGACCAGCGGCGGAAAGAACTTGGTGATGCGCGAAAACACCGGAGTGATCAGCAGGCCGATCAGCGAGGCGGCGATCACCGCCCCGAGAATCGACTGGAAGCCCCCTTCGCCACCGCTGCTGACAATCGCCACCATGGTCGCCACGCCCGAGAAGGACACGCCCTGGACCAGCGGCAGCTGACAGCCGAAAAACGGCAGGCCGAGGGTTTGCAGGAGAGTCGCCAGACCGCCGGCGAACAACGACGCCGCGATCAGCAGACCGATGTCCGCCGGCGCCAGGCCGGCGGCCTGGCCAACGATCAAAGGCACCGCAACGATACCGCCGTACATGGTCAGGACATGCTGCAGGCCGTAAGCCATATTCGCGCCAAGACCCAGGTTTTCATCTTCAGGCCGTTGCGGTGAAACAGAGGGCGTTTTCATGGTTGGGGGGTTCCCTGGTTTTTGTTATGGGCACACTGTATTCAACAGTCGGGACAAATGTCTATAGAGTTGTATACACTTTATTCAGCGCCGCCCAACCTCATAAACCAGCAAAACCTGATAGCCAGCCTCCGCCTTTTTCCCGCCGACCCCCGCCCCAGACAACCACCCTGATAGAATCCCAGCCCCCGCGGCGCCCACACAGGTGACGCCCTCCGTCCGCGCATGGAAGCGATCGAATGAATCATCTCCGAAATAGCTTCAGCCTCGCCTATGGCAGCTTCCGCACGGTCGTGGCCTTGCAGGGTTTTGTCCTGGCCATGTATAGCGCCAGCTTCACCGACAGCCTGTGGCAAGGGTTCTGGGCTGGCCTGGGGACCTTTGCCCTATTCGTCGCCGGCGGCGCGATATTCGGCTTTCTGCCCATGGCGCTGGCGTTTACCCCGCTGTACGCCCTGCTCTGCGCCAAAGGCCTGGCCAATTGGTTCAGCAGCCTGCTGCTGGGGTTGTCGATCGCCGGTGTACTTTGCCTTCACCCGGCCTTGCGCCTGCTGATGCCGCTCTGGCTGCTGGACAGTGCGTTGATTGCGCTGCTGACTCACTGGACGTATCACCGCCAGCTGAAGGATGGTTATGAGCAGATGCCTTTATGGCGCTGCCCCTGAGCTGCCTGGGGGCTTTGCTCAGCAAAAGAGTGCTCAGCCTGGAAGGAATCGCCACGTGAACAGATGCCTCTCGATCCTGATCGGCCCTGTGTTATTAATGCTAGCGTCCGGCGCCCAGGCCGCGCCGGTCTGCGGCGATTTCCTGGCACGGATCGGCAACAAACCCGCCTATATCGAGTTCCTCGAATGTCACGCCGAACCCGAGTTGCAGACCAAGCCGCTGCGCGCCACCTACCGCCTGGCGGGGCGTGATGCCCAGGCCGCCGAACGCTACCTGAGCGAGCAGTTCCGGATGCCGCCCCTGCGGCGCTCCTGCTGTGTCTGGGATGCGCCGCCTGGCTTCTACCGCGACCCGCGCAGCCAGTTGGGCTACAGCCTGTTCATGGGGTCGGCGGAAACCTTCGTCGATCGCCGCGAAGCCTGGGGGGATATCGACTATTTCTATCTGACTATCGACCTCGACACCGAGGAACCCTGAAGCCCGGACCGATCAGGCCGGTTGCGGCAGCGCGAGCAATTCGCCAAGGACCTCTCGCAGCCGCGGATGCTGCGGTACCCGAATGGCGAACTCGTTCCGCAACAGGGCAATCAACTCGTCGGGGTCGGTGATCTGCCGGCGCTCGCTGTCCTGGCCCAGGCGATGCACGGCGTAGCTGCCGTTATTCAGGGTCCGGCGCAGGCCTTCGCCCATCAGCGCGACTTTCAGCTGACCGAGAAACGGCGAGTTCTTGTGGGTCGAGACGAACCAGTTACCCATTTCGTAATCCACGGCCTCCTGGCGCTGCAGGTCGAATACATACATCGCCCGCCACTCGCCGGCGACCTTGGCGCGCAGGGTGTAACTGCCATCACGCTCGGTGATGCGATAGGGCTCGTGGGGCGTGGCCTGCTCGTCCTCGGTATCGAGCAGCAGCGGCGCGGTGGGCACCATGCCGCCAAAGCCGACATCCGAAACATAACGCACACCGTCCAGGGTCAGCAGCACCAGGCGGTGAGCGCGTGCGGACCAGGCATCTTCCGGCCCGCCCATCACCACTCGCCCGGTAATGCCCCGCGTCTCATAGCCCAGGTGCTGCAACAGCACCTGGTACATCTGGTTGAGTTCGTAGCAGTAGCCGCCACGGCCCTCATGCAGGACCTTGTGCTCCACCGAAGCCAGGTCGATCGGCACCGGCACGCGCAACAGGGTCGACAGGCTTTCAAAAGCGAAGGTGCTGGTGTGGCGCAACTGCAACTCGCGCAAGGTCGCCAGGCTCGGCGGCGGCGCGCTGTCGTAGCCGAGCCGTTGCAGGTAAAGCGCGAAGTTCATCAGGTGGGGCTGACTCATGGAGTTGTCCTTATGCATGAGGTGTCGCGTATCGGCGCTATGTATAAGCCATAAAAGCCCCGAACCGACAATTGATTTGGCCAATATCCCTGCTCGAAACAGCCCGTTAATGGACCGCCTCCGCTGCCGGAAAAACCTGCCCTATCAACCAGAAGACGCGCAACGCAATCCTGCATCCGGAGGCGAAGCAGGCAGGAATCGTGCGTCATGGACCGGAGTGAGACAACGTCTCGAACAGCCGCTGGATTACCCGAATTAGGACAACGAGCAATCAGCGATCCGAGCGAGCCAACAGTTGGCTGACGCTCTCGATCGCCACCTGATTGCGTCCGGATTTCTTGGCCTGGTACAGCGCGGCATCGGCGTGCTCGAGGAACGCTTCGATGCTGTCGTGCCCGTTCGGCACGAAGCAGTAGCAACCCAGGCTGAGGGTGACTCGTGCAAAGGGCGAGCCGGTATGCGGGATGTTTTTCTCCATGACGCCGTAGCGAATCTGCTCGGCCATGGCCAGCGCCCCGTGTATCTCGGTATCGGGCAACAGGATCACGAACTCCTCCCCGCCATACCGCACCGCCAGGTCGGCCTTGCGCTGACAGCAATCCCTCAGCACCTGCGCCACCTCCGCCAGGCACTGATCCCCGGCGACATGGCCGTAGGTGTCGTTGTAGCGCTTGAAGAAATCGATATCGAGCATGATCAGGCTCAGCGGGCTCGCCTGCCGCCCGCCGCGCCCGAACTCGGTTTCCAACGCCCGCTCGAGCAGCCGACGATTGGCCAGGCCGGTCAGGCTGTCATGGGTCGCGATCACCTCCAGCGCCGCCTGTGCGGTCCGCAGGTCGGCCTCGATACGCTCGCCGTTGCGTACCTGGTGCACGAAGACCCAGCCGAACAAGCCGATCCCCAATACCACCAGGGCGACAATGGCGCTGGACTGGTAGGCGCTGGCGTACCAGTCCTTGAGGACCGCATCCTTCGAACTCGCCGCGCTCACCACCAGCGGGTAGGCGTCCAGTTGCCGATAGCCGTAGAGCCGCATCTTTCTGTCGACCAGCGAACGAATCATCGCAGTGCCCGAAGAAGACTCAGGCAAGTACTTGCTGAAAATTTCCCCGCGCGCCAGGGATGCGCCGATCTGCCGCTCCTCCAGCGGACGCCGCGCCAGCAGGGTGCCATCGGACAGGGCGAGGAACATGCTGCCGTTGTCATCGATGTCGAAGCTTTTGAAGAACTGGTCGAAATAGGCCAGCCGGATACCGGCCAGCAGCACGCCTTCGAAATTGCCCTGCTTGTCGTTCAGGCGCCGCGTCAGCGGAATGATCCACTCGCCGTTTTCCCGACTGCGGATCGCAGGCCCGACGTGGGCCAGCAAGGAAGCGTTCTGCTGATGAAAGCGGAAGTAATCGCGATGGGCCATGCCTGCGCTGCGTGGCAAGCGCTCGAACGAGGTGACCACCCAATGCCCCGCCCGGTCGAACAGGAACAGGCCATGCAGCTGTTTGAGCGCTTGCGCCCTCTGCGCAAAGATCTTCTGCAGGAAAGGCTTCTGCTCAGGGCCATAACCATCCTTCTGAATCCAGTCGGCCAGGCTGGCCAGCACCAGGTCGGCCTCGATGAAGGTGTCCTCGGCCTGTTGCGCCATGGCCCGGGTCAGGTTCGACGAGGCGACCTGCGCCCGCGCCATATCATAGTGATAGGACTGCGCCAGTTGCAGATAAAGCAGGCCGCACAGGCACAGGCAAACCATCGAAATGAATACCACCGCAGCCTTGAGCAGCGGAAGCCGTTTCAAGGTTCGATCGGAGGCATGGTGAGGATCGTGAATCGGGATAGGCAAAGCATCATCCTGGCAGGGTAAGGCATCCAATGCAGCCGGGCCGGCCAATCCTAAGAGGTAATAGCGGACAGTTCAGGGTGGCGACGTCTGAAAATGTAGAGCATTTTTCTGATGCTCATCAGGGATATATAAAAAACACCCTGCCACAATACAAACATCGGCATCCAGCAGAGGGTCATGAATCGCTGGCCACCCTCCGCCAAGGTAAAGTACCTTCCGAGACTACACTTACCCTCACATCACGATAGGAAGTCGGAATGAGTAAGGTCGATGAACTCGCCGCAAGGCTGAAACAAAAACAGGACAGCTGGGCCAAGGAAGACATCTCGGCAGACAAGGCCATCGAGCTGTGGCCTGCACAGGTCTATGAGATGTACCACCAGGTCGAGACCTGGCTGACTCCACTTTCAGAGGTCGGGCTGAATATCCGGCGCGTCCCCACTCGCGTGTTCGAGAGCCACCCCTCTGGCGCCACCTTCAACTATGCCATCGATCAACTGCTGATCGAGGGCAACCACCAGAGCATCCTCCTCGACCCCATCGCCCGCTTCACCACGGGTGGCGCCGGGCGTGTCGAAATCCACGGCAAAGGCCCTGAACGCTACCTGCTGCGCAACGGCAGCGAACATGGAGAGGGGCACTGGCTGATCCAGACGGTTCCCGGCTCCGGTAAATCCAGGCCGGACCCGCTCGAACTCAATGAAGACACCTTGTTGTCCGTGATCCAGGAAGGCCTGGATCTCTGAACTCCGCTCAAGCGACTGCCCCTCGGGCAGTCGCGTCGCTGAAGCCGACGGCTAGAGCCGCCGCGCCGCACAATACGCCACTATCACCTGGGACAACGCAGCCACTATGCCCTGATCGGCATCCTTGGCCGTGAACAGCCGAAACTCCGCGTCAGGCAGCACCGGCAAGCCATGCTCAGCCCCCAATACCGCAAGCCCTTGCCCCAACTGACTGGTGGCTATCGGCGCCACCGCGAACCCGGAGAGGGCCGCCGTGCGCAACGCCGCAGTGCTCGGGCAAAGCATTGCCGTGCGCTGGGCGATTCCTGCTTGCGCCAGACGCTGCAGGGCTACCGCCCGATAAGGGCATGGCTCGGGAAACAGCGCCAGTGGCAGCGGAGTCGGCAAGCGACCCACCAGATACGCGGAACTGGCCCATACCAGCGGTTCCTGCCACAACAGCAGGCCCGGCTCACGGGTTTCACACAGCGAACCTATGACCACCTCCAGGCCGCCCTGCTGCATGCGCTCCAGCAGCGTGCCGGGAATATTCACCTGTATATCGATTTCCATGCCCGGATACTGCGCCGCGAACTCCTGCAAAAGGCGCAGCAGGCGGGGCTCGACAAAGTCCTCGGACATGCCGATTCGCACCCGGCCGTGAAATGGCGAACGCGTCAGCTCGGCCCAGGCATCGCGGTTCAAGGCGAGGATGGCTCGCGCATAGGCCATCAGGCGCTCGCCATCGGCAGTCAAGTGCTGGGAACGCGTGGTACGGGTCAGCAGCGGCTTGCCGACCTGCTCTTCCAGGCGTCGCAGATGCCCGCTGACCGCCGACTGCGTCAGGTGCAGCCGTTCGGCGGCACGGCTGAAGCCTTCCTCGTCCACCACCGTTACAAAGGTCTTGAGCAACAGAACATCGAACATATAAAGATACGTGATCAATCAGCCATTTATTTACAATTTATATTCCGTAAATCGCTATGTTGCAATGTCGGCATTCCTCATCCGAGATGCCGTCATGACCCGCCTGCTGCATATCCAATGCTCCCCCCGCAAAGAGCGCTCCGCCTCGCAACAAATCGCCCGAGGTTTTATCGACCGCTATCAGACCCACCATCCACACACCGAAGTCAGCACCCTGGACCTGTGGAGCCTGGACCTGCCGGAATTCGACCAGCACGCCATGGACGCCAAGTACGCTGGCCTGCAAGGCATGGCCCTGTCCCCCGACCAGCAAGACGCCTGGAACACCCTCGAAACCCTCGCCGCCCACCTGCACCACGCCGATCTGCTGGTACTTTCCGTACCCCTGTGGAACTACAGCATCCCCTACAAGCTCAAGCACTTCATCGACCTGGTCACGCAGAAAGACATCCTCTTCAGCTTCACCGCCGAACACGGCCTGCGCGGCCTGCTGCACAACAAAACCGCAGTCGTCGCCTACGCCCGCGGCCTCGACTTCTCGCCGCTATCCGACACGCCTGCGGAACGCTTTGACTTCCAGAAGCCCTATGTCGAGGCCTGGCTGAAGTTCATCGGCGTCACCCAGGTCCACGCGCTGATCGTGGAAAAGACCATCCTGGGGCATGAGGTGGATCAGGTGGCGCGGCGAGAGGCCGGGAATCGGGCCAGGGAACTGGCGGACAGCTTCAAGTGATTTAAATGCAGCGAACATTCGCCTAGCCATGCGGCTATCGAATCACACATAAAAAGCGGGCGACCTTAAGATCGCCCGCTTTTTATTAGCCTGCCGTTGTTCATACAACCGACCGGAATATAGGAACCGAAGACCATTCATCCTCCTGATACGCGCGCCCTTGCAACCCCGGAACTCCATTCCTGATAAACTTCCCCTCCTTCGCCTCACCCATCCAGATTGCCCAATGCTCTTATCTCCTGCTCCAACTGCCTCGCCAGCCCTCTCCCGCCGCTTCTCCGTGGCGCCGATGATGGACTGGACTGACAGGCACTGCCGCTTCTTCCTGCGCCTGCTGTCCAAGCAGGCCCTGCTCTACACCGAGATGGTCACCACCGGTGCGTTGCTCAATGGCGACCATGAGCGTTTTCTGCGTCACGACGAGTCCGAGCATCCCCTGGCGTTGCAGTTGGGTGGCAGTACGCCGGCGGATCTGGCGGCTTGCGCGCGGATGGCGCAGGAGCATGGTTACGACGAGGTGAACCTCAACGTTGGCTGCCCGAGCGATCGGGTGCAGAACAATATGATCGGCGCCTGCCTGATGGGGCACCCGGGCCTAGTGGCCGATTGCGTGAAGGCGATGCGCGACGCGGTGAGCATTCCGGTGACGGTCAAGCATCGGATCGGCATCAATGGCCGCGACAGTTATGAACAACTGTGCGATTTCGTCGGCCAGGTGCGCGAGGCTGGGTGCACCAGTTTTACCGTGCATGCGCGGATCGCGATTCTCGAAGGGCTGTCGCCGAAGGAAAACCGTGACATTCCTCCCCTGCGTTATGACGTGGCGGCACGCTTGAAAGCGGATTTCCCCGAGCTGGAGATCATCCTCAACGGCGGCATCAAGACCCTGGAAGCCTGTCATGAGCATCTACAGACTTTCGACGGGGTGATGCTGGGCCGCGAGGCCTATCACAACCCTTACCTGCTGGCAGAGGTGGATCAGCAGTTGTTCGGCAGCACCGCACCGGTGATTTCCCGGGCCGAGGCGCTGGCGCAGTTGCGACCTTATATCGCCAGGCACCTGGCCACGGGCGGCGCCATGCACCACATCACTCGCCATGTGTTGGGGCTGGGCACCGGTTTTCCGGGAGCGCGCAAGTTCCGCCAGTTGCTCTCGGTGGACATTCACAAGGCCAAGGATCCGCTGGCGCTGCTGGATCAGGCCGGACAGTTACTCGAAGGTCGCTAACAGTCGCTCGGGTTGAACCTGATGGGTGTTTTGGCATCGTAGTAAACGGATAGCGCCCCAGCATTCAAACACCTGTTTTTCAGGTTGTCGCCCTTGGGGCTCGTTTAGGCATCCGGTTACGCATTCGCACCCTTGAGCGGCTGTCAGCGCTCGGGTAATGTCAACAGACCCACAGGACAGAGCACTCTCATGACTTCCAAGCTGGAACAACTCAAGCAGTTCACCACCGTGGTTGCCGACACCGGCGACTTCGACGCTATCGCCCGGGTAAAACCGGTAGACGCCACCACCAATCCTTCCCTGTTGCTCAAGGCCGCGGCCATTCCGGGTTACGCCGAGCTGCTGAACGCCTGCGTCAGTGACGTCAAGGGCGATGTCGGCCTGGCCAGCGACCGTTTTGGCGTCGCAGTGGGCAAAGAAATCCTGAAAGTGATCCCCGGCCGCATTTCCACCGAAGTGGATGCCCGCCTGTCGTTCGACACCGATGCCATGCTCAAGCGCGCCCATCGCCTGATCGAGCTGTACGACAAGGCCGGCATCGGCCGCGAGCGTGTACTGATCAAGATCGCCTCCACCTGGGAAGGCATCCGTGCCGCCGAGCAGCTGGAACGCGAAGGCATCCAGACCAACCTCACCCTGCTGTTTTCCTTCGCCCAGGCGATCGCCTGCGCCGAGGCCGGGGTGTTCCTGATCTCGCCGTTCGTGGGCCGCATCTATGACTGGTACAAGAAGGCCAGCGGCAACGACTACACCGGCGCCGACGATCCGGGCGTGCAGTCGGTGACCCGCATCTACAACTACTACAAGGCCAATGACTACAAGACCGTGGTCATGGGCGCCAGCTTCCGCAACCTGAACCAGATCGAGCAACTGGCCGGCTGCGACCGTCTGACCATCAGCCCGGACCTGATCGAGAAACTGGCCGCCGACACCGGCAAGCTGGAGCGCAAACTGGCGCCCGGCCACGCTGGCGAAGCTCGCCAGAGCCTGAACGAAGCGCAATTCCGCTGGGCCTCCAACGAAGACGCCATGGCCACCGAAAAACTGGCCGAAGGCATCCGTCAGTTCGCCCGCGACCAGGAAAAACTCGAGGCACTGCTGGCCGCCAAACTCTGATCGAGCGAGCGCCAACGCAAAAAGGGCGGACCCTCACGGGTTCGCCCTTTTTTATGTGCTGCCGCTTTATAGGATCAATTGCGTTCCAGGGCATTCACCAGATCGTGGAAAGCCTCGCGGTTGGAATCGTTCAAGCCCATGAGGATCTTGTGCGCCTCCAGCACCTTGAGCCGCACCACCTCTTCCGACTGGTCCTGGGATGGCAGGTCGGTCAGGCATTCCGGGCATGGGATCGGACGGTCAACGATGTTGAACACCTGATCGAAGCCCATGGATTGCAGTAGTCGGGTGATGTCTTCGTGGGTGGTGACGACGGTCGGCAACAGGCCGACCTTCTGCCGCGACAGGATCGACAGCTTGGCCAGCAGGCCCAGGGTGGTGCTGTCGATGCTGCGGGTTTCGGTCAGGTCGATCACGATCGCCGAGAAGTTCAGCGCCGTGAAGATTCGCTCAATAGTCGCATCCAGCGCCGAACACAGGGTCAGGCGCACTTCACCGATAAACTTCAGGACAAAGGTGCCGTCCTGCTCGGCGAACTGGATTCTACCGGTACTCATTAAAGATTCCTGCTCAACACCAACAGGGCGATATCATCCGGCATCTCCCCTAGCGTGGCCAATCCAAAAACCTGCCGCAGGCCATCCAGGCTGCCGCCTGCCGTTCTCACCCGTTCAGGTAAGGCGGCCTCTTTCTCTTTGAGTGTGGGTTCCGGCAAAAGGTCCAGAATGCCATCAGACATCAGCGTCAAGCTGAAGCTCGGAGGCAGTTCCAGAATGTGGTCTTCATAGGTGGCTTCATTGAACAAGCCTACCGGCAGACCCCGCCCTTCCAGGTAACGCACACTGTCTGGCATGTACAACACAGGCAATGGCAGGTGTCCGCCAATGCTATAGGTCAACAAGCCCGTCTCCTCGTCGATGACGCCACCGACCATTGTCACGTGTTTGCCCAGCTTACAGCTGATCAGGCCACGGTTGATATGGCCCAGGACTTCCGACGGCTTGAATTCCGGCAAAGTGCCGTTGCGCTTGGACTCGAACAGCAAGCGCGTGGTCATGAACTTGAGCAGCACCGTGACAAAGGCCGAAGACGCGCCATGCCCGGAAACATCCGCCAGGTAAAAGGCTACGCGGCGCTCGTCGACACGAAAGTAGTCGACGAAATCGCCGGACAGGTACAACGACGGAATGATCTGGTGCGCGAACTTGAACTCATCGATGGTCCATGGGCTCACCGGCAGCATGTTCATCTGCACCTGGCGCCCGGCGTTCTGATCTTCCTGCAGCAGGCTCAGGCTGGCTTCGAGCTCGCGGTTGGCGGCTTCCAGCTTCTCCCGGTAGCGCTGGTTTTCCAGCAACAGGCGCGCGCGATCCAGGGCCCGGCGCACCGAGTGTTCCAGCACCGCGAGGTCTTCCAGCGGCTTGATCAGGTAGTCCGCCGCGCCCAGGCGCAAGGCCTCGACGGCATCGTTCATCACACCGGCACCGGAAACCACGATGACCGGGGTTTGCGGTTCGATGTCGGTTACCTGACGGATAAGTTCGAGGCCGCCCATCTGCGGCATGCGCAGATCGCAGATCACCAAGTCGGGCTTTTCCTGCTCGAACACCTGAAGTCCCTGCTGACCGTTACTGGCCTGCAGGACGCTGAAGCCACTGTCTTCCAAATAGGCCGCGAGGCTCGCGCGCACTACTTCGTCGTCATCGATTATCAGCAGCGTGGCACTGGTTTTTGGCATGTGGGCAAACGGCGCCAGAATTAGGTTGGCGTAGGTGGCTGGGCACGAGGCCTGGACACACACTACTGGATTCGCTTTCTAGCCACTCTGGAAATGGAGTCAGGGCCCGTAGCCCTGCACGCTCGACCATCAGAGGTGCCCTTCTAAGGCGCAGACGGTACTCCCATCCGCGGGGCGTTTCAAGCTCATGCCGATGGTCGCCGGACGTCTTTACACCTCAAATCACCGGGAGTTATAAGAACAGGCAAATCCGCAACTTAAACGCAGGTTGGAGCCTATGAGCCCAAACGATCGTGACTACAGTGAAAAGCGCGATTACATCCGCATGCGGGTGGATGCAGAGGTCACGCTAATCCACCAGGGCCAGGTGATTGCGGCCGTCTGCATCGACCTTTCCAGCAGTGGCATGCAGGTTCAGGCTCCGCGCTCATTCAAGGTCGGCGACCTGCTCAGCGTGCGTATCGACTCCGAGCACGCCGCCCTCAGGGGACTGGAAGCGGACACCGAAGTGGTCTGGGTCACCGAGCTGGAAGGCAAGGGCCAGAAACTTGGCCTTACAATCCTGAAGATGAGCTGATTCTAAGATCAACAAAAAAGGCGGCCCCAAGGGCCGCCTTTTTCATGGACAGGTCGCTTAAAAATCGTCTTCGACCTTGCCGTCCTTGACCTTGAATTCGCGGTTCTGCAGGTACGCATTGCGAATGAAGGTGTACTTGTCGCCACTGATCAGCTTCTCGCTCGACAGCAGGCTCGCGCGGGTGTCGACGACCTCCAGGGCAAACACGCTGTTACGCACCGGCACGTCGTTCACATAACGGTAACCGTCGGTGAAGCTATCCACATACTTGGCCGGCGCATCGCGCAGGGTGCTCGGACCGAAGAACGGCAGCATCACGTAAGGACCACTGCCGACTCCCCAGTAACCCAGGGTCTGGCCGAAGTCTTCATCGTTACGTTGCAAGCCCATCTTGGTGCCCACATCGAAGAAACCCGCCACACCGATGGTGGTGTTCATCAACAGCCGCGCGGTGTCGACGGCAGCGGCATGGGGCTTGGCTTGCAGGATATCGTTGGCCAGGTTGCCGACATCACCGATATTACGGAAGAAGTTGTGAATGCCGTCTTCGAGAAATTGCGGCGTTACTGCCTGATAACCTTGCGCCAGAGGTTTCAGCGCATAGGTGTCGATGGTGTCGTTGAACGTGAAGATCGGGCGGTTGATGCTTTCCCACGGATCGTCTTCCGCAGCGTGGGCCAAAACCGGTACCAGCAGCATGCCGGCACACATAAGCTGAGCGAGACGATTGCTCCAGCGCATAGCAGAAACTCCTTGGATTGTACTGTCGCGGGCGCTATGCCCTGGCGGTAAGCGCGCTAGTATAAGTCGGATATATCCATTTATGCAGCACTGGTGCAGTGCTTCACCCTCTCCCCCTCGTTTGCATGGCCTGTTCACAGGGATGTCATCCAACGGTCATCTGTCGTCGATACTCTTGTGAGGTATTTCAGGGACGTCACGATGCCTCACGCCGAAGCCTTGCCTGTATCCGCCCCCACCTTGACCGCCGTGCTCTTTGGCCTCAGCGGTTGCCTGGTGGATTTCGGTGCGCGGATGCGCCTGCATAGCGCCGACCACCCGGTCCTGGAACAGGCCCACGCCACTCACGGCGCCCTGGACATTCTGCACAGCCTGCAACACCAGGGCGTGCCCTGCGCCTGGCTCGACGAGTTGCCCGCCCCCCTCAGCCAGCACCTGGCAAGTTCACTACCCGACTGGCTCACCCCCTCCCCCAACACAGGCTCCCGCTGGCCGGCTCCCGATGCCTGCTGGCAGGCGCTGATGGCCCTGAATGTCAGCCGCCTGGACGGCTGCGTGCTGGTTAGCGGCGAACCGCGCCTGCTGCAATCTGGCCTCAACGCCGGCCTGTGGACCATCGGCCTGGCATCCTGCGGTTCGCTCTGCGGCATGAGTCCGACGCAATGGCAGGCACTGAGCCAGCAGGAGCGCGAGCTCAAGCGTGGCAAGGCCACCCTGCATCTATTCAGCCTCGGCGTGCACTCGGTGATCGACCATCTGGGCGAGCTGCCAACCTGCCTGGCCGATATCGGCCAGCGTCGCCAGAAAGGTGAAAAACCCTGACTTGATCAAGATCATGCACATTGCCCGCGAGTGGATTACGCTAAGGCTCAGACATGGACCTTTAGCGAATCGGCGCGGTCCATGGCTGTGCCTATCAATGAAGGGAGAACGCCATGCCTGCCCGCGAACTGCAAGAACAGCTCAATACCCTGCGCGAGCAATTGGAGCAGAACCCACCGCTTTCGGAAGCAGAACGCGCCAATCTGCAGGAATTGATGCAACAGATCGAGCTCGAGCTCAAACTGGAAAACGCCACCCAGGACACCAGCCTGGCCGACGGGGTCAACCTCGCCGTCGAACGCTTCGAGCTTGAACACCCCGCCATTGCCGGCACTTTGCGCAACATCGTGCAAACTCTCGGCAACATGGGGATTTAACCCCTTACAGACAAAAAAGCCCCGCTACCAGAGCGGGGCTTTTCATTACTGGCGAACCAGTCGAAAGTTGGCGAAACTCGCGGTTTCGGTGCTGCGATACGGGTTGATGTCCAGTCCACCACGACGCACATAACGCGCGTACACCGTCAGCTTCTCCGGCTGCAGCAAACGCTGCAGGTCGAGGAAGATCCGCTCCACGCATTGCTCATGGAAATCCGAGTGCTGGCGGAAGCTCACCAGGTAGGCCAGCAGGCTGGCGTGGTCCAGCGCCGGACCACGGTACTCCACCACCACGCTGCCCCAGTCCGGCTGACTGGTGACCGGGCAATTGGATTTGAGCAGATGGCTGTGCACGCTCTCCTCGACGATCCGCGACCTGTCGCACTGCAACAGCTCCGGACGCGGGTGTTCATAGCTGCTGACGCTGATATCCAGCTCGTCGATGCAGGCACCCGGCAAGGCCACCACACCTTCTGCCTCCACTTCGCCCAGGCTGCGGATGCGCACGCCCACCGGCTTGCCGGCCGCCGCAGAGAGGTCGGCACGCAAGGTCTCCTCCAGGCTCTGGCGATCCGCGAAAGGAGTCTGGTTCAGCGAGTTGAGATACAGCTTGAACGACTTCGACTCGATGATGTTCGGTGAGTCCGCCGGAATGCTGAACTCGGCGATGGCCACCACCGGCTTGCCGGAGGGCAACAGCCAGGACAGCTCGAAGCAGTTCCAGAAGTCCACGCCTTTATAAGGCAGGGTGTCGGCGCTCAGGCCCAGCTCGGCCCATTTTGCCGCCCGCGGGATTGGGAACAGCAAGGATGGCGTGTAGGTGGAGACGTATTCACTGGACTTGCCCAGCGGCGAATGTTCGGCTGCGGGATGCATGGCGGAAACCTGACTGAAGAATCAGGCGATTCTATCAGTCTTTGCCTCCGCCTTTGAGTCCCAGGCGCTTACTGGCTGACCGTCAGCTTGCCGACCATGCCTGCCTGATAGTGCCCCGGGATATTGCAGGCGAACTCCAGGCTGCCGGCCTTGCTGAAGGTCCAGGTCAGCTCAGCGGTCTTGCCTGGCTCTACCAGCACGCTGTTCGGGTCGTCGTGCGTCATGCCGGGCATCGCGCCATGGCCCATGGCGGCGTGATCCATGGCCCCGGCGGGCATGTTCTTCATCGCGGTGGGCGTGAGCATGCCGCTCTGCTGCATCTTCAGCATTTCCTGCTGGTGCTCGGCATGCATGGTCGCGGTACCGAGATTGAGCTCATGCAGCAACTGGCCCTTGTTGATCAAGACGAAACGCACGGTCTCGCCAGCCTTGATGTCCAGGCTCTTGGGGGTGTAGGACATGTCGTTCATGACCACTTCCACCGTACGCGTGGCCTTGGCCGCCGAGGCCGCCTGACCGAAATCGTAGGTCTGCACCGGCGATGCCCAGGCCGGCGCACCCAATGCCAGCAAACACGCGGCCAGCGTCAACGAACGAGGTAAAACACCCTTGGGCAAAAACATAATCGCACTCCAATAAGATGAGGTTCAGCTTGTGTGAAACTCTAAGGCCGCAGCGCTGCCAACTGGCTGACTGCTAGATTACAACTTTGTCAGCTTGTGCCATGCGGCCACCGCCCACGGTATAAAGCCCGCGTTCCATTTGCCATGAGCCGCCCATGAAACTGCTGATCGTCGAAGACCAACCGAAAACCGGCCACTACCTGCGCCAGGGCCTGAGCGAGGCAGGCTTCAACGCCGAACTGGTGGCCGATGGCACCACCGGCCAACACCTGGCACTGACCGGCGACTATTCCCTGTTGATTCTCGACGTGATGCTGCCGGGCCGCGATGGCTGGCAGATCCTGCAAGCCGTGCGCGGCGCCGGGCTGGAGATCCCGGTGCTGTTCCTGACCGCGCGCGATGCGGTGGAAGACCGGGTTCACGGCCTGGAGCTGGGCGCCGACGATTACCTGGTCAAGCCTTTCGCCTTCTCCGAATTGCTGGCCCGGGTCCGCAGCCTGCTGCGCCGCGGCAGCTCCACGCCCCAGGAAACCACCCTGCAACTGGCGGACCTGCGCCTGGACCTGATTCGTCGGCGAGTCGAACGCAGCGGCCAGCGCATCGACCTCACCGCCAAGGAGTTCTCGCTGCTGGAAATGCTCCTGCGGCGCCAGGGCGAAGTGCTGCCCAAGACGCTGATCGCCTCCCAGGTCTGGGACATGAACTTCGACAGCGACACCAACGTCATCGAGGTGGCGATCCGCCGCCTGCGCCTGAAGATCGATGACGATTACCCGAACAAGCTGATCCACACCGTGCGTGGCATGGGCTACGTGCTCGAAGAGCGCCAGGCCTGATGCGCCGCTTGACCCTGAGCGGCCGCCTGGCCCTGTTGTTCGCCGGCTGCACCGCGGTGGTTTCGCTGCTGGCCGGGGTGCTGTTCAGCCGCGCCAGCGAAGCGCACTTCATCGAACTCGACCAGCAACTGCTGGAAGGCAAACTGATCGCCATGCGCAGCGCGCTGCAGGGCGCCGACGACCCGCAACGCTTTGCCGAACGCAAGGCGCAGTTGCAGGATGAACTCAGCCATCAACCGGACCTGACGCTGCGGGTCACAGGCGCGGATGGCGCCCTCTGGTTTGACAGCGCCACGGGTTTGCCGGCCGCTCCGGCCCAGCCGACCGGGCTGCACAGCCTGCAACACGACGGTACCGCCTACCGCATCTACAGTGCGGCCCTGGAACCTGGCCAGGCCGGCTCGCCAGAGCTGACCCTGATGCTCGACATCACCCACCACCAGCACTTTCTGCAGCGTATGCAGCACCTGATCTGGCTGACCGTCGGCCTTTCGGCCCTGGCCACTGCGCTGCTCGGGGCCTGGGCCGCGCGCAGCGGCCTGCGTCCGTTACGGCGGATGAGCGAGGTCGCCGCGGGTGTTTCAGCCAGCTCGCTGACCCAGCGCTTGCCGGAGCAGCAGATGCCCGGCGAACTGGCCGAACTGGCCCAGGCCTTCAATGCCATGCTCGGACGCCTGGACGACTCCTTCCAGCGCCTCTCCGCGTTCTCGGCGGACATCGCCCATGAACTGCGCACCCCGCTGTCGAACCTGCTGACCCACACCCAGGTCACCCTCACCCGCCCACGGGCGCTGGAAGACTATCGCGAAGCCCTGCACAGCAACCTCGAAGAGCTGCAATGGATGGCCCAACTGGTCAACGACATGCTCTACCTGGCCAAGGCCGACCACGGCCTGCTGACGCCAAAGCGCGAAGCCCTGGAGCTGGGTGAGGAAACCGACATGCTGCTGGAGTTCTATTCGCCCCTGGCCGAAGACGCCGGCATCGCCCTGGGGCGCGAAGGCAGTGCGAAGATCCAGGGCGACCGCAGCATGTTGCGTCGCGCCCTTTCCAACCTGCTGGACAATGCCCTGCGCTTCACCCCGGCTGGCGGCGAAGTGCGGGTGCGGCTTGGCGAGACCGCCAAGGGTTCATACCTGCGGGTGGAAAACACCGGCGAAGGCATTGCGCCCGAACGCTTGCCACGGCTGTTCGACCGCTTCTACCGCGCCGACCCGGCGCGCCATGAAGGCAGCAGTGAACATGCAGGCTTGGGGCTGGCCATCACTCAATCGATCATCCGCGCCCATGGCGGGCAGATTCGTTGCGAATCGGCGCAGGGCCGGACGAGCTTTGTGATTGAGTTGCCGAGGCAGGACTAGCGCAGGGGTTGCGAGCAAGCTCCCCGGAGGAGTGAGCTTGCTCGCGATAGCGGGCTTGGGCCTTACGAGTAACGCAACGCCGTCGCCGGCTCGACCTTCGCCGCGCGCCAGGCTGGATACAGGGTCGCCAGGAAGCTCAGAACGAAACCCGCGGTACAGATCAGGGCCACATCGCCGCCCTGCAGCTCGGAAGGCAGGTTGCTGACGAAGTACACGTCGGAACTGAAGATGTGCTGGCCGCTGACCCGCTCCAGCCACCCCACCAGCGCACTGACGTTCAACGCCGCGATCACCCCCAGCACGCCACCGATCAAGGTACCGACGATACCGATCACCGTCCCCTGGACCATGAAAATCGCCATGATCTGCCGTGGCGTGGCGCCGATGGTGCGCAGGATCGCGATGTCCGCACCTTTGTCGTTCACCACCATGATCAGCGTGGCGATGATGTTGAACGCGGCCACGGCCACGATCATCAACAGCAACAGGCCGATCATGGTCTTTTCCATCTTCATCGCACTGAACAGGCTGCCCTGGGTGTGGGTCCAGTCATCGGCCTTGAAGCCAGCGCCCAGGCTGGCCGCGATATCGCCGGAAACCTTGGGCGCGGCGTACAGGTCCTTGACCGCCAGGCGCACGCTCTGCACCTGGTTCGGCTGCCAGTGCTGCATCTCGGCGGCATCGGCCACATGGATCAGGCCCATGGAACCATCGAGCTCGGCCCCGACCTTGAATACCCCGACTACGTTCAAGCGCTGCATGCGCGGGGTGATGCCGCCCGGCGCGGAGCTGATTTCCGGCACGATCAGGGTCAGCTTGTCGCCGACATTCAGGCGGAAGCGCCGTGCCGTGATCTCACCGATCACCACCCCGAACTCGCCCGGTTTCAAGGCATCCAGGCGACCCTGGACGATGTGCTGGGCAACGATGGAGACCTTGCCTTCCTGGGCCGGGTCGATGCCGCTGATCTGGATCGGCTGCATCGAGCCCTTGTAGGAGAGCATGCCTTCCATCTCGGTGAACGGCACCGCGGCCATCACCTCGGGATTTTTCATCGCCGCGGCGGCCACCGGCTGCCAATCGTCGATCGGCTTGACGCCGACGATAGTGGCGTGGGGCACCATGCCGAGGATGCGCGAGCTCATTTCGCGCTGGAAACCGTTCATCACCGACAACACCACGATCATCGCCAGCACGCCCAGGGCGAGGCCGATCATCGAGGTCATGGAGATGAAGGAAACAAAGCGATTGCGGCGCTTGGCGCGGGTATAGCGCGTGCCGATAAAGATCGATAACGGTCTGAACATTCGCTGGGGCACCGTATGGAAATTAAAGACCCGGCGCCTGTTTCAGGCGCCGGGTTGCAGCCAGTCAGATGGGCGTCAGGAAACCTTCCTGCAGGTGCAGGACGCGGTCCATCTGGCGAGCCAGGTTCATGTCGTGGGTCACCACCAGGAACGCGGTACGCATCGAGGTGCTGAGTTCCAGCATCAAGTCCTGGATGCCTTGCGCGGTGTGGGAGTCGAGGTTGCCGGTCGGCTCGTCGAGCATCACCAGCCCTGGCTTGTTGACCAGAGCACGGGCGATGGCCACACGCTGGCGCTCACCACCGGACAGTTCGGCCGGCTTGTGCTCCAGGCGATGGGCCAGCCCTACCCGCTCCAGCAAGGCGGTGGCCCGTTGACGGGCTTCCGGGATCGCGGTCTTGCCGATCAGCAGCGGCATGCAGACGTTTTCCAGGGCGGTGAATTCCGGCAGCAAGTGGTGGAACTGGTAGACGAAGCCGAGGGCGCGGTTGCGCAGCAGGCCGCGCCCCTTCTCGCTCAGCGCCGAAAGCTCCTCGCCGTCGAGCCAGACGCTGCCCTTGGTCGGCGTGTCGAGGCCACCCAGCAGGTTGAGCAAGGTACTTTTGCCCGAACCTGAGGTACCGACGATCGCCACGCGCTCGCCCGGGTGCAACTCCAGTTGCAGGCCGGACAACACCACCACCGATTCCGGACCTTCCTCGTAGGACTTGCCCAGGTCGCGGCAGCTCAGAATTGCTTTTTCACTCATGCCCAACTCACTCATAACGTAGCGCCTCCGCCGGCTGGGTGCGCGCGGCACGCCAGGCTGGATACAGGGTGGCGAGGAAACTCAGGACCAGTGCCGCGCCGCAGACCATCAACACATCCTCGGCCATCAGTTGCGATGGCAGGTAGTCGATGAAGTACACGTCGGCATTGAGGAATTTGTGCCCGATCAGGCCTTCGAGGGCGGAGATCGCCGCGCTCACGTTCAACGCCGCGAACATCCCGACCACAGCGCCGATCAAGGTACCGATCACGCCGATCACCGTGCCCTGGACCATGAAGGTCGCCATGATGCTGGCCGGCGTCGCGCCCAGGGTACGGAGGATCGCGATATCGCCCTTCTTGTCGTTCACCACCATCACCAGGGTGGAGATGATGTTGAAGGCGGCCACGGCGACGATCAGCAGCAACAACAGGCCGATCATGGCTTTTTCCATGCGGATGGCCTGGTACAGGTTGCCGTGGGTACGGGTCCAGTCACGGGCGTAGTACTGGTTCTCGCCCAGTTGCTCGGCAATTTCCCAGGCGGTGCGCGGCGCCTGGAACAGATCGTCGAACTTCAGGCGCAGGCCCTGCACCTGGTCCGGTTTCCAGCGGTGCAGGCGGCCCAGGTCGTCGAGGTTGGTCAGGCCCAGATAGCCGTCCAGCTCGCCGGCGCCGACATGGAAGATGCCGACCACGGTAAAACGCTTCATGCGCGGGAACATCCCGGCCGGGGTCACCGTGACCTCGGGCGCGACGAAGGTCAGCTTGTCGCCCAGGCCAACCCCCAGCTTGGTCGCGGCCTTGTCGCCGATCACGATGCCGAAGCTGCCGGGGGCTAGGTCGTCCAGCTTGCCCTGCTTCATGAAGTTATCGATGATCGAAACCTGGCGTTCCTTGGCCGGATCGATGGCGTTGAGCAGGACTTTCTGCACCTGGCCGTTATTGGTCAGCAACCCCTGCATCTGGGTGAACGGCGCAACCGCCAGCACCTTGGGGTTCTGCTTGACCTTGTCGGCCAGGCCTTGCCAGTCGCTGATCGGCTCACCGGATTCGATGGTCGCGTGGGGCACCATGCCCAGCACGCGGGTGCGCATCTCATGGTCGAAGCCGTTCATCACCGACAGCACGACAATCATCACGACCACGCCAAGGGCGAGTCCGATCATCGAGGTCAGGGAAATGAATGACACGAAATGATTGCGGCGCTTTGCACGGGTATAACGCGTGCCAATAAATACGAAGAGAGGTCTGAACATGTCGGGGCTTGTTCGGAGGAAAAGAAGACGTCCTTGTGGCGGGTCCTAGTAAGCAGCTTTACACTCAGACCACCGCCGCTACCATGGGTTCGCCATGTCGACATTAGATGAAGAAGATCGCCGCGAATACTACCGTATCGAGGACACGATCGCACTGGAAATTAGCCCCTTGTCCGCCCACGAAGCGGCGAGCAAGGAAGTGTTGCAGGATGCGTCGCCGCTGTTCAACCTGCTCAGCGAGCTGCATTTGAGCGAATTCGAATCGCAGCACCTGCTGCGCCAGGTCAGCGAGCGCGACCGGACCCTGGCCAACTACCTCAAGTCCATGAACAAGCGCATCGACCTGCTCAGTCAGGTGGTGGCGCAGACCGTGCTCGGCAAGTTCGGCGAGCCGCAGCGGGTGATTCTCTCCGAGGGCGGCATCGAGTTCGAACATCACCTGTCCTACTCGGCCGGCACCCACCTGGCGGTCAAGCTGCTGCTGATGCCCCAGGCCTTGGGCCTGTTGTTGCGGGCCAAGGTCACCCATTGCGAAACCCGCAGTTTCGGCACTTTCGAAATCGGTACCGAGTTCGAAGCATTGACCGACGCCCAACGCCAGTTGCTGGCGCGCTATATCCTGCAGAAGCAAGCCCAGGAACGTCGCCAGGCCCGAGAGCAGAACGACCCGGCAGCCGATTGACCTGCGGCCCCATCGCGCAGCACCGACCATCTAATGGAAAAATTTCCGTGAAGGAGCAATCGTGACCCTGATTTATGGCCACCGCGGCGCTAAAGGCGAAGCACCGGAAAACACCCTGACCAGCTTCCAGCAGTGCCTCAAGCATGGAGTGCGCCGCTGCGAACTGGACCTGCACCTGTCCATGGACGGCGAGTTGATGGTGATCCACGACCCGACCCTCAAGCGCACCACCGACCGCCGCGGCAAGGTGGTCGAACACAGCGCCGAAGAACTGGTGTCCTATGACGCTCGCAAGGGCGGCCCGGGCTGGGTCACGCCCTGCCCGATCCCGCGCCTGGAAGAACTGTTCGAAAAATGCGACTTCGAGCACTGGCAGCTGGAGGTCAAGAGCGCTTCGCGCACCCGTGCCGCCACCACGGTGTTGGCGATTCGCGAGATGGCGCAGCGTTTCGGCCTGCTGGACAAGGTCACCGTCACCTCCAGCTCACGGGAAGTGCTCAAGGCGGCTGTCGAGCTGACCCCGGATCTGTCGCGCGGGCTGGTCGCCGAATACGCCTGGCTCGACCCGCTGAAGGTCGCGCAAAGCTACGGCTGCGAGATTCTGGCGTTGAACTGGACACTCTGCACCCCGGAGCGGCTGCAACGGGCGCAGCGTCAGGGCTTGCATGTGTCGGTGTGGACAGTCAACGAGCCTGCGCTGATGCGCAGGCTCGCCGACTTCGGCGTAGACAGCCTGATTACAGACTTTCCCGGTTTGGCCAGCGCCACGCTCGAGAGTTACTGAAATCGGTCTCCCCGGCCGGCTCAGGCCACCGGCCGGAGTCGCTCAAAAAAGCCGGTTGAGGCCGTCGTAAGCGGCTACCCGATAGGCTTCGGCCATGGTCGGGTAGTTGAACGTGGTGTTGACGAAGTACTTCAGGGTATTGAGCTCACCCGGCTGGTTCATGATTGCCTGGCCGATGTGCACGATCTCCGAAGCCTGGTAACCGAAGCAGTGCACGCCCAGGACTTCCAGGGTTTCGCGGTGGAACAGGATCTTCAGCATGCCTTGCGGCTCACCGGCGATCTGCGCGCGGGCCATGCTCTTGAAGAAGGCCTTGCCCACTTCGTACGGCACCTTGGCCTGGGTCAGTTCCTGCTCGTTCTTGCCGATCGAACTGATCTCCGGAATGGTGTAGATCCCGGTCGGCACGTCGTTGACGAAGCGCCAGCTGCCGTTGTCGACGATGCTGCCGGCGGCCGAACGCCCCTGGTCATGGGCGGCACTGGCCAGGCTCGGCCAGCCGATCACGTCGCCGGCGCCGTAGATGTTCGGCACGCAGGTGCGGTAGTTCTCGTCCACCTCGATCTGGCCACGGCTGTTGACCTTGACCCCGATGTTTTCCATGCCCAGCCGGTCGGTATTGCCGGTCCGGCCATTGCACCAGAGCAAGGCGTCGGCCTTGATCTTCTTGCCCGACTTGAGGTGCAGGATCACGCCATTGTCGAGGCCTTCGACGCGGTCGTATTCCTCGTTGTGGCGCACGGTGATGTTGTTGTTGCTGAAGTGGTAGCTCAGCGCCTGGGAGATCTCGGAGTCCAGGAAGCTCAGCAACTGGCCGCGGTTGTCCACCAGCTCGACCAGTACCCCCAGGCCACTGAAGATCGAGGCGTATTCACAACCGATCACGCCAGCGCCGTAAACGATGAGTTTGCGCGGGGTGTGGCCGAGGCTGAGGATGGTGTCGCTATCGTAGATACGCGGGTGGTGGAAATCGATATCGGCCGGGCGATACGGACGCGAGCCGGTGGCGATGATGATGTGCTTGGCCACCAGCTTCTCGACCACACCGTTGGCGCAGACCACTTCGATGGTCTGCTCGTCGGCGAAGCTGCCGGTGCCGAAGAACACGTCGACCCGGTTACGCGCGTAGTAGCCGGTGCGCGAGGCGACCTGCTTGGAGATGACCTTCTCGGCGCTTTTCAATACGTCGGGGAACGAGAACCAGCGTGGCTCGCCAATGGCCCGGAACATCGGGTTGGTGTTGAACTGCATGATCTGCCGGACCGAGTGACGCAAGGCCTTGGACGGGATGGTGCCCAGGTGGGTGCAGTTACCGCCGACCTGGCGACGGCTATCGACCATCGCTACCTTGCGCCCAGCTTTCGCGGCGTTCATCGCCGCACCTTCTCCAGCGGGGCCTGAACCCAGCACCACTACGTCGTAGTTGTAGACAGCCATGCGTACTCCTCAGAACAGGCCGCGGCACCCGATGTGGCACCTGCGGCTAAATCATGCCGCGGCCAGCGGCATGAAGGATCAATTTGGCTCGGTTACGAACCCGGGCACAGTCTATAGAAGCGTCAACGCCGCGCACATTAACCCTTGGTCGCGTCGCCGGCTACTTTTGCCTGCGACATCGCGCCGCGGCACCGCGCAAGATTACTGCTTTTGTCCGGCAAACAGGCGATCAAACGCGCGGTTGCTGCGTGTGACGAAGCCTGTATCGGCGCGAATCACAAAAAATGCGGCGATATCGTGTTTTTCCGCGTAATCCCAACCGCGCTCGGGACCGAGGATCAGCAGCAGGGTCGACAAACCATCGGCCATCACGGCCGCGGGATGAATCACCGTGACCGAAGCCAGCCCATGCTCGACAGGCCTGCCGGTGCGGGCGTCGAAGGTGTGGGAATAACGCTGTCCGTCGCGCTGGAAATAATTGCGGTAGTCGCCGGAAGTCGAAACCCCATAACCATCGACGGCGATGACCCGCTCGGCCAGCTGTCGATCGCCCCGCGGCTCCTCCAGGGCAATGCGCCACGCCGAACCGTCGGGTTTCCTGCCGACTGCCTTGAGTTCGCCAGTGGCTTCGACCAGGTAACTGTCGATGCCCATTTCCGCGAACCTGGCGGCAATCCGGTCCACCGCATGACCGGCGGCGATGCTGTTGAAATCCACCTCGACCGCGGCGTCCTTGCACAGCTGGTCGCCCTCGATACGCAGATGGGTATAGCCGACTCGCTGCCGCACCTGCGCCAGCGCCGTATCGCTCGGCACCGCTTCCCCGCGCCCCTGCGGACCGAAGCCCCAGAGGTTGAGCAACGGCTCGACCGTCAGATCGAAGGAGCCCTGGCTGTCCCGCGACAGCTGCTGGCCAATCTCGATCAATCGCAGGACCGCCACCGGCATCACCTGGCAGCTATTGGCCGGCAGGTCGTTGAAGCGTTCGATGTCCGAGTCGCTGCGATAGGTCGACATCTGCCGGTCGACCTGCGCAAGTATCCGCTCGACCTGGGCCTGCACCTCACTCGGCGCGGCCAGCCCTGCCCGCCTCACGTACTTGATCGAGTAGGTGCTGCCCATGGTCGGGCCGCCAAAGCTTTCCAGCGAATCGCCCCGGCCGCATCCGGCCAGGGCCATTGCCAGAACGACAGGAAGCCACCCTCGCACCCAAGATCCACCCAGCAAGACTTCGCCTCCCGACAATCGATTTCCCTCTCGGTTTCGTCCGACCAGGGCGGGCCATTATGCGGCAGACAGCGCGGATTTGATGCAGGCCGAACCCGGCTCATCGCGAGCTCGCTCCTGCGGGTTTATTCCGCGAACTGGCTGGCAATAAATCCCGAGCCGTCCATCTACTTAGCAAGCAAGCTAAGAGTTTTTGTTGCCTCGGCAGACTCATACACATATTGTTACAAACTGTCTGGCCTGCGGCTTAGCTGCCCCAGACCGTGCAGCCAGGACGGATAACGACCAGGGATCGCTAACAAAATAGCCAAAGTGAGTGAATAAAATGTCCACGACCACGGGCAAAGGCAAGGCGATCTTTCGCGTTGTCAGCGGCAACTTTCTGGAGATGTTCGACTTCATGGTCTACGGCTTTTACGCCACGGCCATTGCCAAGACCTTCTTCCCTGCCGACAGTGCTTTCGCGTCATTGATGCTGTCGCTGGCGACCTTCGGCGCCGGCTTCCTGATGCGCCCGCTGGGCGCGATCTTTCTTGGCGCTTATATCGACCGTCATGGCCGGCGCCGGGGCCTGATCATCACCTTGCTGCTCATGGCCGCGGGCACCGTGCTGATCGCCTGCGTCCCGGGTTATGCCACCCTCGGCGTCGCCGCGCCGTTGCTGGTGCTGCTCGGCCGCTTGCTGCAGGGCTTCTCTGCCGGTGTGGAACTGGGTGGCGTCTCGGTTTACCTGGCGGAAATCTCCACTCCGGGCCGCAAGGGCTTCTTCGTCAGCTGGCAATCGGCGAGCCAACAGGCCGCCGTGGTCTTCGCCGGCCTGTTGGGCGTTGGCCTGAACCACTGGCTGAGCCCGGAACAAATGGGCGACTGGGGCTGGCGCATGCCGTTCCTGGTGGGCTGCATGATAGTGCCGGCGATCTTCATGATCCGTCGTTCGCTGGAAGAAACCCCGGAGTTCCAGGCACGCAAGCACCGCCCTACCCTGCGGGAAATCATCCGTTCCATCGGCCAGAACTTCGGCATCGTCCTGGCCGGCATGGCACTGGTGGTGATGACCACTGTGTCCTTCTACCTGATCACCGCCTACACCCCGACCTTCGGTAAGGCCGAATTGCAGCTGTCGGACCTGGACGCTCTGCTGGTCACCGTGTGCATCGGCCTGTCGAACTTCTTCTGGCTGCCGGTGATGGGCGCCGTCTCGGACAAGGTCGGGCGCAAGCCGCTGCTGCTGGCGGCGACCGTCCTGGCGATCCTCACGGCTTATCCGGCCCTGTCCTGGCTGGTGGCCAACCCGAGTTTCAGCCACCTGCTGATCGTCGAGCTGTGGCTGTCCTTCCTCTATGGCTCATACAACGGCGCCATGGTGGTGGCTCTCACCGAAATCATGCCGGTTGAAGTGCGCACCACCGGCTTCTCCCTGGCCTACAGCCTGGCCACCGCCACCTTTGGCGGCTTCACGCCGGCGGCCTGCACCTACCTGATCCATGCGCTGGACAACAAGGCGGCGCCGGGGATCTGGCTCAGCGGCGCGGCGGTGCTGGGCCTGATCGCGACCCTGGTGCTGTTCCGCGGCAACAAGCATGAACTGCGCACTGCGCAGGCAGCAGTAGTGGGTGGTGCCTGATCGACCGCGAAAAGGCCCGCCCAATCAACTCATCTCGCCACCCATCAAACGCCACAAACAAAAACGCCCCGACAAGTCGGGGCGTTTTCATGTGCGGCTAAGGCTTAGCGCGGGAACGCAGGCGGGTTCACACCGGCCATGTCTTCCATCACGCGAACCACCTGGCAGCTGTAACCGAATTCGTTGTCGTACCAGACGTACAGAACAACGCGGTTATCCTGGGTGATGGTCGCTTCAGCGTCCACCACACCGGCGTGGCGCGAGCCCACGAAGTCGGTGGAAACCACTTCCTGGGAATTGACGAAGTCGATCTGCTTGTGCAGATCGGAGTGCAGCGCCATGTAGCGCAAGTACTCGTTCATCTCTTCACGGGTAGCGGCTTTCTCAAGGTTCAGGTTGAGAATGGCCATCGACACGTTTGGCGTCGGAACGCGGATCGCGTTACCGGTCAGCTTGCCGGCCAGCTCAGGCAGGGCCTTGGCGGCAGCGGTGGCAGCACCGGTCTCGGTGATTACCATGTTCAGCGCGGCGCTACGGCCACGACGATCGCCCTTGTGGAAGTTGTCGATCAGGTTCTGGTCGTTGGTGTACGAGTGAACGGTTTCGACGTGACCGTTGACGATGCCGAACTTGTCGTTCACGGCCTTGAGCACCGGCACGATGGCGTTGGTGGTGCAGGAAGCGGCGGAAACGATCTTGTCGTCAGCAGTGATTTCGGCGTGGTTGATACCGTGAACGATGTTCTTCAGCTTGCCTTTGCCAGGCGCGGTCAGAACGACGCGGTCGATACCCGGGCAGGCCAGGTGCTGACCCAGGCCGTCGGCGTCACGCCATACACCGGTGTTGTCCACCAGCAGCGCGTCTTTGATGCCGTACTGGGTGTAGTCCACCTCGGTCGGGTTCTTCGCGTAGATAACCTGGATCAGGTTGCCGTTGGCGGTGATGGTGTTGTTGGCTTCGTCGATGGTGATGGTGCCGTTGAACGAACCGTGCACCGAATCGCGACGCAGCAGGCTGGCGCGCTTGGTCAGGTCGTTTTCGGCGCCTTTGCGCACCACGATGGCACGCAGGCGCAGGCCGTCGCCGCCACCGGTTTTTTCGATCAGGATGCGCGCCAGCAGACGGCCGATACGACCGAAGCCGTACAGGACCACGTCGGTGCCTTTGCGGGGCGAAGCATTTTGCTGGCCAACCACGTCAGCCAGTTCTTCGCGAACGAATTGCTCGGCGGTGCGGCCATTGCCTTCGTTACGGAATTTGAACGCCAACTTGCCCAGGTCCACCGAAGCCGCGCCGAGCTTGAGCTCGCTCATGGCCTTGAGCAGTGGGAATGTTTCGTGGACGGAGAGTTCGCTATCGTCGGAAGAGCGATGGCGAGCAAAGCGGTGAGCTTTGAGAATCGCGATGACAGACTGGTTGATCAGGCTGCGGCCATAGATCGAACTCACCACATTGTTATTGCGGTAGAGCTGACCGATAAGCGGAATCATCGCTTCTGCGAGCGCTTCACGGTCGATCCATTCACCAAGACACTGGTCGGGCTTCTGAGTCACGGGAACCTTCCACATGTAGGGGCTGAAAAAAGGGGCTACATTATGCAGCCGAGTCCCCTGCGTAGCAATGCGCGCCTGTCGCGCGGAACGTAACAAAAACCCATCCGGAAAAAACACACCCCGCTCCAGCCCAGTAAATACGCGGGTTCCAGAAAGGCCTCATTTTGCGCGGTATCCCAGCGTTGTCTGTAACCCTCCGTAACACCGCCCCGATTCGGCACTACATTTCCCGCCAAGAAACGCGTTTTTTTGTCATAACCACTACATTTTCCGCAACCGCGTAATAGACACATCAGCAACTGACAGCCGGTACGCCGGACCGCTACAATTACCGACTTTGTCGCAACGCTGGAGCTCAACCTTCCGTGCCCGTTCTGCGTCTACCGCAACTCCCTGCCGCCGCCGGCAAACAGCACTGGGGCAATCTGCCCGGTGCCGCCCTCAGCCTCGCCATTGCCGAGGCTGCCAGCGCCGCCAAGCGCTTCACCCTGCTGCTGACCGCCGACAGCCAAAGTGCCGAACGGCTGGAGCAGGAGCTGAGTTTCTTCGCCCCGGATTTGCCCGTGCTGCATTTCCCGGACTGGGAAACCCTGCCCTACGACCTGTTCTCGCCGCACCAGGACATCATCTCCCAGCGGATCGCCAGCCTGTACCGGCTGCCGGAGCTGGAGCATGGCGTGCTGGTGGTGCCGATCACCACCGCCCTGCATCGCCTGGCGCCGACCAAGTTCCTGCTGGGCAGCAGCCTGGTGCTGGACATCGGTCAGAAGCTGGATGTCGAACAGATGCGCACTCGCCTGGAAGCCAGCGGCTATCGCTGTGTCGACACGGTCTACGAGCACGGCGAGTTCGCGGTGCGCGGCGCCCTGATCGACCTGTTCCCGATGGGCAGCAAACTGCCTTATCGCATCGACCTGTTCGACGATGAAATCGAGACCCTGCGCACCTTCGATCCGGAAAACCAGCGCTCCATCGACAAGGTCGATTCGGTGCGCCTGCTGCCGGCGAAAGAATTCCCGCTGCAAAAAGAAGCCGTCACCCGCTTCAAGGCCCGTTTCCGCGAACGCTTCGACGTCGATTTCCGCCGCAGCCCGATCTTCCAGGACCTGAGCAGCGGGATCACCCCGGCCGGTATCGAGTATTACCTGCCGCTGTTCTTCGAAGACACTTCGACCCTGTTCGACTACCTGCCCCAGGACACCCAGGTGTTTTCCCTGCCGGGCATCGAACAGGCGGCCGAGAACTTCTGGAACGACGTGCGCAACCGTTACGAAGAACGCCGCGTCGATCCATCCCGTCCTTTATTGCCGCCTGCCGAATTGTTCCTGCCGGTGGAAGACTGCTTTGCCCGCCTGAAAAGCTGGCCGCGGGTGGTTGCCAGCCAGCAGGACATCGAGGCCGGTGGCGGCCGCGAGCGCTTCCCGGCGCAGCCCCTGCCCAACCTCGCCATCGAAGCCAAGGCCAATCAGCCGCTGGCGGCCCTGGCGAATTTCCTCGATGAATTCTCCGGACGCGTACTGTTCACCGCCGAATCCGCCGGGCGCCGCGAGGTGCTGCTGGAGTTACTGGAGCGCCTGAAGCTGCGGCCGAAGACCGTCGACAGCTGGCCGGACTTCGTCGCGGGCAAGGATCGCCTGGCGATCACCATCGCACCGCTGGACGAAGGCTTGCTGCTGGACGATCCGGCCCTGGCGCTGGTGGCCGAAAGCCCGCTGTTCGGCCAGCGCGTGATGCAGCGCCGGCGCCGGGAGAAACGCGCCGACGCCAACAACGATGCGGTGATCAAGAACCTCACCGAGCTGCGCGAAGGCGCGCCGGTGGTACATATCGATCACGGCGTAGGCCGCTATCTGGGCCTGGCCACCCTGGAAATCGACAACCAGGCCGCAGAATTCCTCACCCTCGAATACGCCGAGGGCGCCAAGCTCTATGTGCCGGTGGCCAACCTGCACCTGATCGCCCGCTACACCGGTAGCGACGATGCCCTGGCGCCGCTGCACCGCCTGGGTTCGGAAACCTGGCAGAAAGCCAAGCGCAAGGCCGCCGAGCAGGTGCGCGATGTCGCCGCCGAACTGCTGGACATCTACGCTCGCCGCGCGGCCCGCGAAGGTTATGCCTTCGCCGATCCGAAAGCCGACTACGCCACCTTCAGCGCCGGCTTCCCGTTCGAAGAAACCCCCGACCAGCAAACCACCATCGAAGCGGTGCGCGAGGACATGCTCGCGGCCAAGCCGATGGATCGCCTGGTCTGCGGCGACGTCGGTTTCGGCAAGACCGAAGTGGCGATGCGCGCCGCTTTCATCGCCGTGCACGGCGGCAAGCAAGTGGCGATCCTGGTGCCCACCACCCTGCTCGCCCAGCAGCACTACAACAGCTTCCGCGACCGCTTCGCCGACTGGCCGGTGAGCGTGGAAGTGATGAGCCGCTTCAAGTCCGCCAAGGAAGTGAATGCCGCGGTGGCCGACCTGGCCGAAGGCAAGATCGACATCGTCATCGGCACCCACAAGCTGCTGCAGGACAATGTGAAGATCAAGAATCTCGGGCTGGTGATCATCGACGAAGAGCACCGCTTCGGCGTGCGCCAGAAAGAACAGCTCAAGGCCCTGCGCAGCGAGGTCGACATCCTGACCCTGACCGCCACGCCGATTCCGCGCACGCTGAACATGGCGGTGTCGGGCATGCGCGACCTGTCGATCATCGCCACGCCACCGGCCCGACGCCTGTCGGTGCGCACCTTCGTCATGGAGCAGAACAAGAGCACGGTCAAAGAGGCCCTGCTGCGCGAGCTGCTGCGTGGCGGCCAGGTCTACTACCTGCACAACGACGTGAAGACCATCGAGAAATGCGCCGCCGACCTCGCCGAACTGGTGCCGGAAGCGCGCATCGGCATCGGCCACGGGCAGATGCGCGAACGCGAACTCGAACAGGTGATGAGCGACTTCTACCACAAGCGCTTCAACGTGCTGATCGCCTCGACCATCATCGAGACCGGCATCGACGTGCCGAGCGCCAACACCATCATCATCGAGCGCGCCGACAAGTTCGGCCTGGCCCAGTTGCACCAGTTGCGCGGCCGGGTCGGTCGCAGTCACCACCAGGCCTACGCCTACCTGCTGACGCCACCGCGCCAGCAGATCACCCCGGACGCGGAAAAGCGCCTGGAGGCGATCGCCAACACCCAGGACCTCGGCGCCGGCTTCGTGCTCGCCACCAACGACCTGGAAATCCGCGGCGCCGGCGAACTGCTGGGGGATGGCCAAAGCGGGCAGATCCAGGCGGTGGGCTTCACCCTTTATATGGAAATGCTCGAGCGCGCGGTGAAAGCCATCCGCAAGGGCGAGCAGCCGAACCTCGACCAGCCGCTGGGTGGTGGTCCGGAAATCAACCTGCGCCTGCCGGCGCTGATTCCCGAAGACTACCTGCCGGATGTGCACGCGCGACTGATCCTCTACAAGCGCATCGCCTCGGCCACCGACGAGGACGGCCTGAAGGACCTGCAGGTGGAGATGATCGACCGCTTCGGCCTGCTGCCGGAACCGACCAAGAACCTGGTACGCCTGACCCTGCTGAAACTGCAGGCCGAGCAACTGGGCATCAAGAAGGTCGACGGCGGCCCGCAGGGCGGTCGTCTCGAGTTCGCTGCCGATACCCCGGTGGACCCGCTGGCGCTGATCAAACTCATCCAGGGCCAACCCAATCGCTACAAATTTGAAGGCGCCACGCTGTTCAAATTCATGGTGCCGATGGAACGTCCGGAAGAACGCTTCAACACATTGGAGGCGCTGTTCGAGCGCCTCACCCCGAAAACTGCTTGAAGGACGCCCCATGCGCCTGTTTCGCTCACTGACCTTGCTCCTGACCCTGGTCGCTCCCTCGGCGTTTGCCGACATGTATCAGGTCGAAATGATTCTGGTCCGGCAGAACGCGGTTCCCGCCATCGTCAGCCGCGCCGCCCCCGAAGACTGGGCCGCCGGCGCCCAACGCCTGGGCGCCGACAGCCAGCGCACCCCGGCGCTGGGTGGCGTGGTCGAGAAACTCACCGCCAGCGGTGACTACAGCGTGCTGATGCACAAGGCCTGGCAACAGGCGCTGGACGAAAACCCGGTGAAAGTCGCGGTCAGCGAGGGCCAGGAACAGTTCGGCCAGTTCCCGATCGAGGGCACCCTGACCCTCAAGCTCGGGCGCTTCACCGATGTGGATGCGCAGTTCTGGGTCAACCGGATCGACAGCAACGGCCTGGTGACCGCCAGCGAACGCCTGAAACAGGAAAGCCACACCAAGAACGGCCAGCTCAACTACCTCGACAACGGCCACCTGGCCCTGCTGATCAAGATCACCTCGCTGTCGGCCCCCACGCCGCGCGAGGCGCCGCCTGAAATCGTGGACTGACAGAAGTCCCTATGCCCCCGACCCTGACCAAACCCCTGGCACCTTCCTGGGTCAGCCGATTCAAGGAACAAGCCCTGGAGCGTGGCCGCCGCTACGCCCTGGAGAACCGCGTCAGGATCGTCCAGGCCGGCGACAGCGTCATCACCGCCAGTTGCGAGGGCTCGGGGGGCAACGTCTATCGACAGACCATCAGCCTGCGCGAGTCGGCCAAGAACACCTTGCTGATGGTCGAAGCCTCCTGCACCTGCCCGGTGCGCAGTAATTGCAAACACATTGCCGCGGTGCTGCTGAAAATCGAGGAGACCCTGGCCTACCCGGCGGCGGCGAAAGACGCCAAGCTGCTGGAAAAACTCCAGGCCGTCCTGGAAAACCGCAGCCCCGCCCCGCTGCCGCAACAGATCGTCGACAACGTGCAACCGGTGCCCCGGTTGTGGCTGGCCAGTATCGAGTTCAGCGCCTTCGAACCGCGCAACGGCAAGATGCAGCGCTACATCCAGCACCGTGCCGCGCTGTCGTTCAGCTACCTGGAGGAATACGTCAGCGGGCAGAAAAACGCCGACGTGGTGATTCGCCAGGAACACCAGACCCTGCGCATCAGGCGCCAGCCGGAAGTCGAACAACGCTATCGCGAACAACTGCGGGCGCTGGGTTTCAAGATTGCCACCCGGCAAAGCAAAGCCCTGCCGGAAAGCGCCGGCGAGCTGTATGAAATGGTCAATGACAGCGCCTGGCTGACCTTCACCCTCAACGAACTGCCCAAGCTGCGCACCCAGGGCTGGGAGCTGCAGATCGACGACGACTTCGGCTTCGACCTGACCGCCGTGGACGACTGGTACGCCACGGTGGACGAAGCGCCGGGGCGCGACTGGTTCGATCTGGAACTGGGCATCATCGTCAACGGCGAGCGCCTGAGCCTGCTGCCGATCCTGCTCAACCTGATGCGCTCCCACACCGAGATCCTCAACCCGGAGCGCCTGGCCAGACGCCGCGACGACGAGCTGATCCTGGTGAACATTCCCGGGCGCCCCAACTCGCCCAACGGCCCCCTGCAAGTGGCCCTGCCCTATGGCCGGCTGAAGCCGGTGCTGGCCACCCTGGGCGAGTTCTATCTGCAGGAACCCGGCGAAACCACACTGCGCCTGAGCAGTGCCGACGCGACGCGCCTCAATCCGCTGGAAGACCTGCCCCTGCTCTGGGAAGGCGGCGAACACATCCGCTCCTTCGCCCAGCGGCTGCGCGACATCAAGGACTACTCGGCCCCCGCGCCGGCGGGCCTGAACGCCACGCTGCGCCCCTATCAGCTCGAAGGCCTGAGCTGGATGCAGTCCCTGCGCCAACTGGAGGTCGGTGGCATCCTGGCCGACGACATGGGCCTGGGCAAAACCCTGCAGACCCTGGCCCATGTGCTCAGCGAAAAGAACGCCGGGCGCCTGGACCGGCCGTGCATGGTGGTGATGCCCACCAGCCTGATCCCCAACTGGCTCGACGAGGCGGCGCACTTCACGCCGCAACTCAAGGTCCTGGCCCTGTATGGCGCCGGCCGCCATAAGCACTTCGCCCGGCTGAACGACTACGACCTGATCCTGACCACCTACGCGCTGCTGCCCAAGGATGTCGAGCAACTCGCCGCCCTGCCCCTGCATGTCCTGGTGCTGGATGAGGCGCAATACATCAAGAACCCGTCGAGCAAGGCGGCCCAGGCCGCGCGCGCGCTCAATGCCCGGCAGCGCCTGTGCCTGAGCGGCACGCCGCTGGAAAATCACCTGGGCGAGCTGTGGTCGCTGTTCCATTTCCTGTTGCCCGGCTGGCTGGGGGACGTGAAGAGCTTCAATCGCGACTACCGCGTGCCGATCGAAAGGCACGCCAGCGAAGTGCGCCTGCAGCACCTCAATGGGCGGATCAAGCCCTTCCTGCTGCGCCGCACCAAGGAACAGGTGGCCACCGAACTGCCGCCCAAGACCGAGATCATCCATTGGGTGGAGCTCAATGAAGCCCAGCGCGATGTGTACGAAACCATGCGCCTGGCCATGGACAAGAAAGTCCGCGACGAGATCACCCGCAAGGGCGTGGCCCGCAGCCAGATCATCATTCTTGAAGCGTTGCTGAAACTGCGCCAGGTGTGCTGCGACCTGCGCCTGGTCAACGAAGACGCGGTGCCGGCGCGAGGCAGCTCCTCCGGCAAGCTCGACAGCCTGATGGAGATGCTCGAGGAACTGTTCGACGAGGGGCGGCGCATCCTGCTGTTCTCGCAATTCACCTCAATGCTGAGCCTGATCGAAGCCGAACTGAAGCGCCGCAATGTCGCCTACGCCCTGCTGACCGGACAGACTCGCGATCGCCGCACGCCGGTCAGGGACTTCCAGGGCGGCAAGCTGCAGATCTTCCTGATCAGCCTGAAAGCCGGCGGCGTCGGCCTCAACCTGACCGAAGCCGACACCGTGATCCACTACGACCCCTGGTGGAACCCGGCCACGGAAAACCAGGCCACCGACCGCGCCTATCGGATTGGCCAGGAAAAGCCGGTGTTCGTCTACAAGCTGATTGCCCGCGGCACAGTGGAAGAGAAAATCCAGCACCTGCAGCAGGAGAAATCCGACCTGGCCGCGGGGGTGCTAGATGGGCGCAAGGCCGGGGACTGGAAGCTGCAGAGCGAAGACATCGAAGCCCTCTTCGCCCCGCTGCCCGACAAGAAAGGCGGACGCTGATCTGGAGCCGCTGGTGCAGCCTGCGATCGGCTGTGCAGCAGACGTAAATACCGTGGATTCAGGTTTTGCGAGCGCTACGCACTCGGTCGCAGCCTTCGGCAGCGGCTACAGGTTTGCCGCGAGGACCCGCGCCAGCGTCGCCTGCACCTTGCCCATGCCGTCCTGCAACGCCTGCTCGATCTCGGCCATGGTAATCACCGTCGCGGACTTGCCTGCCGCCGGGTTCACCACCAGCGCCAGGCAGGCGTAATCCAACTCCAACTCCCGGGCCAGCGCCGCTTCCGGCATGCCGGTCATGCCGACGATGTCGCAGCCGTCACGCTCCAGGCGGGCGATCTCCGCCACGGTTTCCAGGCGCGGGCCCTGGGTGCAGGCGTACACACCCTGGCTGCTGAATTCGCAGCCTTCGGCGGCCAGCGCGGCAATCAATTGCTGGCGCAGCGACTCGCTGTAGGGATAGCTGAAGTCGATGTGGGTGACCTGCTCCAGGTCGTCGGCAAAATAGGTGTGCTCACGACCGCTGGTGTAGTCGATCAGCTGATGCGGCACGCAGAAATGCCCGGAGCCCATCGCCGGATGAATGCCACCCACCGCGTTGACCGCCAGAATCGCCTCGGCGCCAGCCTGCTTCAGCGCCCAGAGATTGGCCCGATAGTTCACCTGATGCGGCGGGAAGCGATGGGGATGACCGTGACGCGCCAGAAACAGCACCTCGCGCCCGGCGTATTCACCCTTCTGGATATCCGCCGACGGAGCGCCATAGGGCGTATCCAGGGGCAAGGATTGGTGAATGCTCAAGCCTTCGAGCCGGGTCAGGCCGGTACCGCCGATAATCGCGTAAACCGTCATCGCAAAAGCCCTTAATCGATCAGTTGGGCATCTTTGAGGGCGCCGAGCGCCGTCAGCCAACGCGGATCCTGGCGGTAGTCGGTGCAAGCGAACGCCTGGCCACGCATCCGCGCAATACGCGCCGATGGCGTCACTTTCAGACGCTGGGCCGCGCTCAGGGCCAGCTCGGCCGCCGCCCGGTCGTTGCACACCAGGCCCATGTCGCAACCGGCCGACAGCGCCGCTTCGATCCGGCTCGCGGCATCGCCCACCACATGAGCACCGGCCATCGACAGGTCGTCACTGAAGATGACACCGTCGAACTGCAATTCACCACGCAGGATCTCCTGCAACCAACGGCGGGAGAACCCGGCTGGCTGGGCATCGACCTGAGGGTAGATGACGTGGGCCGGCATCACCGCCGCCAGCTGCTTGCTCAGGCGCGCGAAAGGCACCAGGTCCTTGGCGCGAATCTCGTCAAGGCTGCGCTCGTCATTGGGGATCGCCACATGGGAGTCCGCCTCGGCCCAGCCGTGCCCGGGAAAATGCTTGCCCGTGGCCGCCATGCCGGCGCTGTTCATGCCACGGATAAAGGCGCCTGCCAGCAAGGCGGCGCGCTCGGGGTCGCCCTCGAAGGAACGGGTGCCCACCACGGCGCTGCGCTGATGATCGAGGTCCAGCACCGGCGCGAAGCTCAGGTCCAGGCCGACGGCCAGCACTTCGGTGGCCATGATCCAGCCGCACTGCTCGGCCAGGTACTCGGCATTCGGATTGTCGGCGATGGCGCGCATGGCCGGCAGCCGCACGAAGCCCTGGCGCAGGCGTTGCACGCGACCGCCTTCCTGGTCCACCGCCAGCAGCAGGTCCGGTCGAATCGCCCGGATGGACGCGCTCAGCTCACGCACCTGCCGCGGATGCTCGATATTGCGGGCAAAGATGATCAGCCCACCCACTTCGGGCTGGCGCAGGAGTTGGCGATCTTCAGCCGTCAGCCAGGTACCGGCGACATCCACCATCAAGGAGCCTTGCAGGCCTGTGGTCATAGCAATTCCTTAGTAACGAAGTGCGCGCACGGCATCGCAGAAAGTGCTGGCGTGGCGCGGACGCACGAGTCCATTGCCGGCGGCAAGGCCCGGCAAGCGACGATCGGCGAAAGGTGTGAAGAGAGGTAGGAAACGAGAGTCGACATGGGCGGCTAGCTTAGCGGATGTAAGCTGCCGCGCCCACCCGGACGGTCAGGCCTTGGCGACCGCCGGAGTCGATTTGCTGCGCGGCTTGAGCTGCGCCGTGGCCATGGCATCGTCGGTGACGCCGGTTTCGGCGCGCATGCCGGCCGCGAGGAACGGCACCATCAGACGCATTACCTGCTCGATCGAGGTATTGACCCCGAAGTCGGTCTCGGCAATCGCACGCAAGGCCTTGATCCCCGACATGCTGAAAGCCGCCGCTCCCAGCATGAAGTGCACACGCCAGAACAGTTCGATCGGCGGGATGCGCGGCGCGGCTTCGTTGACCAGCAGCATGTAGCGGCGGAATACCTTGCCGTACATGTCTTCCAGGTAACGCCGCAGGTGCCCCTGGCTCTGGCTGAAGGCCAGGCCCAGAAGGCGCATGAAAATGGACAGGTCGTTGCCGCTGCGAGGCTGGACCACCAGGGCCTGCTCGACGAGGATTTCCAGCAGCTCTTCGAGGTTTGGCTTGCTGTCCGGCTTGGCCGAACGCCGCTCCAGCTCACGGTCGAGGCTGACGCAGAACGGCCCGAGGAAGCGCGAGAACACCGCCTGGATCAGGGCCTTCTTGGAACCGAAATGATAATTCACCGCCGCCAGGTTGACCCCGGCCTTGCTGGTGATCAGCCGCAATGAGGTTTCGGCAAAACCTTTTTCCGCGAACAACTGCTCGGCAGCATCGAGAATGCGTTCAACGGTTTCCGACTGGGCCATGGCTACTCCGCCTGACAAACACTTGTTTGAAACATACGTTTCAGCCCCAGCCTTGTCAAGCCTGCCTGTCCGTTTTGCGGCCGGTCAGTCAGCTATTTAATCATACCTGCCGCTTCCTGTAGCCAGCCACGCGACACCAGGCATGCGCAGTGGCGACCCGACCGTCCAGCGGCGATTGGAAAAAGGAGGATTGCCAAGCGGCATTCACTGTATATAATTCCAGTCACTGTATAAAAAGACAGAGCGATCGACATGCTAAAACTGACGCCACGCCAAGCTGAGATTCTGGCTTTTATCAAACGCTGCCTCGAAGACAACGGCTACCCACCGACCCGCGCGGAAATCGCCCAGGAACTGGGTTTCAAGTCGCCCAACGCCGCTGAAGAACACCTCAAGGCGCTGGCCCGCAAGGGCGCGATCGAAATGACTCCAGGCGCCTCCCGCGGCATTCGCATCCCGGGGTTCGAAGCCAAGCCCGACGACTCCAGCCTGCCCATCATCGGCCGGGTTGCCGCCGGTGCTCCAATTCTCGCCGAACAGCACATCGAAGAGTCCTGCAACATCAATCCGGCCTTCTTCCATCCACGTGCCGACTACCTGCTGCGGGTTCACGGCATGAGCATGAAGGACATCGGCATCTTCGATGGCGACCTGCTGGCCGTGCATACCACTCGCGAGGCCCGCAACGGCCAGGTCGTCGTCGCCCGCATTGGCGACGAAGTCACCGTGAAACGCTTCAAGCGCGAAGGCAGCAAAGTCTGGCTGATTGCTGAAAACCCTGAGTTCGCCCCTATCGAAGTCAACCTGAAAGATCAGGACCTGGTGATCGAAGGCTTGAGTGTCGGCGTCATTCGCCGCTAAAGGAGGCTGTATGCAGTTCCCTCACACACCACAGCATGCACAACTGCCACTGTTCGAAGCGTTCATGGCCCAACCCCTGGCGCCTATCCTCAAAGAGGTCGTCGAATCGCCCTGGAGCAACGAACCGGAAGCCTTCAGTGAACTGTCGTTACGCGGTGCCGCCGGGAACTGCCTGAGCCTGCTGGCGTCCATCCTCAGGGAACTGAGCCAGGACCAGGATGCGCGCTGGCTGACATTGATTGCTCCACCGGCCAGCCTGACCCAGGCCTGGTTGCGGGATGCCGGCCTGAACCGCGAACGGATTCTGCTGCTGCACCCGCGCGGCGCCCAAAGCGCGCAACAACTGGCTTGCGAGGCGCTGCGCCTGGGACGCAGCCACACCGTTGTCAGCTGGCTCAACCCGTTGAACAGCAGCGCCCGTCAGCAACTTATCAGCGCAGCCCGCACGGGCGACGCACAAAGCCTGAATATTCGTCTGGGCTGACCGCTAGAAGCGTCGATGGACACGCTTGAATGACACAAGGCTTCTCCAGGATTGAGAAGCCGAAAGGAGGCGACGAACGACAGCAAAAAAACCGACAAACGGACTCAGTGAAGAATCCGTGGCCCCTCTTCTTTCTCCAATTCGCCTTCAACCAGGCGACCCGCCATCTGCACACCCACGCTCAACATGGCCTTGGCCACCTCGACATGCTGGCCTTGCAAGAAGGCTTTGGCATCCTCTGAAAAGTCCAGAGTGACCAGAGAACCCTCGTCCTCGGCCCTGCGCAGCTCGATACGACCGTCTGGCAATTCGACAATTTCTAGAAAGGACGTTGGCATAAAGGTCTGTTCTCCACGAAAGGCCGGGATTATATCAGTCATCACCCCGACCTCGCGCGGGCCCAAACGGTTTTCTTTATTGGCCTGACGTTACAAACAGGCATTTGCCATCAGAAATTCGGCTTGTAATCAAAACTCGCGGCGGCTTCCTTATCGGAAAACGGCGTAATAGCCTGCTTCTTGTTGATGACCGTGTTGACCATCGAACTGGGGAACATCTGGATGCAGTTATTGAACTCCTCTACGGTCCGGTTGAAGACCGTAACGGCGGCTGCAATGTTCGCCTGCTGTTCGACGATTTCCTTCATCAACCCACTGACGATTCCCGCCGCCTTGAGTTCCGGATAGGCCTCAAAGGCCATGTTCAGACCACCCACCAGCTCCCTAGTGGCCATCTGCGTCGACTTCAGCGCCTCGCCACTGGCCGCCTCAGGCAACCTTCCGAGGGCCGAACGCAGGCCCACCACTTTTTCCAGCACGTTGCTTTCATAGATCTTGAAGCTGGAAGCCTGCTCCTCCAGGGCATCCAGCACCTTGATCTTCTGCCGCTCATACACGAGCACATCGGCCCATGCGCGCTGAGCACGGTTCCCTGCGCCGACAATCTTGTTGTAGTAGTACCAGAGGAGCCAGGCCACCAGTATCGCTGTAAGAAGGATGATCATTTACTGCTCCATATCCTGCGTTCTTTTCTTCGGTAGATTGAAATTGTCGTCATGCAACTCGGCAAACTGGTGCAACAGCTCCAGCACCGGCCTCAGGCGCGGCATCGTCGCCCCCTGCATCAAGCCGGCATGAAAGGCGACCGGCTCCGCAAGACTTACCGCCGAGGTAGCGATGCCGACCACATCATCATTGTTGAAGCTCACGCATAGGCGGCTCTGGGAGGAAAACTCGAAACTGACGTCTTTCAGCTCCTTGGCGATCTGCAGCAACTTGAGCACGGTGACCGGCGTGGCGAAAGTCGCGCAGGCCATCTCCGTCGCGCCAGTCAGGGTGAAGGCAGAGTTGAATTCCCGGGTCGTGGTCTTGTAGAGATGCTCGCGATCCATGGCTCGATGCTTGTCACCACGAACGGCAACCTCGGCCGTCCAGGGAAAATCGAACACCAGGCTATAGCGGTCATACCCAACATAGCGGGTTCTGGTTTCCCTTCGAGAACCGCCCTTGCCATCGGAAACCGATACTTCGTAGGTTTCCGTATCGACGTAATGCAGATGGTGGAAAGCGTAAGGCAGATCGTGCACCGCACCGTTATAAACGCCCAGCAGCGTGTTCTTGAGCTCACGGGAATAGTTACCCCGACGATAGTGCGCAAACTCATTCATCATCACGGGCAGGGTGAAAATCCCCGAAGCCGACGCATCACCTACACCAGCGCTGAGCAGAGCCGCTTTACGAATGATCTTCTGCGATAGCGCCTTCACCACATCCGGATGAATGAAGTGGTTGGCGCCACGCCGGCGCATCAGATAGATCCCGGGAATCAGCAACGGCCAGACCAGTATTCCGACAATGCACAGGCACCAGGCCAGTTTTTTTGAATTGGGATCTGAACGACTAAGGACAATAGGTTCGGGAAAATCGCGAATCTGCTCCACCGCCTTGAGCAAATCCCGGGACGAAGCAGCCGCGTCCGCCAGACGATCGACACGATCGAACAGCGCAGGCAGCGCATTCGTCTCTGTAGCTGAAGCCATTACTCATCCTTGAATGATTGGTCGTACTCGAAGATATCCGCTAGCGGCGGCTCAACACTCATTCAGGCCGTCACGGAAGCGAATCGCCAAAGCCTTGAGGTTCTGACGCCATTGCTCCAGCTCTTCCCGGCTCAGCTGCGGTGCCTGCTCTTCTTCATCGAGGTTCACTGCGACAATCAACGGCTGGGTGACATCGCCCTTGGGTTTATGCGGCACCCGCGGTGGCTGGAACATCGCCGAATGGGCGGCCAGCAGCTTCGCCAGCCAGGTCTCCGGGTTATGGGCCAGTTCCACCAGCTCGGCCAGCTCGGGGATGGCGATGCTTTCCAGCACCTCACGGGTCAGCAGCAGCTCCGCGCGGGGCGCATTGGCCTGTGGGAGGCGATAGAAGCCGGCGATTTCATGGCACAAGCCAAGCAGCGCACCGTACAGGTGAAACAACACTGACTCTCGTCCCGCCTGCACCAGCGCCTGAGCATTCATTGCCCCGCCCGCTTCGGCTCGCGCCAAGGCTTCCAGCGACAGGCCGGCGAAATAAATTTTCTGGTTGGTACGGGTATAGAGTTCGTGGGCCATGACGGCAATCTCCACAACGAATAGATACAGCAGGCTGGCCTTACAGTGTCATGGAACACTCCAGCCCACCGCAAGCCCAAAAGAAAGGCCGCGTACCCTTGAGAGGTTTACGCGGCCTTTTCAGAAGCGCCCGATGCAGACCTTAACGCTTGTCTTCGACCTTCCAGCTACCGCCGTCGTAGAACGCGCGCCAACCAGTCGGCTTGCCGTCGACTTCGGTCTGCACGTACTGCTCCTTGGTCTTGCGGCTATAGCGGATCACCGCCGGGCGACCGTCCGGGTCCTTCTTCGGTGCTTCGCAGAGGAAGTGATACTTCGGATCGATCTCGTCCTTGTGCGGAATCAGCTCAAGCACCAGCGGTGCGCGGGTTTCACGGTTTTTCGGGAACTGGCTGGCCGCCAGGAACAGACCCGATGCCCCGTCACGCAGGATGTAGGTGTCGTTGACCTTCTCGCATTTCAGCTCGGGCATCTTCACCGGATCCATCTTCGGTGGCGCCGCGTCACCGCTCTTGAGCAGCTTGCGGGTGTTCTTGCAGGTCGGGTTGGTGCACCCGAAGAACTTGCCGAAACGGCCGGTCTTGAGCTGCATCTCGCTGCCGCACTTGTCGCATTCCAGGCTTGGACCTTCGTAGCCCTTGATGCGGTAGCTGCCCTCTTCGATCTCATAGCCCGCGCAATCCGGGTTGTTACCGCAGATGTGCAGCTTGCGTTTCTCGTCCAGCAGATAGGCGTCCATCGCCGTGCTGCAGATCGGGCAACGGTGCTTGCCGCGCAGTACCAGCGACTCGGATTCACCCTCGTCGTCCGCGGCGATCTCATCGCCCGGCACCAGGTTGACGGTAGCCTTGCAGCGTTCTTTCGGCGGCAGGCTATAACCCGAACAACCGAGGAATACACCAGTGGACGCGGTGCGAATCTGCATCGGACGACCACAGGTGAGGCACGGGATATCGGTCATCACCGGCTGGTTGGCGCGCATGCCGCTGTCGCTGCCTTCGGCCACTTCGAGCTTCTTCTTGAAGTCACCGTAGAACTCGTCGAGGACGTTTTTCCAGTCGCGCTCGCCCTGGGCCACGTCATCGAGGTGCTCTTCCATACCGGCGGTGAAGCCGTAGTCCATCAGGTTGGAGAAGCTCTCGGACAGACGCTCGGTGACGATGTCGCCCATCTTTTCCGAATAGAAACGACGGTTGTGCAGCGCCACGTAACCACGGTCCTGGATGGTGGAAATGATCGCCGCGTAGGTCGAAGGACGACCGATGCCACGTTTTTCCATTTCCTTGACCAGGCTGGCTTCGGAGTAACGCGCCGGCGGCTTGGTGAAGTGCTGGCTCGGGTCGAGCTTGATCAGTTTCAGCACGTCGCCCTGCGCCATGTCCGGCAGGACATCATCGTCGCCCGGCTTGCTCATCTGCGGCATGACCCGGGTGTAACCGTCGAACTTGAGGATGCGGCCCTTGGCACGCAGCTCGAAGCCACCAGCGGCGACGCTGACGGTGGTCGACAGGTATTGCGCCGGCAGCATCTGGCAGGCCACGAACTGGCGCCAGATCAGCTCGTAGAGGCGCTCGGCGTCACGCTCCATGCCCGACAGCTTGCTTGGATGGGTGTTCACGTCGGACGGACGAATCGCTTCGTGCGCCTCCTGGGCCCCTTCCTTGCTGCTGTAGAAGTTCGGCGAGGACGGCAGGTATTTGTTGCCGAACTCTTCTTCGATATAGGTCCGCGCCATCGTCAGGGCATCAGCCGAGAGGTTGGTCGAGTCGGTACGCATATAGGTGATGTAGCCGGCTTCATACAGACGCTGGGCCATCATCATGGTTTTCTTCACCCCGAAGCCCAGGCGGTTGCTCGCGGCCTGTTGCAGGGTGGAAGTAATGAACGGGGCCGACGGTTTGCTGCTGGTCGGTTTGTCTTCGCGCTTGGCGATGGTGTAGGTCGACGCCTTGAGCTTCTCCAGCGCCGCCATGGCCTGGGCTTCGTTCAGCGGCTTGAAGGCCTCGCCGTTTTCCCGGGCCACTTCGAAGCGCACATTGGCGCCCTTGGCGGTGCCTAGGTCGGCATGAACTTCCCAGTACTCTTCAGGGATGAAGGCACGAATTTCGCGCTCACGCTCCACCACCAGCTTCACCGCCACCGATTGCACGCGACCGGCAGACAGGCCACGGGCGATTTTCGCCCACAGCAACGGCGAAACCATGTAACCCACCACGCGGTCGAGGAAACGACGCGCCTGCTGAGCGTTGACCCGATCGATATCCAGCTCGCCCGGCTGGGAGAAGGCTTCCTGGATCGCCTTCTTGGTGATTTCGTTGAACACCACGCGCTTGTAGCGGCTGTCATCCCCACCAATGGCTTCCCGCAGGTGCCAGGCAATGGCCTCCCCTTCGCGGTCCAAGTCCGTTGCGAGATAGATGGTGTCAGCATCTTTGGCGAGCCGGCGCAGCTCTTCGATGACTTTTTCCTTGCCTGGAAGGATCTCGTACTTGGCTTTCCAGCCGTGGTCCGGATCGACTCCCATGCGCGAGACCAGCTGCTTGCGCGCCTTCTCCTTGGCCGACAGCGCCGGTGCTTCACCAGCAGCCGCCTTGCCACGCTTGGCGGCAGGCTCTTTGGCGGCGCTCGCCGAACCACTGGTGGGCAGGTCTCGGATATGGCCGATACTCGACTTCACCACGTATTGGTTACCCAAGTACTTGTTGATGGTCTTGGCCTTAGCCGGGGATTCCACAATGACCAGCGATTTGCCCATGGATCGGAAAATTCCTGAATTCGAGAAGTGAGAGGCGGTTGGCGCCTGACGCGGCACCGCTATATATAGTGGCAACAAGGTGAGGTCAAGCGCAGGGTTCTGCGCGACCTCAGCTTAAGGCTGCGAAAAAAGACTGGGTTCGGCCTGCACCAAAGCAAAGCGTGGCACCTGCTCGCCGTCAACCTCGACCGACTCCAGGAACATGCTCAAGGGGCGCACCCAAAAGCCGTAATCGCCATACAGGGCTTGATAGAACACTACTTCCTCTTCCGTCTCGGAATGCCGCGCCACGCTGAAAACGCGGTACTGCGGTCCCTTGTAATGCTGATAGAGCCCGGGTTGTAATTGCATGTTCTGGCCCTCGTGCAAAATAAAAAATAATAAATCTTCAGAAAAACAAAAACCGGGGCACTGGGCCCCGGCTTCCATCAACGCAACGCTTAAACGCGTTCGAAGACAGTGGCAATGCCCTGGCCAAGGCCAATGCACATGGTGGACACGCCAAAGGTGCCGCCATTCTGCTTCATGACATTGAGCAAGGTGCCGGAGATACGCGCACCGGAACAGCCGAATGGGTGACCCAGGGCGATCGCGCCGCCGTGCAGGTTAACCTTCTCGTTCATCTTGTCGAGCACTTTCAAATCTTTCAGCACCGGCAGAGCCTGCGCCGCGAAAGCTTCGTTGAGTTCGAAGAAGTCGATATCGGTGATTCCCAGGCCCGCGCGCTTCAGTGCTTTCTGCGTGGCCGGTACTGGACCATAGCCCATGATCGCCGGATCCACACCCGCCACCGCCATCGAGCGGATCACCGCCAGCGGCTGGATGCCCAGGTCCTGGGCACGCTGCGCCGACATCACGATCATGCACGAAGCACCGTCGGTGATCTGCGACGAAGTACCGGCCGTCACGGTGCCGCCCTTCGGATTGAAGGCCGGCTTGAGGGCCGCCAGGCTTTCCAGGGTGGTCTCGGGACGAATGGTCTCGTCGTAGTCGAACAGTTTCAGGAAACCGTTCTCGTCGTAACCCTGCATCGGGATGATTTCGTCCTTGAACTTGCCTTCCACCGTCGCCTTGTGGGCGAGTTGGTGGGAGCGCAGGCCGAAGGCATCCTGTTGCTCACGGGTAATGCCGTGCATCTTGCCGAGCATCTCGGCAGTCAGGCCCATCATGCCCGAGGCTTTCGCCGCGTACAGGGACATGTGCGGGTTCGGGTCGACACCGTGCATCATGCTCACGTGGCCCATATGCTCGACGCCGCCAACCACGAATACGTCACCGTTGCCGGTCATGATCGCCTGGGCGGCGGTGTGCAGCGCGCTCATCGACGAGCCACACAGACGGCTGACGGTCTGGCCAGCCGAGGTGTGCGGGATCTGGGTCATCAGCGACGCCATGCGTGCGATGTTCCAGCCCTGCTCCAGGGTCTGGTTCACACAGCCCCAGATCACGTCTTCGACTTCCGCCGGATCGACCTTGGCGTTGCGTTCCAGCAATTTGCTGATCAGGTGCGCCGACATGTCTTCGGCGCGGGTATTGCGGTGCATGCCGCCCTTGGAGCGGCCCATCGGAGTACGACCGAAGTCGACAATCACGACGTCTCTAGGATTCAAGCTCATATATTCACTCTCGCTCTAGTAGGGGGCGCTTAACCGAAGAAGCTCTGGCCGTTCTTGGCCATCTCGCGCAGCTTCGCGGTTGGGTGGTACAGCGCGCCCAGATCGGCGTACTGGTCGGCCAGGGCAACGAACTGGGCAACACCGATCGAGTCGATGTAGCGCAGCGCACCGCCACGGAATGGAGGGAAACCAATACCGTACACCAGGCCCATGTCGGCTTCGGCCGCGGTTTCGACGATGCCGTCTTCCAGGCAACGAACGGTTTCCAGGCACAGCGGGATCATCATCCAGTTGACGATATCCTCGTCAGTGACTTCACGCTGCTCGTACACGATAGGCTTGAGCACTTCCAGCACCGACGGGTCGGCCACTTTCTTCTGCTTGCCTTTCTTGTCCGCCTCGTAGGCGTAGAAACCCTTGCCGTTCTTCTGGCCCAGGCGCTTGGCTTCGTAGAGCACATCGATAGCCGAACGGCGATCGTCTTTCATGCGATCCGGGAAACCTTCGGCCATCACGTCACGACCGTGGTGGCCAGTGTCGATACCGACCACGTCCATCAGGTAGGCCGGGCCCATCGGCCAGCCGAATTTTTCCATGACCTTGTCGATGCGCACGAAGTCCACGCCGGCGCTGACCAACTTGGCGAAACCGCCGAAGTACGGGAACAGCACGCGGTTGACCAGGAAGCCCGGGCAGTCGTTGACCACGATCGGGTTCTTGCCCATTTTCTTGGCGTAGGCAACGGTGGTGGCCACGGCCAGCTCGCTGGACTTCTCGCCACGGATGACTTCGACCAGCGGCATCATGTGCACCGGGTTGAAGAAGTGCATGCCGACGAAATTCTCCGGACGCTTGAGGGCTTTGGCCAGCAAGCTGATGGAAATGGTCGAGGTGTTCGAAGCGAGGATGGTGTCCTCCTTGACCTGGTCTTCGACTTCGGCCAGAACCGCTTGCTTGACCTTAGGGTTCTCGACGACCGCCTCGACCACCAGGTCGACGTGGCCGAAGTCACCGTAGGACAGCGTTGGGCGAATGCCGTTCAGCACTTCGGCCATCTTCGCCGCGGTCATGCGACCTTTATCGACACGGCCGACCAGCAGCTTGGCGGCTTCCGCCAGGCCTTGCTCGATACCGTGTTCGTTGATGTCTTTCATCAGGATCGGCGTGCCTTTGGACGCCGACTGGTAGGCGATTCCGCCCCCCATGATGCCGGCACCGAGTACGGCGGCCTGCTTCACATCGTGGGCGATTTCGTCGTAGGCCTTGGCCTTTTTCTTCAGTTCCTGGTCATTCAGGAACAGGCCGATCAGGCTCTGCGCAGCAGAGGTCTTGGCCAGTTTGACGAAGCCTGTTGCCTCGACTTCCAGCGCCTTGTCACGACCGAAGTTGGCGGCTTTCTGGATGGTCTTGATGGCTTCGACCGGCGCCGGGTAGTTCGGGCCAGCCTGGCCGGCGACAAAACCCTTGGCGGTTTCGAAGGACATCATCTGTTCGATGGCGTTGAGCTTGAGCTTTTCCAGCTTCGGCTGACGCTTGGCCTTGTAGTCGAACTCGCCGGAGATGGCGCGCTTGACGGTGGCCAGGGCCGCTTCATGCAGTTTTTCCGGAGCGACGACAGCGTCGACCGCACCGACTTTCAGTGCGTCTTCAGCACGGTTTTCCTTGCCGGCGGCAATCCATTCGATGGCGTTGTCGGCACCGATGATGCGTGGCAGGCGAACGGTACCGCCGAAGCCCGGGTAGATGCCCAGTTTGACTTCCGGCAGGCCGATCTTGGCACTGGAGGACATGACGCGATAGTCAGCTGCCAGGCACATTTCCAGACCGCCGCCCAGCGCGATGCCATTGATCGCGGCAACGGTCGGAACGTTGAGGTCTTCGAAATCGCTGAAAATCTTGTTGGCTTCGAGGTTGCCTGCGACAAGCTCTGCATCCGGCAGCTTGAAGTTGTCGACAAATTCGGTGATGTCGGCGCCGACGATGAAGACGTCCTTGCCACTGCTGACGATCACACCCTTGACCGACGCATCTGCCTTGATGGCGTCCACGGCCGAACGCAATTCGTTCAGGGTAAGACGGTTGAACTTGTTGACGGACTCACCCTTGAGGTCGAAATTCAATTCGACGATGCCACTTTCAAGAGCCTTAACCGTGATGGCTTTACCTTCGTAAATCATCAACTGATCTCCACGATATGGAAGCTGAACAGTACACGTCGGACGCTAACTTCTGACTCGGCAGCGACGTTTCCATCGATGCTACGCCAATCCGCCAGGCACACCCGCCAACGCGATAGTCGGGATTCTGGAAGAGCCGTCTGGTAATACAAACGCTCAATTCATACGCCCGTTTGATTTGGGTACGCCACATTCAGGCAAAATCCGACAATTGTCAATCGCCCAAAAGGTTGTTTGAAACGCGACTTCTTAGTCATTCCAGACGGGCACGCACCATCAACAAGCCTGCTCATCTCAGGACATTCATAGAATCAATCTTTAGAAAAGTCGCCCTAATACGTCGCCCCCATAACCGATTCGCGGCTACGCTGGCACAATCCTGGAGCAAAAATATGGATGCCTGGCCGAAAACCAGGCGTAAGATCAGCGACAACTCTCATCCCCGCCGCTCAGAACCAGGGATCAGAAAGGATTTACCGGCCTGCCTGGCCAACCCAGCCCGACCTTGTCGGGCTTTTTATTGCCTGCCTTTCAATAACCCGTGCCATTGCAGCGCAGGCCATGCTTCACGCCAGCGCCTTGAGCACTGCGGCAATGTCTTGCAAAACACTGGCTTCGCCACGTTCGCCCCAATACAAGACGATCATCTGCCGGTCGGCCTCGACCTTGAACACGTTGGCCGGCAGCGTGCGAAAGTGCTCGAGCAAGGCCGGGTCCGCACAGGCTTCCCGCCATTGGTTGACCCACACGCCCGGCGCACTTTGCCAGTAGGCCCAGCAGGCCGGTTGTGTGCCGCGCCGCGGCCGATGGTATTGCGCACAGGGGCTTGGAGGCTGCGGATCCATCCAGTGCGGCCACTCCTGAGGCGCCAGTTGCATGCCCAGGCCCATGCGGCGCGCCTCCATGCGCAGGGCGATCTGCCCGCTCTGGCGGCGCGACGGGCGCAGCCATGCCAGCGGGCTCAACACCACCGCGAGGATTGACACCACTATCCAGACCGTCATATCTGTACTCCCGATTCTTGATGAGCCGATTGATCCAGGTCGGAACCAATCCGCTTGAAACCAGCCATACTTGAAGCTATTGCAATCCTCAGGAGGAGCACCTCATGCCCTACCACCATATTCTGGTCGCCGTAGATCTAACCGAAGAGTGCGATCCTGTTATCCACCGGGCTCGCGAGCTGTCGGTCAGCAACAGCGCCAAATTGTCCCTGGTGCATATCGTCGAGCCGATGGCCATGGCGTTCGGCGGCGACGTACCGATGGACCTGTCCCAATTGCAACAGCAGCAGTTCGACCAGGCCAAGGAACGTCTCGATCGCCTCATCACCAAATACCCTGAGCTGTCCAAGGAATACAGCCACCTGACCTATGGCCAGCCACGCCAGGAAATCCATCATCTGGCCAAGGAACAGGAATGCGACCTGATCGTGGTCGGCAGCCATGGCCGGCACGGCCTGGCGCTGCTGCTGGGCTCGACCGCCAACGACGTGCTGCACGGCGCCCCTTGCGACGTGCTGGCCGTGCACCTGGTCAAACGCTGAGCCCGCCGGCGGAATGCTCCGCCCGCACCGGCCCTGCAAAAAGCCCGACATGAATGTCGGGCTTTTTTATTGCCGCCAGGTCACTCAGGCATCCAGCTCGGCCCAACGCTCAACCATCACATCCAGTTCAGCATTGAGCTGTTCCAACTGGGCGATGACCGCCGTAGTCTCGGCCGCAGGACGCTGATAGAAGCCAGCGTCGGCCATTTCCGCTTCCACGGTGGCGATCTGCTGCTCCATGGCTTCGATCTGGCCAGGCAACGCCTCGAGCTCGCGCTGCAACTTGTAGCTGAGCTTCTTCTTGGCCGCAGGCGCTTCCTGTGCCGCGGCAGGTGCCGCCGCCACAGGCGCAACCACCGCCGAGTTCAGCTCGGCCTTGCCCGACTTGTTCTCGGTCACGCCCAGCAGGCGTGGCGAACCGCCTTGGCGCAACCAATCCTGATAACCGCCGACGTATTCGCGAACCTTGCCCTCGCCTTCGAACACCAGGGTGCTGGTCACCACGTTATCGAGGAATGCCCGGTCGTGGCTGACCATCAGCACGGTGCCCTGGAAGGTCAGCAGCACTTCTTCCAGCAGCTCGAGGGTTTCCACGTCCAGGTCGTTGGTCGGTTCGTCGAGCACCAGCAGGTTGGCCGGTTTGCTGAACAACTTGGCCAGCAACAAGCGAGCACGCTCGCCACCGGACAGCGCCTTGACCGGCGTGCGGGCACGCTGCGGGCTGAACAGGAAATCCCCCAGGTAGCTGAGCACGTGGCGGCTCTGGCCATCGATATCGATAAAGTCGCGACCTTCGGCGACGTTGTCGATCACGGTCTTTTCCAGGTCCAGCTGGTGACGCAGTTGGTCGAAGTAGGCCACGTCGATACGCGTGCCCTCCTCGACCTTGCCGCTGCTCGGCACCAGGCCGCCCAGCATCAGTTTGAGCAGCGTGGTCTTGCCGGTACCGTTGGCGCCGAGCAGGCCGATACGGTCGCCGCGCTGCAGGACCATGGAGAAATTCTTGACCAGGAACGGACCGCCCGGATGAGCGAAGCTCACGTCTTCGAGCACCATGACCTGCTTGCCGGACTTGTCGGCGGTTTCCAGCTGGATATTGGCCTTGCCGGTACGCTCGCGACGCTCGCTGCGCTCGACACGCAGCGCCTTGAGGGCACGCACGCGGCCTTCGTTACGGGTACGGCGGGCCTTGATGCCCTGGCGAATCCAGACTTCTTCCTGGGCCAGGCGCTTGTCGAACAGCGCGTTGGCCGTCTCCTCAGCCGCCAGCACGGCCTCCTTGTGCACCAGGAAGCTGGCGTAGTCGCCATTCCAGTCGATCAGCCCACCACGGTCCAGCTCGAGAATCCGGGTCGCCAGGTTCTGCAGGAAGGAACGGTCGTGAGTAATAAAGAGGACGGCGCCCTGGAAGTCCTTCAGGGCTTCTTCCAGCCAGGCGATGGCGCCGATATCCAGGTGGTTGGTCGGTTCGTCTAGCAGCAGCAGGTCCGGTTCGGACACCAGGGCCTGGGCCAGCAGGACGCGACGACGCCAGCCACCGGACAACTCGGCGAGGGTCTTGTCGGCCGGCAGCTGCAGGCGGCTCAGGGTGCTGTCCACCAGGGTCTGCAAGCGCCAGCCGTCACGGGCTTCGAGGTCATGCTGGACGTGCATGAGCTTTTCCAGATCGGCATCGGTGACGATGTTCTGGCTCAGGTGGTGATACTGCGCCAGCAATTCGCCAACGCCATCGAGGCCTTGGGCGACCACGTCGAACACCGTCCGCTCGTCGGCCACTGGCAATTCCTGCGGCAATTCGCCGATTTTCAGACCGGGCGCGCGCCATACGGAACCGTCGTCGGGCTTCTGATCGCCCTTGACCAGCTTCAGCATGCTGGATTTGCCGGTGCCGTTGCGGCCGATGATGCACACCCGCTCACCACGGGCGATCTGCCAGGACACCTTGTCCAACAACGGCATAGCGCCGAACGCAAGGGACACATCGCTGAATTTGAGCAGGGTCATGAGCTTCTCCAAAAACCGGGCGCGCATTCTACCTGAGTTGAGGCCTCAGAAGGCCGGCATTTTCACTCCTGAAGCACCCTGAACAACATTTGCAGCGAACTGGCGACAAGAGGCCGGCAAAGCTTTCACCCGCTGCTGGCAAAAGGCTAAGCTAGGGAATAATCAGTGTTGGCATTGTCGGCACTTGTCATGATTTCTCTGCCCGGATGTCTCATGCGCAGTCGCCTTTTCAGTCTTTTATCCTGCCTGCTTCTTTCTGCCTCTGCCGTGCACACCGCTCAGGCCGCAGAGCTCTCACTCCAGCGTCAATATTACGATGAAGCCAAGCGCGCCCTGGCCAAGGGCGACTCCGGTCCGTATTTCCGCTACAGCCAGGTCCTGGCCGACTACCCGCTCGAGCCCTATCTGGCCTATGACGAACTGACCGCCCGGCTAAAGACCGCCAGCAACGCCGAGATCGAAAAGTTTCTCCGTGAACACGGCGACCTGCCCCAGGCCAACTGGATGAAACTGCGCTGGTTGCGCTGGCTGGCCGAACGCGGCGACTGGGCCACCTTCGTCAAGTATTACGACCCCAAGCTCAACTTCACCGAGCTGGACTGCCTGAACGCGCAATACCAGCTGGGCCACAACCTCAAGGCCGAAGGTTACGCCGCCACCGACAAGCTCTGGCTCAGCGGCAAATCCCTGCCCGCCACCTGCGACGCGTTGTTCGCCCAGTGGGCCGCCGAAGGCCAGTTGACCGAACAGAAGCGCTGGCAGCGCGCCAAGCTGGCCGCCGAGGCCCGCAACTATCCGCTGGCCAATAGCCTGGTCAACAGCATGACCACCCTCGCCCCTCAGGGCCGGCTGCTAGTAGACGTTGCCCAGAAGCCCGAACTGCTCAGCCAGCCGTCGCGCTTCACTCCAGCCAGCGAAGCCATGTCCGACGTGGTCGGCCTGGGTCTGCGCCGCCTGGCCCGCCAGGATCCGGACAGGGCCATGGCCCTGCTCGACGGTTATGCCAGCAGCATGCACTTCTCCCGTGACGAAAAAGTGGCGATCGCCCGGGAAATCGGCCTGACCCTGGCGCGACGCTTCGACAGCCGCGGCCTTGAAGTGATGACCAAATACGATCCCGAGCTGCGCGACAACACGGTTTCCGAATGGCGCCTGCGCCTGCTGTTGCGTCTGGCTCGCTGGGAAGACGCCTACCAGCTGACCCGCAAGCTGCCCCAGGACCTGGCGACCACAAACCGCTGGCGCTACTGGCAAGCGCGCAGCCTGGAACTGGCCGAACCGCAGAACCCCCAGGCCCAGACCCTCTACAAAGGCTTGGCCAACGAGCGCGATTTCTATGGTTTCCTCGCGGCCGATCGTACCCAGTTGCCTTATCAGCTGAACAACAAACCGCTGGTGCTCAGCCAGCAAGTGATCAACAAGGTGCGCAATACGCCCGGCGTGCGGCGCGCCCTGGAGTTTCATGCCCGTGGCCAGATCGTCGATGGCCGGCGCGAGTGGTACCACGTCAGCCGTCATTTCAACCGTGACGAAATGGTCGCCCAGGCCAAGCTGGCCTATGACCTGAAATGGTACTTCCCGGCCATTCGCACCATCAGCCAGGCGAAGTACTGGGACGATCTGGACATCCGCTTCCCGATGGCCCACCGCGACACCCTGGTGCGCGAAGCCAAGGTCCGTGGCCTGCACTCGAGCTGGGTCTTCGCGATCACCCGCCAGGAAAGCGCGTTCATGGACGACGCTCGCTCGGGCGTCGGTGCGGCCGGCTTGATGCAACTGATGCCCGGCACCGCGAAGGAAACCGCGCGCAAGTTCAGCATCCCGCTGGCCTCGCCGCAGCAAGTACTGAACCCGGACAAAAACATCCAGCTCGGCGCCGCCTACCTGAGCCAGGTGCACAGCCAGTTCAATGGCAACCGGGTGCTCGCCTCCGCAGCCTACAACGCCGGCCCCGGACGCGTGCGCCAATGGCTCCGTGGCGCCGACCACCTGAGCTTCGACGTCTGGGTGGAAAGCATTCCGTTCGACGAAACCCGCCAGTACGTGCAGAACGTGCTGTCCTATTCGGTGATCTACGGCCAGAAGCTCAATTCGCCACAGCCACTGGTGGATTGGCATGAGCGGTATTTCGACGATCAGTAAGCGATAACGCCTCATAAAAATGCCCGCAGCGATGCGGGCATTTTCGTTTCCAGCGCAAGGTCAGGACACTGACTGGCCATCGCTGAACTGCAAAGCTGCCAGGCGCGCATACAGTGGATTGCTGGCGATCAGCTCCTGATGGGTGCCCACCGCCACCAGCCGGCCCTGATCCATCACCGCGATCCGGTCGGCGTTTTTCACCGTGGCCAGGCGATGGGCGATCACCAGGGTGGTGCGATTCTTCATCAGGCTCGGCAAGGCTTGCTGGATCAAATGCTCGCTCTGGGCATCCAGGGCGCTGGTGGCTTCATCCAGCAACAGGATCGGCGCATCCACCAGCAGCGCCCGGGCAATCGCCAGGCGCTGGCGCTGGCCGCCGGACAGTCCCAGCCCCGCATCGCCGAGATGGGTCCGGTAACCCTCGGGCATGTTCTCGATGAAGTCATGGGCGTAGGCGATCCTCGCCGCCTCCCTGACCTGTTCCGGGGTGGCCGAGGGTTTGCCATAACGAATGTTCTCCTCGATGCTGCCGAAGAACAGCGCCGGGCTTTGCGACACCAGGGCAAAACAGCGACGCACATCCTGCGGGTCGAGCTGGGTCAGGGGTACGCCATCGAGCAGGATGCGCCCCTGCTCCGGGTCGTAGAAGCGCAGCAGCAGATCGTAGAGGGTCGACTTGCCCGCCCCCGACGGCCCGATCAGCGCCAGGGTTTCTCCCTCGTGGATAGTCAGGCTCAAGCCATCGACGGCGTAACTGTCCGGACGCGACGGATAAGAGAAGCGCAAGTTCTCCAGCACCAGCTCGCCCCGTACCCGCTCGGGCAAGCTGGCCGGGCTGTCGCTCGGCGGCTGGATCAGGTTTTCCGAACGCAGCAACTCGGCAATCCGCTCCGCCGCGCCGGCGGCCCGTTGCAGCTCACCGATCACCTCGCTCAGGGTGCCGAAGGCACTGCCGACGATCAGACTGTAGAAGACAAAGGCCGCCAGCTCGCCACTGGAAATACGCCCGGCGATCACATCCATGCCGCCGACCCAGAGCATCACCCCGACCGCCCCCAGCACCAGCACGATCACCAGGGTGATCAACCAGGCGCGCTGGACGATACGTCGGCGCGCGGTGTTGAACGCCTCTTCCACCGTCTGGGCAAAGCGTTGCTCATCCTGGGGCTGGTGGTTATAGGCCTGGACGGTCTTGATCTGGCCCAGGGTTTCCGCCACGTAGCTGCCGACATCGGCGATACGGTCCTGGCTCAAGCGCGACAGGCTGCGCACCCGGCGGCCGAAAATCAGGATCGGCACCAGCACCAGGGGCAAGGCGATCACCACGATGCTGGTGAGCTTGGGATTGGTGACAAACAGCAGCACGATGCCGCCGATGACCATCAGCGCATTACGCAAAAACAGCGAGAGCGACGAGCCGATCACCGATTGCAGCAAGGTGGTATCGGCGGTCAGCCGCGACTGGATCTCCGAGCTGCGATTGTTCTCATAGAAGCCCGGGTGCAGGTAGATCAGATGGTTGAACACCTGCCGACGGATGTCCGCCACGCAGCGCTCGCCAATCCACGACACTAGGTAGAAACGCACGAACGTCCCCACCGCCAGCCCCAGCACCAATAACAGAAACAGACCGATGGACTGGTTGAGCAAATCCGGCGACCCGGTCATGAAGCCCCGGTCCACCAACAGGCGGATGCCCTGCCCCATGGACAGGGTGATGCCAGCGGTCACCACCAGCGCCAGTAACGCCCCCAGGGCCTGCCAGCGATAAGGCGCGATGAAACGACTGGCCAGGCGAATCGCCCGGCGTTGACGCGAAGAAAGCATGAAGTTCATCCGGGAGCACACCTGGGAACGGCCCCGCCCCATTCACCGCCGCGTGATCCAGCAAGGCGATGAGGTTGAGCCCTGTTTGTCGGAACCGATTTTCCTGGAAACTGTTTCTTGGAACCTGCATTTCCTGGAACTTGGGTAAATCAAAATGAGTCAGGTTAATTATGTCCGCCAACACTAGAGCCTAGATGCTATTGGTCTAAGGTCCGAGTGGAAGTCCACAGACATTTCTGTTGGACTGAGGACTCCCCGGATAGAAAACGCCGTAGTGGGACCTTGCAGGGAGTTGTCACAGCTTGGTCACCTGGCGGTTTTAAAGTAAGCGCACAACCTGATGAGGAGACAGGCCATGTCCTTGCAAAACAGCAGCAATGACAAGATTGAAGTGATTCGTACCCACCCCGACCAGTCTCTGGGATGCGCCATCATCGACGCTCAGGGTCGCGAAGTACCGATCACCGAAGACATGATCCAGAACGCCTGCCGCGAACTGGAAAAGCGACTGGTCAAGCCTGCGCAGCAAGATTGACACATAGCCTCACGTCCTCTTGACCCGGCCCTGAAGCCGGGTTTTTTATGCCTGCCGGAATCCTTGTCGCCCCGTCACAAACGACCGGGCCCGAACCTTCAACGAACCGACACCGCGCCCAAGGCCGAGACGATCTGCTGCAAGCCTGGCGCTTCGCCCTGGATGCGCACGGCCAACCCATCGATTTCACGGCGCGGCGGATAACCCTTGCGCAACGCATCGAAGGCCGCGCGCTGCTCGGCCACGCTGCCCACCAGGCTGCGGCGAAAATCCGCATCGTCGCGCCGCGGGTCGTAGACCGCTCGGCAGATCATTGCCAGGGACCAGGCCGGGTCGCTATGGGCATCGAGGCTCACCTCCGACAACCATGGCCGGGGCAGCAGGTCGCGCAAATGAATCGCTTGCGGCTGCCCAAGGTAATCGCAGAGCGCCTGATAGATCTGCGCCGTCCCACGCTGCCGGCCATCGAGGCTGTAACCGGCGATGTGCGGCGTGGCCAGTACGCACAGCTCGGCCAGGGCCACGTCGACCTGGGGCTCGCCCTCCCAGACATCCAGCACCGCCTGCAAATCTTCACGCTCGAGCAGCACTTCACGCAGGGCAGTGTTATCCACCACCGCGCCACGGCTGGCGTTGATCAGCCAGGCACCGGGGCGCAGTTGCCGCAGGCGCTGCTTGTCCAGCAGGTGCCAGGTCGGCAGCTCGCCGGCCTTGGTCAAGGGGGTGTGCAGGCTGATGACATCGCACTGGGCGAGGATCTGTTCCAGGCTGACGTAGTCGCCACCTTCCGCCACCTGCCGTGGCGGGTCGCAGACCAGGACCTTCCAGCCCAGGCCGCGCAGCACCTCGATCAGCCGTCCACCGACCTCGCCCGCGCCCACCACGCCGTAAGTGCGTTGCGTCAGGTCGGCGCCTTCGATTTCCGCCAGGGTCAGCAGGCTGCCCAGCACATAGTCGACCACCCCGCGCGCATTACAGCCTGGCGCGCTGGACCAGCGAATGCCCGCCTCATGGAAATACTCGAGGTCCAGATGATCGGTGCCAATGGTGCAGGTTCCGACAAACCGCACCTGGCTACCTTCGAGCAGGGCGCGGCTGACCTGGGTCACCGAACGCACCAGCAGCACATCGGCGCCCTCGATGGCGGCGCGGTCGATGGACCGCCCCGGGAAACGGCGGATCTCGCCGAAGCCGGCAAAAAAGGCATCGAGCAGGGGAATATTTTCGTCGGCAACAATCAGCATGGCAGGCTCCTTTCGCGGAGCCGCAGTTTAGGCGTAGAAGGCCATTTTCGGCCAGCGAGCAATCCACCCCGCCGGCTGCCGCCAGCACTTACAAATCGACAACAGAGGTTTTTTCCTGACTCATCCGTCAATGCGTAGAATACGCCGCCCTGCGCATCAACCCTGTGGACGCTTCGCCTGTGAATTCCGTGACCGATACCCCTGCCACTTCCCTCAACCGCCCGGCCCGGGTGCGCCTTGAACTGCGCAGCCTGCTGGCCCTGGCCTTGCCGATCATGATCGCGCAACTGGCGACCACGGCCATGGGCTTCGTCGATGCGGTGATGGCCGGACGGGTCAGTCCACGGGACCTGGCGGCGGTGGCGCTGGGTAACTCGATCTGGATCCCGGTGTTCCTGTTGATGACCGGCACCCTGCTGGCCACCACGCCCAAGGTGGCCCAGCGGGTCGGCGCCGGCACCTATGGCGAGATCGGCCCGATCGTGCGCCAGGCGCTGTGGCTGGCCCTGGCGGTCGGCCTGAGCGCCAGCCTGATTCTGGTCAGTGCCGAGCCGGTGCTGCACCTGATGAAGGTCGACCCGACGCTGATCGGCCCCTGCATGGCATACCTGCACGGCATTGCCAGCGGCCTGCCGGCGGTGGCGCTGTATTACGTGCTGCGTTGCTGCAGCGATGCCCTGGGCCGTACCCGGCCAAGCATGGTCATCGGCCTGTTCGGCCTGGCCCTGAACATCCCCATCAACTATGTGTTCATTTATGGCCACCTCGGCGTGCCGGCCATGGGCGGCGTCGGTTGCGGCTGGGCCACGGCCATCGTGATGTGGGCGATGATGCTGGCCATGGCCGGCTGGACCCGCTGGGCCCCGGCCTACCAGAGCAGCCAGCTGTTCAAGCGTTTCGACTGGCCGCAATGGGCGGTGATCAAGCGTTTGCTGAGCGTCGGCCTGCCGATCGGCATCGCGGTGTTCGCCGAATCGAGCATCTTCGCGGTGATCGCCCTGCTGATCGGCAGCCTTGGCGCCACGGTGGTGGCCGGGCACCAGATCGCCCTCAACATCAGCTCCCTGCTGTTCATGATTCCTTATTCCCTGGGCATGGCGGTCACGGTGCGGGTCGGCCAGGCCCTGGGCGCCGGCAACCCGCATCAGGCGCGCTTCGCCGCCGGCGTCGGCCTGGGCGCAGCGCTGGCCTTCGCCCTGTTCTCCGCAAGCCTGATCCTGCTGCTGCGTGAGTCCATCGCTTCGATCTACACCCCGGACACCGCGGTGATCCAGGTGGCGGCGATGCTGATCGTGTATGCCGCGCTCTACCAGTTCTCCGACGCGATCCAGGTGATCTGCGCCGGCGCGCTGCGTGGCTACCAGGACACCCGGGTGACCATGGTCCTGACGCTGCTCGCCTACTGGGGCATCGGTTTGCCGGTGGGGTATGTGCTGGGGCTGACCGACTGGTTCGGCCCTGCCAGCGGCCCGAGCGGGCTGTGGGAAGGCTTGATCGCCGGCCTGAGTTGCGCGGCGCTGATGCTGTCGATCCGCCTGGCGCGCAGCGCGCGCAAGCGGATCCGCATCAGCCGGGCGATGGCTTAACCGGACTTCTTGCGAATCCAGTACAGATAGGTGCCGGCCTCTTCCTGCTGGGCGACCAGCTCATGGTCGAGGAACACGCAGAACTTGGGGATGTCGCGGCGGGTCGAGGGATCGGTGGCGATCACCTTGAGCAGGCCGCCGGGCTGCAGGTCACGAATATGCTGGTGCAGCATCATGACCGGCTCCGGGCAATTGAGCCCGGTGGCGTCCAGCGTGCCGTCGACCGGCGTATCGATGATTTGACTCATAACTCACTCCTGAAACTGGCCGGCATTGTCGCGCAATGCCGGCATCGACGCTATCTGTGGCATTGCGCCGCAACCACAATCAACGGGCCTTGGGCTTCTTTTCATCCAGCCGGCGCAGGTGGCAGGTCACTTCTTCGCGGTCGTGGTACAGCTGCTTGCAGCCAATGGCCACGCGAATGCCGCGGGCCTTGAAGCCGTCCTCGATCCGCTCGAGCAAGCGCTTCACTTCCGCGTAACGCTGCTTCATCGGCAGCTTCAGGTTGACCACCGCTTCGCGGCAGTGGCCCTCACCGATCCAGGTTTCCAGCAAGGCCGCGTTGCGCGCCGGTTTCTCGACGATATCGCAGACCATCCAGTCCACCGGCTGCTTGGGCTTGAAGGTGAAACCGTCGGCCATCAGGTGCTGCACCAGGCCGGTGTCCATCAGGCTTTCGGCCATAGGCCCGTTATCGACAGCGGTGACCAGCATGCCGCGGTTGACCAGTTGCCAGGTCCAGCCACCCGGGGCGGCCCCCAGGTCGACGCCAGTCATGTCGCCATGCAGACGCTCGTCCCACTGATCGCGAGGAATGAAATGGTGCCAGGCCTCCTCCAGCTTCAGGGTCGAGCGGCTAGGCGCCTCACGGGGGAACTTCAGGCGCGGAATGCCCATCGGCCACATGGCCGAATTGCCTGCGTCCGCCAGGCCGACAAACACCTCGCGGCCGCTTTTGAAGGTCAGCAGCAAGCGCGGCTTGCCGGCATCGTCCACCAGCTTGCCGGCCGCCGTCAGGGCCTTGCGCAGCGGTGCTTCGAATTTCTTGCAGAAGTTCGACAGCTCCTTGCCGTCATTGGTATCCAGCACTTCCAGCCACAGGCTGCCGCAGGTCGGGAAGCTCGCCAGGTGGGCCAGGATCACGCTGATGCGGTCGGTTTCCGGCAGATCGACGAAGACGCCCCGCGCCCATTGCCGCGGGAAGATCAGCTCGGCGAAACGCAGCTCGCGCATCAGGCGCTCGGCGCCGTCTTCTTCGCTGCACACAAACTCGGCACAGGCGGTGCTCGGCTTGGCCTTGGCGTACCCGGCCACGTTCAGGCGCGCGGCATGGTCGGCGATCTCGGAACAGACTTCGCCTTCGAAGCCCGGCCGGCAGTGCATAAAGAGGGTGTTCATCGAATCTCCTGGGCAATGGGCAATGAATCATGCGCAAACCTGCCCGAAGTGCGCGCAAAGCCTGTCACGAAAACCGGCGCATGATAGCCGAGTTCGGAACCTTGGACTTGTCCATAGAGTCCAGTTATTAGCCAGCTACTGAAAACAGGGCTAGGTTAAGAGCTCTGCCCGTCCCGTCAGGTCCGTAGCCGTGCGGACCAAAAGGAGTGATTCAATGCCGTCCCTCGATAGCCTGAAAACCCTTAAAACATTAAAAATCGACGACAAGACCTACCACTACTTCAGCCTGCCGGAAGCCGCCAAGCGCCTTGGCGATCTCGACAAACTGCCGATGTCGTTGAAAGTCCTGCTGGAAAACCTGCTGCGCTGGGAAGACGAAAAGACCGTCACCAGCGCCGACCTCAAGGCCCTCGCCGCCTGGCTCAAGGAGCGCCGCTCGGATCGCGAGATCCAGTACCGCCCGGCGCGGGTGCTGATGCAGGACTTCACCGGCGTGCCGGCGGTGGTCGACCTGGCGGCCATGCGCGCGGCCATGGCCAAGGCCGGCGGCGACCCGCAACGCATCAACCCGCTGTCGCCGGTGGACCTGGTGATCGACCACTCGGTGATGGTCGACAAGTTCGGCAGCAACACCGCCTTCGAACAGAACGTCGACATTGAAATGCAGCGCAACGGCGAACGTTATGCCTTCCTGCGCTGGGGCCAGAGCGCCTTCGACAACTTCAGCGTGGTACCGCCGGGCACCGGCATCTGCCACCAGGTCAACCTGGAATACCTGGGCCGCACGGTCTGGACCAAGGACGAAGACGGCCGCACCTACGCCTTCCCCGACACCCTGGTCGGCACCGACTCCCATACCACCATGATCAACGGCCTCGGCGTGCTCGGCTGGGGCGTGGGCGGCATCGAGGCCGAGGCGGCGATGCTCGGCCAACCGGTGTCGATGCTGATCCCGGAAGTCATAGGTTTCAAACTGACCGGCAAGCTCAAGGAAGGCATCACCGCCACCGACCTGGTGCTGACCGTCACCCAGATGCTGCGCAAGAAAGGCGTGGTCGGCAAATTCGTCGAGTTCTATGGCGACGGCCTGGCCGACTTGCCGCTGGCCGACCGCGCCACCATCGCCAACATGGCCCCGGAATACGGCGCCACCTGCGGCTTCTTCCCAGTGGATGACGTCACCCTGGAATACCTGCGCCTGTCTGGCCGCCCGGACGCTGTGGTGAAACTGGTGGAGGCCTACAGCAAGATCCAGGGCCTGTGGCGCCTGCCAGGCAAGGAGCCGGTATTCACCGACAGCCTGGCGCTGGACATGGGCACAGTGGAAGCCAGCCTGGCCGGGCCGAAGCGGCCACAGGACCGAGTCTCCCTGCCCAACGTCGGCCAGGCCTTCACCGACTTTCTCGATCTGCAGTTCAAGCCCACCAGCAAGGAAGAAGGCCGCCTGGAAAGCGAAGGCGGTGGCGGCGTGGCCGTGGGCAGTGCCGACCTGATAGGCGAAGTCGATTACGCCCACAATGGTCAGACCTACCGCCTGAAAAACGGTGCGGTGGTGATCGCCGCCATTACCTCCTGTACCAACACCTCCAACCCCAGCGTGATGATGGCCGCCGGCCTGGTGGCGAAAAAGGCTGTGGAAAAAGGCCTCAAGCGCAAGCCCTGGGTGAAGAGTTCGCTGGCGCCGGGTTCGAAAGTGGTCACCGACTACTACAAGGCCGCCGGGTTGACCCAATACCTCGACGCCCTGGGCTTCGACCTGGTGGGTTATGGCTGCACCACCTGCATCGGCAACTCCGGCCCCTTGCCGGAGCCGATCGAGAAAGCCATCCAGAAAGCCGACCTGACCGTCGCCTCGGTGCTGTCCGGCAACCGCAACTTCGAAGGCCGGGTGCACCCGCTGGTGAAAACCAACTGGCTGGCCTCGCCGCCGCTGGTGGTGGCCTATGCCCTGGCCGGCAGCGTGCGCATCGATATCAGCCGCGAGCCGCTGGGCGAAGGCAAGGACGGCAAGCCGGTCTACCTGCGCGACATCTGGCCGAGCAGCCAGGAAATCGCCGAGGCGGTCACCCAGGTCAACACCCGGATGTTCCACAAGGAATACGCCGAGGTGTTCGCCGGCGACGCCCAGTGGCAAGCCATCGAAGTACCGCAGGCCGCGACCTACGTGTGGCAGGCGGATTCCACCTATATCCAGCATCCACCCTTCTTCGACGACATCGCCGGCCCGCTGCCGGTGATCAAGGATATCGAGGGCGCGCGGGTCCTGGCGCTGCTGGGCGACTCGGTGACCACCGACCATATCTCCCCAGCCGGCAACATCAAGGCCGACAGCCCGGCCGGCCGCTACCTGCGCGAGCAGGGCGTGGAACCGCGGGACTTCAACTCCTACGGCTCGCGTCGCGGCAACCACCAGGTGATGATGCGCGGCACCTTCGCCAACATCCGCATTCGCAACGAAATGCTCGGCGGCGAAGAAGGCGGCAACACGATCTACATCCCCACCGGCGAGAAACTGGCGATCTATGACGCGGCCATGCTGTACCAGCAATCGGCTACGCCGCTGGTGGTGATCGCCGGCCAGGAATACGGCACCGGCTCCAGCCGCGACTGGGCCGCCAAGGGCACCAATCTGCTGGGGGTCAAGGCGGTGATTGCCGAGAGCTTCGAGCGCATCCACCGCTCCAACCTGGTGGGCATGGGCGTGCTGCCGCTGCAGTTCAAGCTCGACCAGAACCGCAAGAGCCTGAACCTCACCGGCAAGGAAACCCTGGATATCCAGGGCCTGACCGGTGTCGAGCTGACGCCGCGGATGAACCTGACCCTGGTGATCACCCGCGAGGATGGCAGCCAGGAAAAGGTCGAGGTGCTGTGCCGCATCGACACCCTGAACGAAGTGGAATACTTCAAGTCCGGCGGGATCCTGCACTACGTCCTGCGGCAACTGATCGCCGCGTAACGCTATGCCGCAACACCAACACCGCCTACGGGCGGTGTTTTTGTTTCACTTATTCATCGCCCGCGCCTCGTTATACTGGCCGCCCGCTCGTTCTATCCAGTAACCGCCGACGCAGGTTGCGCGAGCGGCTGATTCCATTCTTTTCGCAACAAGGATTTCACATGACTGTTCTGCCATGGATGTACCTGGCACTTCTCTCCATTGGTTACGCCCTGGCCCTGAGCTACGGCCAACTGGGCCTGCTGGCGGCGGTTTCCGTCGCCTTGCTGCTGTGCGCGGGCTTTGCCGTGCGCCAGCAGAAAAGCCCTTACGCGCGCTACCTGGGACACGGCCTGTTCGTGGTGCTGGCCCTGGCGCTGGCCATGCACTGGCTCCCCGGTTTCTACAATGGCCGGGCGATCGGCCCGCAACGCTTCACCGCCGATGCCGTGCCGTTTTCCATGTACCTGAACCAGGACAAGCCGCTGATCGGCTTCTGGCTGTTGCTGGTCTGCCCCTGGATCATCGGGCGCCGCTCGCTGCGCCTGTCCCTCTATACCACTGCCCTGGCCTTGACCCTGACCGCTCTGGCGGCCCTGGGTGGAGCGGTGTTGCTGGGCATCATCAGTTGGGCGCCGAAATGGCCGGACCAGGCCTGGCTGTGGGTGCTGAACAACCTGCTGCTGGTCACCCTGGTGGAAGAAGCGCTGTTCCGTGGCTACATCCAGGGCGGCCTGAGCCGTCGCCTCAAGCACCTGCCCTATGGTGAAAACCTGGCACTGATGTGCGCGGCCCTGCTGTTCGGCCTGGTGCATGTGGGCGCCGGCTGGCAATGGTGGCTGCTGGCGAGCATCGCCGGGGTCGGCTACGGCCTGGCCTACCGCTTTGGCGGCCTGGGCGCCGCGGTGGCCACCCATTTCGGCTTGAACCTGCTGCACTTCGGGCTGTTCACCTATCCGATGCTCGCGGGTTGACCCTGGCCAGGCCGGGGCTCCCTGGACGGGCCTCGGCTTCGCCGCGCCCCCTCGCCCCTGCTTGCAAAATAAGGCCTCTGTCAATGAGGCACTTCTCAAATTACTGAAAAAAACCTCAATAATTGGCGAAGGCCGCCGACAACCTATCAAAGCCTTGCGGATAGAAAAACCATGCGTAACAACCAGCCCGTCACCCAGCGCGAACGTACCTTTCCGACTCAGCAACGGTTGATCTCCACCACCGATGCCAAAGGCGTGATCACCTACTGCAACGATGCCTTCGTTGAAATCAGCGGGTTTTCTCGTGAGGAACTGGTCCGCGCACCGCACAACCTGGTCCGTCACCCCGACGTCCCGGCCGCGGTGTTCGCGCACATGTGGGCCACCCTGAAACAAGGCTTGCCATGGATGGGCATTGTCAAGAATCGCTGCAAGACCGGTGACCATTACTGGGTCAACGCCTACGTGACACCGGTCTTCGAAGGCCAGCAAGTGGTCGGCTACGAGTCGGTGCGGGTCAAGCCCACCGCCGAGCAGATCCGCCGCGCCGAAGCGCTTTACCAACGCATCAACCAGGGCAAGTCGGCCATTCCGAAACGCGACAAATGGCTGCCGATACTTCAGGACTGGCTGCCATTCATCCTGATCAGCCAGCTGAGCTTCCTGATTGGCGCCTGGCTCAACTCTTCCTGGGGCTTTGCCCTCGCCGCCGGCCTTTGCGTGCCGCTCGGCCTGCTCGGGCTGAGCTGGCAACAGCGCGGCCTCAAGCGTTTGCTGCGCCTGGCCGAACAGACCACCTCCGACCCGCTGATCGCCCAGATGTACACCGACAGCCGTGGCGCCCAGGCGCGCCTGGAGATGTCGATCCTCAGCCAGGAAGCCCGCCTGAAAACCTGCCTGACCCGCCTGCAGGATACCGCCGAGCACCTCAACGAGCAGGCGCGGCAGTCCGACACCCTGGCGCACAACAGCTCCAGCGGCCTGGAACGCCAGCGCGTGGAAACCGAACAGGTGGCCACCGCGGTCAACCAGATGGCCGCCACCACCCAGGAAGTGGCCAGCCACGTGCAGCGCACCGCCGACGCCACCCAGGAAGCCAATCGCCTCACCGGGCGCGGTCGCGACATCGCCGGGGAAACCCGCGAAGCGATCCAGCGCCTGTCGGTGGTGGTGGGCGAAACCGGCCTGACCGTGACCCAGCTGGCCAAGGACAGCGACGAAATCGGTGGCGTGGTCGATGTGATCAAGGGCATCGCCGACCAGACCAACCTGCTGGCGCTGAACGCGGCCATCGAAGCGGCTCGCGCCGGGGAAATGGGCCGCGGCTTCGCGGTGGTGGCCGACGAGGTTCGCCAACTGGCGCAACGCACCAGCGAATCCACCGGGCAGATCCACACCCTGATCGCCAAGCTCCAGCAAACCGCCAGCACGGCGGTGCAGACCATGGACGCCGGACACCGTCAGGCCGAGGAAGGCGTGGCCCGGGTGCTGGAAGCCGACCAGGCGCTGGTGGGAATCAGCGAAGCGGTGGCCAACATCACCGACATGACCACCCAGATCGCTGCCGCCACCGAAGAGCAAAGCGCCGTGGCCGAGGAGATTAGCCGCAACATCAGCACCATCGCCCAACTGGCCGACCAGACCTCGGAGCAGGCCCAGCATTCGGCGCAACTCAGCGAAGAGCTGACCCGCACCGCCAACACCCAGTACTCGTTGGTCGAACGCTTCAACCGCTAAACCGAAGCCAGACAAAAAACCCGGAAGGTTCGCCTTCCGGGTTTTTTATTGCCTGTTTTCCAGCACCACGCACGTCTTCTGTATCTGTAGGAGCGAAGCTTGCTCGCGATGGAGCTTGGCAGCCGCCACCGTTGTCGCCTTGAAAAACAATCGCGAGCAAGCTTCGCTCCTACAGTCAAAAAAGCGTTCAGCCATTCAACTGGCGCAAGACCTCGGCGACCTTCCGCGCCGCCGCTTCCAGGTGCTGCTCATGGGTGAAGCCTGAGGCCTTGAGCGGTTTCAGGTCATGGTCGGCCGCCGCCAGCCAGAACAGCTCGATAGCCGGCGCCAGCGCATAGGCTTCGACCGCCGCCCGGTTACCGAGGGCGTCGCGCTCGCCCTGGACGATCAGGGTCGTGGTGCGCAATTCGGCCAAGTGAGCGACCCGCGGTTTCTCCGGCTTGCCGGCGGCATAAAACGGATACCCCAGGCACACCAGCGCATCGGCGCCCAGCTCATCGGCGAGCAAACTGGCCATGCGCCCGCCCATGGACTTGCCGCCGATGGCCAACTGCCCAGCGACATGAGGTCGCACCTGGGCATAGACCTCGCGCCAGCACTCCAGCAGCTTCGGCGCCGGGTTAGGCGGCCGTTTGCCACTATCGAGGCGACGCTGGGCCATGTAGGGAAACTCGAAGCGCAGGACGTTGACCCCATGCGCCGCAAGGCGTGTGGCCATATCGTTCATGAAAGCGCTGTCCATCGGCGCGCCAGCGCCATGGGCCAGGATCAGGGTCAGCGGCTCGCCGGCCGGCGACGGCTGCGCGACATCCCAGAGCCAGCCCCGTTCCCGCACGCACTGCGCCCATTGATCCCCGTCAATAACAGCCCCTTGCCGTTTGCCCATGCTTACCTCGCTTTTAGTCTGCCTATAACTCCAGAAGAAGTGAGCGCGCCTTGCCGTGCGCAGTCGCTTTCACTTCAGCTGAACCGTGGATGGGGAACCATGAACACTTCTATCAGTACCGCCTACAACTACAAGGTGGTCCGCCAATTCGCCATTATGACGGTGGTGTGGGGCATCGTCGGCATGGGGCTCGGGGTTTTTCTCGCTGCCCAGTTGGTCTGGCCCGAACTCAACTTCAACCTGCCCTGGACCAGTTTCGGTCGCCTGCGCCCGTTGCACACCAACGCGGTGATCTTCGCCTTTGGTGGCTGCGCACTGTTCGCCAGCTCCTTCTACTCGGTGCAACGCACCTGCCAGACCCAGCTGTTTGCGCCGAAAATCGCCGCGTTCTGCTTCTGGGGCTGGCAGCTGGTAATCCTCCTGGCGGCCATCAGCCTGCCGCTGGGCTACACCAGCTCCAAGGAATACGCCGAGCTGGAATGGCCGATCGACATCCTCATCACCATCGTCTGGGTAGCGTACGCCATCGTGTTCTTCGGCACGGTGATGAAGCGCAACACCAAGCACATCTACGTCGGCAACTGGTTCTTCGGCGGTTTCATCATCACCGTGGCCATCCTGCACATCGTCAACAACCTGGAACTGCCCGTCAGCCTGACCAATTCCTACTCGGTGTATGCCGGTGCGACCGACGCCATGGTGCAATGGTGGTACGGTCACAACGCGGTGGGTTTCTTCCTGACCGCGGGCTTCCTGGGGATGATGTACTACTTCGTGCCCAAGCAGGCCGAGCGTCCGGTGTACTCCTATCGCCTGTCCATCGTGCACTTCTGGGCACTGATCACCCTGTACATCTGGGCCGGCCCGCACCACCTGCACTACACCGCGCTGCCGGACTGGGCGCAGTCCCTGGGCATGGTGATGTCGCTGATCCTCCTGGCACCCAGCTGGGGCGGCATGATCAACGGCATGATGACTCTGTCGGGTGCCTGGCATAAGTTGCGCAGCGACCCGATCCTGCGGTTCCTGGTGGTGTCCCTGGCGTTCTACGGCATGTCGACCTTCGAAGGTCCGATGATGGCGATCAAGACCGTCAACGCCCTCTCCCACTACACCGACTGGACCATCGGCCACGTACACGCCGGCGCCCTGGGCTGGGTAGCGATGATTTCCATCGGCGCCCTGTACCACATGATCCCGAAAGTCTTCGGTCGCCAGCAGATGCACAGCATCGGCCTGATCAACGCGCACTTCTGGCTCGCCACCATCGGCACCGTGCTCTACATCGCCTCGATGTGGGTCAACGGCATCGCCCAGGGCCTGATGTGGCGCGCCGTCAATGAAGACGGGACGCTGACCTACTCCTTCGTCGAAACCCTGGTGGCCAGCCACCCAGGCTTCATCGTGCGGCTGGTCGGTGGCGCGATCTTCCTCTTCGGCATGTTGCTGATGGCCTACAACACCTGGCGCACCGTGCGCGCGGCCCAGCCTGCCGAAATCACCGCCGCTGCGCAGATGGCCTGAGGAGTCCGCCATGAAACACGAAGTCATCGAGAAAAACGTCGGCCTGCTGATGCTGCTGATGGTATTTGCCGTGAGCATCGGCGGTCTGACCCAGATCGTCCCGCTGTTCTTCCAGGACGTCACCAACAAGCCGGTGGAAGGCATGAAGCCCTACACCGCCCTGCAGCTGGAAGGCCGCGATATCTACATCCGCGAAGGCTGCGTCGGTTGCCACTCGCAGATGATCCGTCCGTTCCGCGCCGAGACCGAACGCTACGGCCACTACTCGGTCGCCGGTGAAAGCGTCTGGGACCACCCGTTCCTGTGGGGTTCCAAGCGTACCGGTCCGGACCTGGCCCGGGTCGGCGCCCGCTACTCCGACGACTGGCACCGCGCGCACCTGTACAACCCGCGCAACGTGGTGCCCGAGTCGAAGATGCCGGCCTACCCATGGCTGGTCACCCAACAGGTCGACAGCAGTCACACCGAGACCAAGCTGCGCGCCATGCGCACCCTCGGCGTGCCGTACAACGACGACGATATCGCCGGTGCCGTCGCCTCCCTCAAGGGCAAGACCGAGATGGATGCCCTGGTCGCCTACCTGCAAGTGCTTGGCACTGCGATCAAGAGCAAGAGGTGAGCCATGGTTCTTGAACTCGATAGCGGCATGATCCGCGGGCTCGGCACGCTGGTGGTGATGATTGCCTTCATCGGCCTGTCGATCTGGGTCTTCAACGCCAAGCGCAACCCGGAGTTCGCCCAGGCGCGCCTGCTGCCCTTCGCCGACGAACCTTCGCCGCAAGTGCACGGCAATCCATCTGATGACGCTCAATCCGAAGAGCACGCGACAAGGAGCATTCGGCCATGACCACCTTCTGGAGTACGTACATCTGCGTACTGACCATCGGCAGCCTGATCGGCCTGACCTGGCTGTTGATCGGCACGCGCAAGGGCGAGACCAAGGGCAGCGTCGACCAGACCATGGGCCACAGCTTCGACGGCATCGAGGAGTACGACAACCCGCTGCCGCAGTGGTGGTTCATGCTGTTCGCCGGCACCCTGGTGTTTTCCGTCGGCTACCTGATCCTCTACCCGGGCCTGGGCAACTGGAAAGGCATCCTGCCCGGCTATGAAAATGGCTGGACCGGCGTGCACGAGTGGGAAAAGGAAATGGACAAGGCAGACGCCAAGTTCGGCCCGATCTTCGCCAAGTTCGCCGCCATGCCCGTGGAAGAAGTGGCCAAGGATCCGCAGGCGCTGAAAATGGGCGGACGCCTGTTCGCTTCCAACTGCTCGGTGTGCCACGGCTCGGATGCCAAGGGCGCCTTCGGCTTCCCTAACCTGGCCGACAACAACTGGCGCTGGGGCGGCAACGCCGACACCATCAAGGCCACCATCATGGGCGGTCGCATGGCGGCCATGCCGGCCTGGGGTGAAGTGCTGGGCGAGGACGGGGTGAAGAACGTCGCGGCCTATGTGCGTCACGAACTCGCCGGCCTGCCGTTGCCCGCCGACAGCAGCGCCGACCTGGTCGCCGGCAAGCAGGCGTTCAGCACCACCTGCGTCGCCTGTCACGGCGCCAACGGCCAGGGCACGGAACTCATGGGCGCGCCGAACCTGACGCAACCGGCGGGCTTCATCTACGGCACCAGCCTGACCCAGCTGCAACAGACCATTCGCCATGGTCGCCAGGGCCACATGCCGGCGCAGAGCGAACTGCTGGGCAACGACAAGGTGCAGCTGCTCGCGGCCTACGTCTACAACCTGTCCCACAACGCGGCCAGCCAGCCGCAGACCGATACCCCAAGCGAGCAATAACCGCTCCACCCACTGCCGCATCGCTCGATGCGGCAGTTCCCTGCCTCTGCGCGACCAAGTGTCGCACCCTCTCTACCCTCTGCCTTTCCACTCTCCGGATTCAGGTCTAAGCTGCTTCGCAGTGGACTGGCAATGGCCGGTCACAGACCAGAAGTAGCCGCTCCATTCGAAGCCGTCGTTCGAGGACAGGCCGCAAAGGCTGGTGTATACCGGCTGTCGTGCCACTTACCGTCTGTCGCTCGCTCAATGGCTTTCCACACACCCGGTTACAACTGACCTGTACCCCCTCGCCTTTTTCATCCGCTGCGACATTTTGTCCTGGGCCGATTTTGTCCTTACTCCGCGCATGGAAAGGCCGCAGAATCAGCTTTTGAAAGCATTGACCCAGGTCATGGCGCGTTGCAATGACCCCCTGCTTTCTCCATACTTGCGGCCGATTTTTACTCCTAATAAAACACCCAAACCGTGGAACCTTAGAATGAGCACAGCAATCAGTCCGACTGCTTATAACTATAAGGTAGTCCGCCAGTTCGCCATCATGACGGTGGTCTGGGGGATCCTTGGCATGGGGCTCGGTGTCTTCATCGCCTCGCAACTGGTCTGGCCGGAGTTGAACTTCGGTCTGCCATGGACGACCTTTGGACGCCTGCGCCCGCTGCACACCAACCTGGTGATTTTCGCCTTCGGTGGATGTGCGTTGTTTGCCACTTCTTACTACGTCGTGCAGCGAACCTGCCAAACGCGACTGATTTCCGACAGCCTGGCGGCCTTCACCTTCTGGGGTTGGCAAGCCGTGATCATCGGCGCGATCGTTACCTTGCCGCTGGGTTACACCACCACCAAGGAATACGCGGAACTGGAATGGCCCCTGGCTATCCTGCTGGCCATCGTCTGGGTCACCTACGGTCTGGTGTTCTTCGGCACCATCGTCAAGCGCAAGACCAAGCACATCTATGTGGGTAACTGGTTCTACGGTGCCTTCATCGTGGTCACCGCGATGCTGCATATCGTCAACCACGCTTCCCTGCCGGTCAGCTTCTTCAAGTCCTACTCGGCCTACTCGGGCGCAACCGACGCCATGATCCAGTGGTGGTACGGCCACAACGCCGTGGGCTTCTTCCTGACCACCGGCTTCCTGGGGATGATGTACTACTTCGTGCCGAAACAGGCCGAGCGTCCGATCTACTCCTATCGCCTGTCCATCGTGCACTTCTGGGCGCTGATCACCCTGTACATCTGGGCCGGTCCGCACCACCTGCACTACACCGCGCTGCCGGACTGGGCACAGTCCCTGGGCATGGCCATGTCGATCATCCTGCTGGCGCCAAGCTGGGGCGGCATGATCAACGGCATGATGACCCTCTCGGGCGCCTGGCATAAGCTGCGCACCGACCCGATCCTGCGGTTCCTGGTGGTGTCCCTGGCGTTCTACGGCATGTCGACCTTCGAAGGTCCGATGATGGCGATCAAGACCGTCAACTCGCTGTCGCACTACACCGACTGGACCATCGGCCACGTACACGCCGGCGCTCTGGGCTGGGTAGCGATGATCTCCATCGGCGCCCTGTACCACATGATCCCGAAAGTCTTCGGTCGCCAGCAGATGCACAGCATCGGCCTGATCAACACCCACTTCTGGCTGGCAACCATCGGTACCGTGCTCTACATCGCCTCGATGTGGGTCAACGGCATCACCCAGGGCCTGATGTGGCGTGCAATCAACGATGACGGCACCCTCACCTACTCCTTCGTCGAAGCCCTGCAGGCCAGCCACCCTGGTTTCATCGTGCGCGCCCTGGGCGGTGCGTTCTTTGCCGCCGGCATGCTGTTCATGGCGTACAACGTGTTCCGCACCGTTCGCGCCTCGAACCCGGCTGAAGCTGAAGCCGCCGCTCAGATCTCTGTAGTTGGAGCTCACTGATGAAGCATGAAGCAGTAGAGAAGAATATCGGCCTGCTGGCCTTCTTCATGGTCATCGCCGTCAGCATCGGCGGCCTGACCCAGATCGTCCCGCTGTTCTTCCAGGACGTCACCAACAAGCCGGTGGAAGGCATGAAGCCGCGCACCGCGCTGGAACTGGAAGGCCGCGACGTCTATATCGCCAACGGCTGTGTCGGCTGCCACTCGCAGATGATCCGTCCGTTCCGTGCTGAAACCGAACGTTACGGCCACTACTCGGTCGCCGGTGAAAGCGTCTGGGACCACCCGTTCCTGTGGGGTTCCAAGCGTACCGGTCCGGACCTGGCCCGCGTCGGTGGTCGTTACTCCGATGACTGGCAGCGTGCGCACTTGTACAACCCGCGCAACGTTGTACCCGAGTCGAAAATGCCGGCTTACCCGTTCCTCGTAGAAAACAAGCTCGACGGCAAAGACACCGCGAAAAAAATGGAAGTCTTGCGCACGCTCGGCGTCCCTTACACCGACGAAGACATCGCCGGTGCCAAGGATGCCGTGAAGGGCAAAACCGAAATGGACGCGCTGGTGGCCTATCTGCAAGGCCTGGGCACCATCATCAAAAGCAAACGGTGATTTAGATGGATATCGGGATGATTCGTGGCCTGGGCACCGTAGTGGTGATGGTGGCCTTCATCGGCCTGGCGCTGTGGGTATTCAGCCCCAAGCGCAAGTCCGAGTTCGAAGACGCGACCTTGCTGCCGTTCGCGGATGATCCCGAAGCCATCAAGCACGTCGAGCAAGCTTCTAGGAGTAACAAAGAATGACTACGTTCTGGAGTCTGTACGTCACAGTCCTCAGTCTGGGTACCATTTTCGCCCTGACCTGGCTGCTGCTGTCGACCCGCAAGGGCCAGCGCGCTGAGCAGACCGACGAGACGGTCGGCCACTCCTTCGACGGGATCGAGGAGTACGACAACCCGCTGCCGAAATGGTGGTTCATGTTGTTCGTCGGCACCATCGTCTTCGCCCTGGGTTACCTGGTGCTCTACCCGGGCCTGGGTAACTGGAAAGGCCTGCTGCCAGGCTACAACTACCTGGACACCGAAAAGCAGACCCCCTTCGCCAACGGCCAGACCGGCTGGACCGGCGTGCACGAGTGGGAAAAGGAAATGGCCAAGTCGGACGCCAAGTTCGGTCCGATCTTCGCCAAGTTCGCCTCCATGCCGATCGAAGAAGTCGCCAAGGACCCGCAAGCCCTGAAGATGGGTGGCCGCCTGTTCGCCTCCAACTGCTCGGTCTGCCACGGTTCCGACGCCAAGGGCGCCTATGGCTTCCCGAACCTGACCGACGCCGACTGGCGCTGGGGCGGCGAGCCGGAGACCATCAAGACCACCATCATGGGCGGTCGTCACGCGGTGATGCCGGCCTGGGCCGAAGTCATCGGCGAACAAGGCGTCAGCGATGTGGCCGCCTATGTGCTGACCAACCTCGATGGCCGCAAGCTGCCGGAAAGCGCCAAGGCCGACCCGGCCAACGGCCAGAAGATCTTCGCCGCCAACTGCGTGGCGTGCCACGGTCCGGCCGGTAAAGGCACCCCAGCCATGGGCGCGCCTGACCTGACCCACCCGGGCGCGTTCATCTACGGCTCGAGCTTCGCCCAACTGCAGCAGACCATCCGTTACGGCCGCCAGGGCCAGATGCCTGCCCAGGAACAGCTGCAAGGCAACGACAAGGTTCACCTGCTGGCCGCTTACGTCTACAGCCTGTCCCACAGTGACAAGCCGGCGGACGCCGAGTAAGGCAGACACCTTCGGGTCATAAAAAGGCCCCGCCAATGGAAATTGGCGGGGCTTTTTTTCGCCCTCCCCTGGCGTCGCGTCGATACGATTGAACGCGGTCGCGGCGAAAAGCGTCCATAATTCACAAGTCAATTGATTCAAGTCATTACACCATCAATTGATTTCCCCCAACGCGACCAAAGGTCGCACCCTTGAGCTAGAGTGACAGGCGTATCATTGCGCCACTGCAACACCCCTACTTGATCGCGGTCGGCACGTACTGACCGGGGCATTTCTCCACTGCCGTGGGATGCAATGATGAGCAACCAGATTCCGGTACATGACGTCACCCCTCCTGCCAAGAATTCGAACAACAGCGTAGATCTCTACGCCTCTCGGGAAAAAATCTACACACGCGCTTTCACTGGCCTCTTCCGCAACTTGCGGATGGTTGGCGGTGCGGCCCTGTTCCTGCTGTATTTCGGTACGGTGTGGCTCAACTGGGGCGGCCACCAGGCCGTCTGGTGGAACCTGCCGGAACGCAAGTTCTTCATCTTCGGTGCCACCTTCTGGCCCCAGGATTTCATCCTGCTGTCGGGGCTTTTGATCATCGCCGCCTTCGGCCTGTTTTTCATCACCGTGTACGCCGGGCGCGTCTGGTGCGGCTATACCTGCCCGCAAAGCGTCTGGACCTGGATCTTCATGTGGTGCGAGAAGGTCACCGAAGGCGACCGCAACCAGCGCATCAAGCTCGACAAGGCGCCGATGAGCGCCAACAAGTTCCTGCGCAAATTCAGCAAACACAGCCTTTGGCTGCTGATCGGCTTCGTTACCGGCATGACCTTCGTCGGTTACTTCTCGCCGATCCGCGAGCTGGTCATCGACTTCTTCACCGGCCAGGCCGATGGCTGGTCGTATTTCTGGGTCGGCTTCTTCACCCTCGCCACCTATGGCAACGCCGGCTGGCTGCGCGAACAGGTGTGCATCTACATGTGCCCCTACGCACGCTTCCAGAGCGTGATGTTCGATAAAGACACCCTGATCGTCTCCTACGACCCACGTCGCGGCGAAGGTCGCGGCCCGCGCAAGAAAGGCGCCGACTACAAGGCCATGGGCCTGGGCGATTGCATCGACTGCACCATGTGTGTACAGGTCTGCCCGACCGGTATCGACATCCGTGACGGCCTGCAGATCGAATGCATCGGCTGCGCCGCCTGTATCGATGCCTGCGACAACATCATGGACAAGATGGACTACCCGCGCGGCCTGATCAGCTACACCACCGAACACAACCTGTCCGGACAGAAAACCCATAAACTGCGTCCACGCCTGATCGGTTATGCGCTGGTGCTGCTGGCGATGATCAGCCTGCTGGTCACGGCCTTCTTCATGCGCTCGCTGGTGGGCTTCGATGTCAGCAAGGACCGCGTGCTCTATCGCGAGAACGCCGAAGGCCGGATCGAGAACGTCTACAGCCTGAAGATCATGAACAAGGACCAGCGCGACCATACCTACGTACTGGACGCCGCCGGCCTGCCGGACCTCAAGCTGCAAGGCCGGCGCGAGATCAAGGTGGCGGCCGGCGATATCGTCAGCATGCCGGTCGAGCTGTCGAGCTCGCCGGAACAACTGCCGTCGAGCACCAACGAGGTGAAGTTCATCCTCAAGGACGCCGACGACGAAAGCGTCCACGTTGAAGCCAAGAGCCGGTTCATCGGCCCACAAATTCGTTAAGAGAAGTCATCATGCCCGCAGCGACCGCCACAAGCCCCTGGTACAAGCACCTCTGGCCCTGGATCATCATCGGTATCCTGGCCTGCTCGGTGACCTTGACCCTGTCCATGGTGACCATCGCGGTGAACAACCCGGACAACCTGGTCAATGACAACTACTACGAGGCCGGCAAAGGCATCAACCGCTCCCTGGACCGCGAGCTGCTGGCCCAGACCCTGCAACTGCGCGCCAGCGTGCACCTGGATGACCTCACCGGCGAAGTCGACCTGCGCCTGAGCGGCAACAGCGCGCCCGCCACCCTGGAGCTGAACCTGATCTCGCCGACCCAGCCGGAAAAAGACCGCAAGATCACCCTCGCCCGCAGCGAAACCGAACAAGGCCGCTACATTGGCCAGTTGAGCGACAAGGTCGATGGCCGCCGGTTTGTCGAACTGCTGGGTGTCGAGGGCGACAAGACCTGGCGCATGTTCGAAGAGGAACAGGTCAGCCACGACAAGGACCTGCTGCTGGGTGACGAACCGCTGCAAGGCGCGGAACACCTGGACAAGTAAGCGCCCTCCGAACATCGCCGGCAGGCTGCTGCTTCCCAGGCAGCGGCCTGCCGGCGATGAGGTCCGCCCCTGGAACAAAGACCCGCGATGACCACGCCACTGCCCTGCTACCACTGCGCCCTGCCCGTCCCCTCCGGCAGCCGCTTCACCGCCGTCGTGCTCGGTGCTCCCCGCGAGTTCTGCTGCCCGGGCTGCCAGGCGGTGGCCGAAGCCATAGTCGCCGGCGGCCTGGAGAGCTACTACAGCCATCGCAGCGAAGCCTCGGCCAACCCGGAGGCGCTGCCGGTGCAACTGGTGGACGAACTGGCGCTGTACGACCGGGCGGACGTGCAGCAACCCTTCGTCCGGCATGAGGGCGAGCTGGCCGAAACCACCCTGCTGATGGAAGGCATCAGTTGCGCCGCCTGTGGCTGGCTGATCGAGAAACACCTGCGCAGCCTGCCGGCGGTGGCCGAGGCGCGGCTGAACCTGTCCAACCATCGCCTGCATGTGCGCTGGGCCGACAGCCAGTTGCCACTGAGCCAGGTGCTCAGCGAGCTGCGCCTGATCGGCTACGCCGCGCACCCCTATCAGGCCGACCGTGCTGCCGAGCAATTGGCCAGTGAAAACCGCCTGGCCCTGCGCCAGCTGGGCGTGGCCGGGCTGCTGTGGTTCCAGGCGATGATGGCGACCATGGCCACCTGGCCGGAATTCAATATCGACCTGAGCCCCGAGCTGCACACCATCCTGCGCTGGATCGCGTTGTTTCTCACCACGCCGATCGTGTTCTACAGCTGCGCGCCGTTTTTCAAGGGCGCCCTGCGCGACCTGCGCACCCGCCACCTGACCATGGACGTTTCCGTATCGCTGGCGATTGGCGCCGCCTACATCGCCGGGATCTGGACCTCGATCACTGGCGTCGGCGAGCTGTACTTCGATGCCGTGGGCATGTTCGCCCTGTTCCTGTTGGCCGGGCGCTACCTGGAACGCCGTGCCCGCGAACGCACCGCCGCCGCTACCGCGCAACTGGTGAACCTGCTGCCGGCCTCGTGCCTGCGCCTGGGCGCCGACGGCCAGAGCGAACGCATCCTGCTCAGCGAACTGCGCCTGGGCGACCAGGTGCTGGTGCATCCCGGCGCCATCCTGCCGGCCGACGGCAAGATCCTCGATGGCCAGTCGAGCATCGACGAATCCCTGCTCACCGGTGAATACCTGCCGCAACCGCGCAATATCGGCGATGCGGTCACCGCCGGTACCCTCAACGTCGAGGGTGCGCTGACCGTGGAGGTCCTGGCCCTGGGGCAGGACACGCGCCTGTCGGCCATCGTCCGCCTGCTGGACCGGGCCCAGGCGGAAAAACCGCGCCTAGCGGAGATCGCCGACCGCGCCGCCCAATGGTTCCTGCTGTTCTCCCTGATCGCCGCGGCCGCCATCGGCCTGCTCTGGTGGCAGCTGGACGCCTCCCGAGCCTTCTGGATCGTCCTGGCCATGCTGGTCGCTACCTGCCCCTGTGCGCTGTCCCTGGCCACCCCGACCGCGCTCACTGCCGCCACCGGCACCCTGCACAAACTCGGCCTGCTGCTGACCCGCGGCCATGTACTCGAAGGCCTGAACCAGATCGACACGGTGATTTTCGACAAGACCGGCACCCTCACCGAGGGGCGCCTGGCCTTGCGCTCGATTCTTCCTGTGGGCGACCTCGACAGCCAGCAGTGCCTGGGCCTGGCCGCCGCCCTGGAAAACCGCTCCGAACACCCGATTGCCCGGGCCTTCGGCCGTGCGCCGCTGGCCGCGGAAGAAGTGCTGAGCATGCCCGGGCTGGGCCTGGAAGGGCTGGTGGGCGAACAGCGTCTGCGCATTGGCCAGCCCACCTTCGTCTGCGAGCTCAGCGCCTGTGCAGTCCCGGCGATGCCGGACGAAGCCGGCCAATGGCTGCTGCTGGGCGATAGCCGAGGGCCGCTGGCCTGGCTGGTCCTCGACGATCGCCTGCGCAGCGATGCTCCGGCACTGCTGGCCGCCTGCAAGGCGCGCGGCTGGAACACCCTGCTGCTCTCGGGCGACAGCTCGCCGATGGTCGCCAGCGTCGCCGCCGAACTGGGCATCGACGAAGCCCGCGGCGGCCTGCGTCCCGACGACAAGCTGCAGGTGCTGCAACAACTGCATCGCCAGGGTCGCAAAGTGCTGATGCTCGGCGACGGGGTCAACGATGTGCCGGTGCTGGCTGCCGCCGATATCAGCGTGGCCATGGGCTCGGCCACCGACCTGGCCAAGACCAGCGCCGATGCGGTGCTGCTGTCCAACCGCCTGGATGCGCTGGTGCAGGCCTTCGGCCTGGCCCGCCGCACGCGTCGGATAATCATCGAGAACCTGCTGTGGGCCGGGCTGTACAATGGCCTCATGCTGCCGTTCGCCGCCCTCGGCTGGATCACTCCGGTATGGGCCGCCATCGGCATGTCCATCAGTTCGTTGACCGTGGTGCTCAATGCCCTGCGCCTGACTCGCCTGCCGGGCCAGCCCCAGGCCGAGGCCACGACCCAAACCCGCCCGCTGCCGGCCTGAGCCGCGCGGGCATGGAGCCTACCCATGCCAGCTCTCTACGTGATGATCCCGGCGGCGCTGCTGATCGTGGCCATCGCCATCTACATCTTCTTCTGGGCGGTCGACAACGGTCAGTACGATGACCTCGACGGCCCCGCCCACAGCATTCTGTTCGACGACCAGGACCCCAAGCACACCGCCGCGATCGACGAAGCCAAGGGCCAGCCAGCGGCCGAGCAGCCACCGCACAAAGACCAGGCGCCGCCCCATGCTTGAGCTGGCGCCGCTGCTGGTTTCCGCGGTGATTCTCGGCCTGCTCGGCGGCGGTCACTGCCTGGGCATGTGCGGCGGCCTGATGGGCGCCCTGACCCTGGCCATTCCCCCGGAGCAGCGCAGCCGGCGTTTTCGCCTGCTGCTGGCCTACAACCTGGGACGCATCCTCAGCTATGCCACCGCGGGCCTGCTGATCGGCCTGGCCGGCTGGGCCGTGGCCAGCAGTCCGGCGGCCATGGCCCTGCGTGTGCTGGCCGGCCTGCTGCTGATCGCCATGGGCCTGTACCTGGCCGGCTGGTGGAGCGGCCTGACCCGCATCGAAAGCCTCGGACGCGGCCTGTGGCGCCATATACAGCCGGTGGCCAACCGCCTGCTGCCGGTGTCGAGCCTGCCACGCGCCTTGCTGCTGGGCGCGCTCTGGGGCTGGCTGCCGTGTGGCCTGGTCTACAGCACCCTGCTGTGGTCCGCCAGCCAGGGCAATGCCCTCGACAGCGCCTTGCTGATGCTGGCCTTCGGCCTGGGTACCTGGCCGGTGCTGCTGGCGACCGGGCTCGCAGCGGAACGGGTCACCGCGCTGCTGCGTCGGCGCAGCGTGCGCATGGCCGGTGGCCTGCTGGTGATCCTGTTCGGCATCTGGACCTTGCCCGGTCCGCATCAGCATTGGTTGATGGGGCACTGAGGCAACCCTTCCCGCTGCCTCCGCCCTTCGGCAGCGACGACGGACTCGTATGACAGGCTCCGCGCCCCGCCAGCCTTGATGCAAATCAAGATGGCTCGGGCGCCAACCCCCTAGACTCGCGAACACTGCCTGCCTACCGGGGGAATTCCCGCATGCTCGACGCCATTCGTTGGGACACCGATCTGATCCGCCGTTACGACCTGGCGGGACCGCGCTACACCTCCTACCCCACCGCTGTGCAATTCCACAGCCAGGTGGGCACCTTCGACTTGCTCCACGCCCTGCGCGAGAGCCGCAAGGCGCTACGCCCGCTGTCGCTGTACGTGCACATGCCGTTCTGCGCGAACATCTGCTACTACTGCGCCTGCAACAAGGTCATCACCAAGGACCGCGGGCGCGCCCTGCCCTACCTGCAGCGCCTGGAACAGGAAATCCAGCTGATCGCCTGCCATCTCGACCCCGGGCAGAAGGTCGAGCAACTGCACTTCGGCGGCGGCACCCCGACCTTTCTCAGCCACGACGAACTGCGGCAGCTGATGAGCCACCTGCGCCAGCACTTCAACCTGCTGGACGACGATTCGGGCGACTACGGCATCGAGATCGACCCCCGCGAAGCCGACTGGTCGACCATGGGCCTGCTGCGCGAGCTGGGCTTCAACCGGGTCAGCATCGGCCTGCAGGACCTCGACCCGGCGGTACAGCGCGCGGTCAATCGCCTGCAGAGCCTGGAAGAAACCCGGGCGGTGATCGAAGCGGCGCGCACCCTGCAATTTCGCTCGATCAACATCGACCTGATCTACGGCCTGCCAAAACAGACACCGGACAACTTCGCCCGCACCGTCGAGGAAGTCATCAACCTGCAGCCGGACCGGCTCTCGGTGTTCAACTATGCCCACCTGCCGGAGCGCTTCATGCCGCAACGGCGGATCAACAGCCACGAGCTGCCGGAACCGGCGGAAAAACTGCAGATGCTGCAGCGCACCATCGAACAACTGACGGCCGCCGGTTACCGCTACATCGGCATGGACCATTTCGCCCTGCCCGACGACGAGCTGGCGATCGCCCAGGAAGAGTCGACCCTGCAACGCAATTTCCAGGGCTACACCACCCATGGCCACTGCGACCTGATCGGCCTGGGCGTCTCGGCCATCAGCCAGATCGGCGACCTGTACTGCCAGAACAGCAGCGACCTGACCCAGTACCAGAACCTGTTGGGCGGCGCGCAACTGGCCACCAGTCGCGGCCTGGTATGCAATCAGGACGACCGCGTCAGGCGCGCGGTGATCCAGCAGTTGATCTGCAATTTCAGCCTCGACTTCGAGGCCATCGAGCAGCAGTTCAACATCGACTTTCGCGGTTACTTCGGCGACCTCTGGCCGCAACTGCAAGCCATGGCCGAAGACGGCCTGATCAAGCTGAGCAACGAAGGCATTGAAGTGCTGCCGGCCGGGCGCCTGCTGGTGCGTTCGGTGTGCATGGTGTTCGACACGTATCTGGAGCAACAGAATCGACAGCGTTTTTCCCGGGTCATCTAGGGCGTCATGAGCCACGACCTGACCGTTCGGCGCGACAACTTGTCGCAGGTGGCGGACAAAAACTGTCGGGACAGACAAGGCGCAAACAAGCCTGATACTTGACGCTGGGATAATCGGCGGCTGCAAGTGACGGGCAGCGCTGGAAATACCCTGAATGGACTGCACGAGCGCATTTTCCCGCAGTGGCCTGGAGGCTACAAACGGACAGCTTTACGACTAAGCGCCAATACGGCACGGACTGGCCGGAACCTCCTCCCGTGAGTTACCCTTACGGCTTATGTGTGTTTTCCCACAAGGATTCTATTGAATGTCCGAGCCAGTAAAACTGCGCGCTCACAACCAGGCCCATTGCAAGGATTGCAGCCTGGCCCCCCTCTGCCTGCCACTTTCTCTGAATCTGGAAGACATGGATGCGCTGGACGAAATCGTTAAACGCGGCCGCCCCCTGAAAAAAGGCGAGTTCCTGTTTCGCCAGGGCGACGCCTTCGACTCCGTCTATGCAGTGCGCTCCGGTGCCCTGAAGACCTTCAGCCTCAGCGACGGCGGCGAAGAACAGATCACCGGCTTCCACCTGCCCAGCGAACTGGTCGGCCTGTCCGGCATGGACACCGAGATCCACCCGGTTTCCGCCCAGGCCCTGGAAACCACATCGGTCTGTGAAATCCCCTTCGAACGCCTCGACGAACTGGCCCTGCAGCTGCCCCAACTGCGCCGCCAGCTGATGCGGGTGATGAGCCGCGAGATCCGCGACGACCAGCAGATGATGCTGTTGCTGTCGAAAAAAACCGCCGACGAGCGCATCGCCACCTTCCTGGTCAACCTGTCGGCACGCTTCCGCGCCCGTGGCTTCTCGGCCAACCAGTTCCGCTTGAGCATGTCGCGTAACGAGATCGGCAACTATCTGGGCCTGGCGGTGGAAACCGTGTCCCGGGTGTTCACCCGCTTCCAGCAGAACGCGCTGATCGCCGCCGAAGGCAAAGAGGTGCACATTCTCGACCCGATCCAGCTGTGCGCCCTCGCCGGCGGCTCCCTGGAAGGCTGAGGCAGAGCCCCCCGCCCGAGCCAAGCGGCTCGGGCGGGGCTATACTGGCGCGCTCCACTTCATGCCCGCCAGGACACCGCCACGATGGCCTTCGACTCCTTCGACATCAAATCCCTGATCCGCCCAGTCATCGACTTCCCCAAGCCGGGCGTGATCTTCCGTGACATCACTCCCCTGTTCCAGTCGCCCAAGGCCTTGCGCCTGGTCGCCGACACCTTTGCCCAGCGTTATGTCGAAGAAGACTTCACTCACGTCGGTGCCATGGATGCCCGCGGCTTCCTGATCGGCTCGATCATCGCCTACCAGCTGAACAAACCGCTGATCCTGTTCCGCAAGCAAGGCAAGCTGCCGGCCGATGTGCTTGCCGAGGGTTACCAGACCGAATACGGCGAAGCCTTCCTGGAAGTGCATGCCGACAGCCTGTGCGAAGGCGATTCGGTGCTGATGTTCGATGACCTGATCGCCACCGGCGGTACCCTGATCGCCGCGGCCAACCTGGTGCGCCGCATGGGGGCAAAAGTCTACGAGGCCGCCGCCATTATCGACCTGCCTGAGCTGGGCGGCTCGCAACGCCTGCGAGACATGGACATTCCAACCTTCTGCCTGACGCAGTTCTCGTTGAGCGAGCGGTAAAGCACTCCGCCCTTGAGTAGTCAGGCCCGACGCTATCGCGAGCAAGCTCGCTCCTACAGTCGCTTGCATTCCCCTGTAGGAGCGAGCTTGCTCGCGAAGCAATAGCCCTACAGCCCCATCTGCTTGCTGATGATTTCGTTCATCACTTCCCGGGTGCCGCCGCCGATGGACAGGATGCGGTTGTCGCGATACAGCCGCTCCACCAGGCTTTCGCGCATGTAACCCAGCCCGCCGAGAATCTGCACGGCATCGTGGGTGATGCGGTCGGCGGTATCGGTGGCGAAGTTCTTGGCCATGGAAATTTCCTTGATCACGCTCTGGCCCGCCGCCATCTTCGCCGCCTGGCGATAAGTGAACTCGCGGGACACCTCCAGCGCGGTCGCCATCTCCGCCAGACGATGCTTGATCACCTGGAACTTGCCGATGGGCTTGCCGAAGGCCTCACGCCCCCGGGCCCACTTCAGGCTCTCTTCCAACGCCAGCTGCGCGGTCATGTTGGCCATCAAGGCCAGCGCCAGCCGCTCGCTCTGGAAGTTGCCCATGATGCAGGCGAAGCCCAGGTTCTCGACGCCGATCAAATGGCTGGCCGGCACCCGGCAATCATCGAAAAACAGCTCGGCGGTATCCGACGCCCACCAGCCCATCTTCTTCAGTTGCCGGCCGACGGTGAATCCCGGTGTGCCCTTGTCGATCAGCAGCAGGCTGATGCCGCCGAAACCGGGCTCGCCGGTACGCACCGCCACCGTGTAGAAATCGGCGCGCACGCCACTGGTGATAAAGGTCTTGCTGCCGCTGACGCGGTAGAAGTCGCCGTCACGCAGCGCCCGGGTCTGCAGATTGGCCACGTCCGAACCGCCGCCGGGCTCGGTGACCGCCAGGGCGCTGATCTTCTCCCCCGCCAGTACCTGCGGCACCACTCGCTCGCGAACCTCGGGCCGCGCCCATTTGACGATCGGCGGCAAACCGATGTCCAGCGAGCCCAGGCCCGCCACCAGGCCGCCGGAGCCACAGCGCATCAGCTCCTCGCTGGCGGCGATCTTGGCGAACAGGTCGCCCTCATGGCTGCCCCCCAGGGCCTCGGGATAGCCGATACCGAGGATGCCGGCCGCGCCAGCCTTGAGGTACAGCTCGCGGGGGAAGCCTTGCGCCTCCTCCCATTGATCGATGTCCGGGAGGATTTCCCGCTCGACGAAACGTCGAACGCTGTCGCGGACCAACTGATGGCTAGGGTCGAAGTATTCCTGGCAGGCAGACATCGGCAAGCTCCTCTGAAGGTTGAGGAAACTTACCTAGCGCTTGCTTGGTTTTCAAGAAGGACTGCACGAACCACCCTGTAGGAGCCAGCTTGTTGGCGATGCAAGCGACGCGGCGCGCCAGGTCGGGCGGCCATCGCGAGCAAGCTCGCTCCTACAGTAGTTTTTTGCTCACAGCCGAAACACTTACAGCGCGATCGGCTTGCGCCCGGCAAACGAGTGCGCCAGGGTGCCGCCGTCCACCAGTTCCAGCTCGCCGCCCAGGGGCACGCCATGGGCGATACGCGAGGTGATCAGGCCTTTGTTGGTCAACAGCTGGGCAATGTAATGGGCGGTTGCCTCGCCTTCCACCGTCGGGTTGGTGGCCAGAATCACCTCGGTGAAACTGCCTTGCTCTTCGATTCGCGCCAGCAGCTGGGGGATGCCGATGGCTTCCGGGCCCAGGCCGTCGAGCGGCGACAGGTGGCCCTTGAGCACGAAATAGCGACCGCGGTAACCGGTCTGCTCCACCGCGTAGACATCCATCGGCCCCTCGACCACGCACAGCAGCGTGTCGTCGCGCCGTGGATCGGCGCATTGCGGGCACAGGTCGTCCTCGGTCAGGGTGCGGCACAGGCGGCAGTGGCCGACGCCCTCCATGGCCTGGCTCAGCGCCTGGGCCAATCGCGTACCGCCGCTGCGGTCGCGCTCCAGCAGCTGCAAGGCCATGCGCTGGGCGGTTTTCTGACCCACGCCCGGCAAAGTGCGCAGGGCATCGATCAGTTGGCGAATCAGGGGGCTGAAGCTCATGGGTAAAGGTCCGACAAAACGACGAGACGCGGTTTATACCCGCGCCTCCGATTAGCGTCAAATGCTCAGTCCGGGGCGACCCGCACCACCAGCTTGCCGAAGTTGCGCCCTTCCAGCAGCCCGATGAAGGCTTGCGGCGCGTGCTCCAGGCCGTCGACCACATCTTCCTTGAACTTGACCCTGCCCTGCAGCACCCAGGGCGCCATGGCGCTGACAAACTCCGGCTGCCGATCGCCGTAGTCGTCGAACACGATAAACCCCTGGATGCGCACGCGCTTGGTCAACAGCTGGCGCTGCAACAGTGGCAAGCGATCAGGTCCTGGCGGCAACTCCTGAGCGTTGTACTGGGCGATCAGCCCGCACAGCGGAATCCGCGCCTTGGGGTTGAGCAACGGCAGCACCGCATCGAATACCTTGCCACCGACGTTTTCAAAGTAGATGTCCACGCCCTCGGAGCAGGCCTGCGCCAGTTCGTCGGCAAAGTCCGGGCTGTGGTGGTCGATACAGGCATCGAACCCCAGTTCCTCGACCACATAGCGGCACTTGTCGGCACCGCCCGCCACACCGATCACCCGCAGCCCCTTGATCTTGGCCACTTGCCCCACCACCGAGCCCACGGCGCCCGACGCCGCGGCCACCACCAGGGTTTCCCCGGCCTTGGGCTGGCCGATATCCATCAGGCCCATGTAGGCGGTCATGCCCGGCATACCCAGCACGCCCAGGGCCATCGAAGGGCTGGGCAAACCCGCCGGCACCGGTATCAGGTTACGCCCGTCGCAAATGCTGTGGCTCTGCCATCCGGTGGCGCCCACCACCAGGTCGCCCTCCTGGAATTTCGGATTCAGCGAGCGCTCGACCCGGCTCACCGCGCCGCCGGTCATCACTTCGTTGATTTGCACCGGGGCAGCGTAGGACGGCGCATCACTCATGCGCCCGCGCATATAAGGGTCCAGCGACAGGTAAAGGGTCTTGAGCAACACCTGGCCATCCGCCAGGTCCGGCAGCGCCACCCGCTCCAGGCGGAAGTTTTCCGGCACGGGCGCGCCCTGGGGCCGGGAGGCCAGAACAATGCGCTGGTTGAGGGTCAATGCTTGCGACATCAGAGCAACTCCTTATCGAGAATTGAATCGGGCCATACAGAGTGCAGACCATCGTACTGCGATCGGCGTTCGATGTTTCTCTTCCCTCGCCGCTGCCGCAGGCTGTGATCGATTGCACGGCAACCGCAATCATCCAGCCAGACCCCATCGCCTGAATGACGATCGCAGCCTGCGGCAGCGGCTACAGGGGCCACAAACAAAAATGCCAGGCGCGATGCCTGGCATTTTCGAGTCCGACCGATGCGCGGGCGCGAATCAGAACGGCAGTTTCATACCCGGTGGCAGTTGCATGCCAGCGGTCACGCCGGACATCTTGTCCTGGCTGTTGGCTTCGATCTTGCGCACGGCGTCGTTGACGGCGGCGGCGAACAGATCTTCCAGCACTTCGCGGTCATCTTCGCTGACGCCTTCCAGCAGGCTTGGGTCGATGCTCACGCGCTTGATGTCGTGACGACCGGTCATGACCACGGTGACCATATCGCCACCTGCCTTGCCGGTGACTTCGGCGTTGGCCAGCTCTTCCTGCATCTTGGCCATCTTTTCCTGCATCTGCTGCGCCTGCTTCATCAGGCCGGCCATGCCACCTTTCATCATGGGAATCACCTCAAAGTACTTGGATAAAAACAGCGCCCGGCCTCAAGGCCCGGCGCCCTTCAGTTATTAACCCTGGCTGACCAGGGCCTCGACAGGTTCAATAGTATCGTGACGGACCACCGCGCCGAACTCCCGCACCATCTGCTGGATGAACGGATCGCCGTGGATCGACTCCTCGGCTTCGCGCTGGCGATTGGCCCGGCGGCGCGACGCGGCCTGGGCCGGGGTCTCCTGCTCGGGTTTGATCAGCTCGATGCTCACCGTCAGCGTGCGCTGGTGGTACTGGTTCAGGGCATCGTTCAGGCGCCGCTGCTGGGTGGCGTTGAACAGGGCGCTGTGGGCCGGGTCCAGGTGCAGCAACCAGTTGTCGCCCTCGGCGGCGATCAAGGTGCAGTTGGCGGCAATGCTCGCCGTCATCCCGGAAATCGGCAGCTTGGGGAACAACTCCAGCCACTCCAGCGCCAGGCCGGTGGCCGGCTGGGCGGCTGGCAACGGCTCGGGTTCCGGCTCGGGATCGGCGGCGTGCTCGCTGGCCAGTTCGTCCAGGTAGCTGTAGGCCGAATCCATGTCCGGCTCGATGTAGTCTTCGTCCAGCGGCGGCTCGTCGTCCAGGTCGATCCCCGGTGTCGCGGCATCGACCTCGGCAACACTGGGCTCCGGCACCGGGGCGCTGACCCATTCCGGCGCATCCGGCACCACGCTGTCCGGGGTCGGGGTCGGCATCGGAGTCAGCTCAGGCTGCTGCGCGGCGGTCTCCAGCACGGGCTCGACGGCCGGTTGCTGCGCGACGACCGGTTCGACCGGGTCGTTCCACGGCAGGTCGACCACCTCTTCGGCGACGACAGGCGCTGCCTCTGGCGGCGTCTCGACCACAGGTTGCGGTGCAGGCGCCACCGGCGCCGCAGAAACAGGTGCGGGCGTTGCAACCGGGGCCGCGGCAGGTACGGCCACGGGAGTGGCCTCGACCACCGGCGCCACAACCGGCGCGGCGGCGGCAACTACCGGCGCAGCAACGGCTGCGCCAGCCACGGATTGGGCGGAATCAACTGTGGCCTGGCTGATCCCCACTGGCTTTAGCGGCTGTCTCGGCGCGTCTGCCGAATCCGCTGGCCGGAAGGCCAGCATCCGCAGCAGGACCATCTCGAAACCACCGCGCGGGTCCGGCGCCAGCGGCAAGTCGCGCCGGCCGATCAGGCCCATCTGGTAATAGAACTGCACATCTTCGGCCGGCAACGCCTGGGCCAAAGCCAGCACCCGGTCGCGGTCGCCATGCCCGTTGTCGATACCGTCCGGCAAGGCCTGGGCAATGGCCACACGGTGCAGGACATTGAGAATCTCCGACAGCACGCCGTTCCAGTCCGGACCCTGTTCGGCCAGGTGGCGCACGGCCTCCAGCAAGGCCTTGGCATCGCCGTCGATCAGCGCATGCAGGACGTCGTAGACCTGGCCGTGATCGAGGGTACCGAGCATCGCCCGCACATCGGCGGCCATGACCTTGCCTTCGCCGAAGGCGATGGCCTGGTCGGTGAGGCTCATGGCATCGCGCATCGAACCGTCGGCGGCGCGGCCCAACAGCCACAGCGCGTCGTCTTCGAACGGCACGTTCTCGACGCCCAGCACGTGAGTCAGGTGCTCGACCACTCGCTCCGGGGTCATGTTCTTCAGGGAGAACTGCAGGCAGCGCGAAAGAATCGTTGCCGGAAGTTTCTGCGGGTCGGTGGTCGCCAGAATGAATTTGACGTAGGGCGGCGGCTCTTCCAGGGTCTTCAACAAGGCGTTGAACGAGTGGCTGGACAGCATGTGCACTTCGTCGATCAGGTAGACCTTGAAGCGCCCGCGGCTCGGGGCGTATTGCACGTTGTCCAGCAGCTCGCGCGTGTCCTCGACCTTGGTCCGGCTCGCGGCGTCGATCTCGATCAGGTCGACGAAACGCCCTTCGTCGATCTCGCGGCATACCGAGCAGGTGCCGCAGGGCGTGGAAGTAATGCCTGTTTCACAGTTCAGGCATTTGGCAATGATCCGCGCGATGGTGGTCTTGCCCACCCCGCGGGTGCCGGTAAACAGATAGGCATGGTGCAGCCGCTGGCTGTCCAAGGCATTGATCAGAGCCTTGAGCACATGGGTCTGGCCGACCATTTCGCGGAACGAGCGCGGACGCCATTTACGTGCAAGAACCTGATAACTCATCGAAAACCGTCGCAACTGGGAAGCGGAAGCCCGTAATGCTAGCGGAGCAAGGGCGAAATTGCATCCGGTGCGCTCGTCTAATCTGGCTAAGCTGCTCTTTGTCGGGCTCGTCAGCGGCCTTTTCTTGCGTGGAGACTCTATGCATTTAGCCTTGGGCGCCTTTCTGCTGGTTGCCATGAATGGTTTTGCCGCAGAACCGGCCCTGCGCTTCTCGATCCCCGACAGCTGGGCCATGCCCGTGGTACAGATCGAACGTGGCCGGCCCACCCAGGGCATTCTCCACGACCTGATGGCCAGCCTCGCCACCCAGGTCGGCAACCCGGCCGAATTCCATGTCCTGGCCCGGGCCCGCGTGCAGGCAGCCATGGACCACAAGGAAATCGATGTCCGCTGCTATGTCGCCCAACCCTGGCTGCCCAACCCGTCCGGCGATTACATCTGGAGCATCCCGCTGTTCGTCCAGCGCGACCTGCTGGTCAGCCACGAGCGTCCCCCGCTCCCGGTCATTCCCGGGGACCTGCCGACGCAGCCCATCGGCACCGTCCTCAGCTACACCTACCCTTCCCTGCAACCCTTGTTCGACAGCCGCCAGTTGCTCCGCGACGATGCGCGCAACCAGGAACAGGTGCTGCAAAAACTCTGGGCCGGCCGCTACCGCTACGCGGTGAGCAACCAATGGACACTGGACTGGTTCAATCAGACCCTGCCACCCGACCAGCAGTTGCATGGCGTGGCCATCCTGCAGGAACAGGCGGTCGGCTGCGTCATCCGCAACGATCCGGCGCTACCGGTGCAACGAGTGTTGCGCACCTTGTTGCGCATGAAGATGTCAGGAGAGATCGACGACATCATCGGTTTGTACACCGGCCACAGGCCGACCGAAAGCGCCCCGCAAAGCTATGGGGCGCCGTAGCTGTCAGCCGGCTTCGTCCTGCGGACACCATTCCAGCGGCGGCAGGAAGGTCGCCACCCAGCCCGGCACCTCGCTGGCCGGCATGGGCGGGGCGATGAAATAGCCTTGCGCCACGTCGCAGCCCAGCGACATCAGCAACTCGCCGTGCTCCATGGTTTCCAGGCCTTCGGCTACCACCTGCCGATCAAACGCCCGGGCCAGGCCGATCAGGGCCTGGGTCAGCGCCAGGTCGCCCTTGTCGTGCAGCATGTCGCGCACGAACATGCGGTCGATCTTGATGGTCTGGGTGCGCAAGCGCTTGAGGTAACTCAGCGACGAATGCCCGGTGCCGAAATCCCCCAGGGAGAATTGCACACCCAGCGCCTGGCAGGCCTCAAGGCAAGCGCTGACGTGCTGGAGATTCTCCACCGCCACCGCCTCGACGATTTCCAGGTCCAGCAACTGCGGGGCAATCTGCGGATGGCGCTCGAGCACCGCCTTGAGCCGGTCGACGAAATCCCCCCGCTGGAAATGCCGCGCGGCGATATTGACGCTGATCGGCCAACGCTGTCCGGCCAACTGCCATTGCCGCAACTGGGCCATGACCTGCTCCATCACCCACTCGCCGATATCGACGATCAGGTCGGTCTCCTCCACCAGCGGCAGGAACTCCCGAGGCGCAACCATGCCCCGCTGCGGATGCTGCCAACGCAGCAACGCCTCGAAACCCACCACCTCGCCGCTGCGCATGTTGACCTTGGGTTGAAAGTGCAGGCACAGCTCGCCAGCCGCCAGCGCCTGCCGGACCCGCTCCACTGTCTGGTGGGTGGCCTTGACCTCGCGGTCCCGCGACACGTCGAACAAGTGGAAGCGATTGCGCCCGCTCTGCTTGGCCACGTACATCGCCTGGTCGGCATGCCGCAGCAAGGTGTCGGCATCGTCGTTATCGGCGGGAAACAGCGTGACGCCGATGCTGGCGCAGACGTTGATCTCCTTGTCCTGGATCAGATAAGGCGTGGCGATCACCCCCAGCACCCGGTGCAGCGCCGCCCGCAACTCGCGAATGTCGCGCACATGGCGCAGGATCAGCACGAACTCGTCCCCGGCCAGCCGCGCCACCACGTCTTCGCCGCGAATGATCGAGCGCAGGCGCGCCGCTACCTCCACCAATAACAGGTCGCCACTGGCATGCCCGTAGCCATCGTTGACCGCCTTGAAGCCGTCGAGATCGAGCATGCACACCGCCAGCGCAATGTTCTCCTTGCGCGAGTAGTCCAGCGCCTGGTTGAGCAGGTCGGACAGAAAGGAACGGTTGGGCAAACCGGTCAGCACATCGTGCCCGACCCGCCATTGCAGCGAGTGCAACAAGCGCCGTTTTTCGCTGATATCGAAACGGATCGCCACATAACGCTGGACCCGACCAGTGGCCTCATCGAGCAAGGGCACGATGGTGCTGTCGACCCAATACAAGGTCCCATCCTTGGCCCGGTTGCAGATCTCACCCTTCCAGACCTGGCCCAGGGCAATGGTGCGCCACATGCTGCTGAAAAATTCGGGGGGGTGCAGGCCGGAGCCAAGGATCCGGTGATTGGCGCCCAGCAGCTCTTCACGGCTGTAGCCGGAAATCGAACAGAACTGGTCGTTGACGTAGGTGATCCGGCCGGTCAGGTCGGTCTCGGAAAAAATGGCGGCTGCGTCCACGGCCCTGCGGTATTTCTCATCCATGAGTCTGGCTCACTGTCGCTAGCGGTTGAACCGCTCGACCAAGGCTCGAGGCCCGGAAGAGATGTTTGGGCGTTCATCCTCACTCACTTCGCAAACCCAGGCAGGCTTAGGCTGCTGGTCCGAAGGTATCTGCTGAACAGAGGTGACCGGCACATTCAGACGCACGTTAAAACTCCATAGACAGCATTCGACAATGCCAGCCCAGACAAGCCGGCAAGAGGCCGACCGAGGAAAATGGCGCACCGTCTCGCCCCACCTGACACAATTGCAACCGTACAGCGACCCGCACCGTCATTGATCTTCGAATCGACGAAGATCAACTAAAATCAGTCAGGGATCAGCCGAATTTGGCGGGTGGGACACTGGCAATCATCAGCGAGACGTTCGCGCCTGCGCCATACCCTCGATTCTGGTGAACAAGGAAAATGCAATGAGTTCTTGTTTCATCAGTTCATCTTCTGAAACTAGATCACCAAATGCCTGTCCGAAGCGTCGATTCTACGAATTGCATCACATTTTGCAAGGCAAGGTGATGAATCATGGCGTTGCCTAATGCAAAGATTTATCGTTAAGTTCTTGATTCTAAATGGGAATTGAGCGATGCAAATTTCAAGTTTGGGTCCAGCCATCAGGCGTTACCGCAAGGTAGCGGGGCTTACTCAGGCTGAACTAGGCGAAAAAACCGGTTTTGACCCTAAAACCATCAGCCGCTTCGAAACCGGCACCTACACCCCCAGTGTGGAAGCCCTGTTCCTGCTGGCCGATGTACTCGGGGTGAAGCTGAAAGCCTTTTTCGCAGATCTGGGCGACGAAGACGAACAGCGGGCGTATCTGTTCGGTGTCATTCACAAAGCCACCCCGAAGGACCTGGGAAAGCTGATAGCAGCGGTAGACCTGGCCTTGTCCAAGCCTTAGAGCCGAGCAACACGCAGAGGAGGCAGCCCTATCGAAGCCGATAGCCTGCCTCCTCTTCATTTCCCCCAGATGACTCCTGACAGGAACTGACAGCGGCGCCCCTTAAGCTGGCATGCGCAGCCCAACCTCTCCAGGAGTCCAGATGATCGCTACCAGCACTTACCTTCTGCTTTACGTCGACAGCCCCGCCACCAGCGCCAACTTTTACAGCCGCCTGCTGGACAGGCCACCGGTCGAGCTGTCGCCGACCTTTGCCCTGTTCATTCTTGATTCGGGGCTCAAGCTCGGCCTCTGGTCCAGACAGGATGTCGAGCCAGCCACCCAAGTCACCGGCGGTGGCGGCGAACTGGCCCTGGCCGTGGCCGATAAGCAGACCGTCGACCTGCTGCACGGCCAATGGGCCGAATCCGGCGTGAACATCGCCCAGGCCCCGACCACCCTGGACTTCGGCTACACCTTCGTCGCCCTGGACCCGGACGGGCACCGGCTCAGGGTGTTTTGCCTCACCCCGGAGTGAACAGGAGCCGTACCGATAGTGCCCGGCAGTACGGAGCGGCGCCGCGCCCAGCGCCCCTCCAGCTGCATCGCCATTACGCTGCCGAGGACGATCGCCGCCCCCACGATCACTGCGCCATGCACCCGCTCATGCAGGGCCAACGCCGCCAGCAGCATGGCGATCGGCGGTATCAGGTACATGGCGATGGATGCCCGGCTGACTTCGACCCGCGCCAGCACATAGGCCCACGCCAGGTAAGCCAACGCACTGGGAAACAGCCCCAGCAGCAATACCGCCAGGTTCACCCGCCATGGCGCCTGGACCACCGCGACCGCCAGCCCCGGCCAATACAGGCTCAACAGCAAAGTGCCGGCCCAGACCATGTAGCACACGGTGGTCAGCAGGTCGTAACGCCCCGAATAGCGCCGCTGCAAAACGAAGTACAGCCCCCAGGAGAAGGCCGCCAGCAGCACCAGCAATCCGCGGGGCTCGATCGACGCCACGCCCTGGTCGCCCCAGACCACCACGACCGCCCCCAGCAACCCCAGCCCGACACAACCCCAGCGCCAGCCGCTGACCGGCTCCCTCAACCAGAAAAACGCAATCAGGGTGCTGAAGATCGGTGCCGACTGCGCCAGCACACTGGATGCCCCCGCGCTCAAACCCTGCTGGCCATAGTTGAGGCTGACGTGATGCAGGGCGATGGCGAAAAAGCCCAGCACCAGCAACCAGGGCAGATCGCGCCAGCGCGGCAGGGAGATTCTTTTCACCAGGGCGATTACCCCCATGAACAGCGAGGCAATCAGAAAGCGCAGCAACGCCAGATGGCCAGGTTCGTAGCCTTCCAGCCCAATGTGGATACCCACCGGGGAGTAGGCCCAACACAGAATGACCGCGGCGGTCGCCAGGACCAGCTTCAACGCAGGAGAGATGTTCAAGACACAGGCACTCGGCAGCACAAGAAAGGCCTTCAGTCTCCCGCCCGCCACAACTCACCACAATTAACGGATACTGAGACTAGACCTCACTGGAAATGAGTAATGGAACTGAGCCAGCTGAAGATGGTGAAAGCAGTCGCCCGCACCGGCAGCATTGCCCGGGCAGCCGAACAACTGCATTGCGTGCCTTCCAACATCACCAACCGCCTCAAGCAACTGGAAGGCGAGTTGGGCACCTGCCTGTTTATCCGCGCCGGCCGTGGGCTGAAAATCAGTCCGGACGGGGAAATCTTTCTCGGCTACAGCGAGCGCATCCTGGCCCTGGTGGATGAGGCCAAACGGGCGGTCGACCGCAAGGCCGAACCCAGCGGCATTCTGCGCATCGGCGCCATCGAATCCTGCGCCGGCGGGCGCTTGCCGCCCCTGCTGGCGGAATTCCATCAGCGCTTTCCACAAGTCACTCTGGAGCTGGTAACCGGCACCTGGTCGCAGCTGTTCGAGGAACTGCAACATCACCGGATCGATGGCGCACTGGTCGCGGTCGACACCCTCCCCCCGAAACTGGAGCGCACCGCCCTCTACAACGAGCCACTGGTGCTGGTTACCAGCGCAGACGCCGCGCCCGTGCTGAACCCGCGAGACCTGCAAGACCAGACCCTGTTCATGTGGCCCGGCGGCTGCCCTTACCGCCGCGCCCTGGAGCACTGGCTGAACGCCCATGACGTGACCGCGACCCTCATCGGCTACGCGAGCTGGGGCACCATCATCGACTGCGTCAGTGCTGGCGCCGGCATGACCCTGGCCCCGGAAGGCGTGCTCGACCGCTACACCCTGTCCACGGGGCTGGCACGCTACCGCTTCGCCGACCTGCAGCCGATCGACATTCGCTTTGTCTGGAACAAGGAAATACAACGCCACACCGCACGGGACGCGTTTGCGCAGTTGTTGCAGGAACGATTGGGGAAATGAAACGAGCGACCGGCGAGAGGCCAGATCAGGATAAAACAGAGGGGAGAATTCAGAATATTCGTCGAGGACCGACAGAAGGCGTTATGGAGGCAACCCCACCAGCCACACCCCGGCACACAATGTCACCGCTGCGGCTGCTCCCTTCCAGGCCTGACCGGGTTCACGGCTGATCGTTGCGAGGGGACCAATGGGGTCACCATAACGATGCTCACCTGACGGCGAGCCGCGCCATTGTACCTATCTGCGGCGAAGTTACAACCGCTCTGTAAAGATTAAAAAATCTGAACAGCTTCAAGTACTTGGATCATTACCCCGCTCGCTTGCCGATTCCTGTAGCCGCTGCCGCAGGCTGCGCTCGACGGCGAAGCAGTCGCCAACCATTTGTCGAGCAGCAACGAAACACCCTGTTGTCCGCCATTGCGGCCGCTGCGCGACCGATCGCAGCCTGCGGCAGCGGCTACAGGGACCGCGCATGAGCGAGATGGCAGTTTTGCGGCGAGCCGGCAGTCGATTTTTCGCTTTGTTTTGTAAGGGGTTTCCTAGAAACTCTGGAACGCCTTTGGGCGGGTTGTACCCCTGAATTTGATCGGGCAGTCTGCGGGGGTCGTTGCAATTTCAACGACCCGGATGTGGAAGTCTGGAAAAGTCATTGGTACAGCGCTCAACAGCGACTGCTGGCGTTTTATGTCCGCAGATCCGTGTTATGGCGACCATGCGTGGGGCACTTTCGAGTGCGCCGGGTTTTGGGTACCAAGGACTCCCCGGTCTTCCACACCCACGCATGGCTGCCACCCTCTCGTGTGGAAGCGAGACTGGCGGCTTTCACTTTTCAGAGAGTCGTAGGTACCCACATGAAAAAGCTCGTCCCCGACCCACCCTTCACCACCCCGCGCCGATTACGCGACCCTGAACTGGATGCGGCCAATGCCTCCCTGCTCCTGTCGCTCAACGACCAGAAACAACCGCTGCTGGCGCAACTGCAAGAAACCCGCAGCCAGCCATTCGGCCTGCATGACGCCCAGCAACGGCCGCTGTTCGCGGTGCAGGCCGGGGTGAATGCCGAAGAAGCCTTGATGCATGTCTCGCTACTGCTCAAATGCGCCGAAGAAGTCTCGGATGAAATCACCGAACAGGGCAGCGGCATCGAACGCGGGCTGATCTGGTCCATGGTGCATTCCGTGGAGATGGCTCGCGCGGTGGTCGATGCCTTGCTCGATGGCGTGCGTACCAGCCGCTGATCGCGATCCAGGGGCTTGCTTGCGATGCAGGCGACGCGGTCCAGAAGCAGACTGCGGGGATGCTATCGCGAGCAAGCTTCGCTCCTACAGAAGCAGTCGGCGGTGTCAGGTTTGTTCGAGTGCTGCGTCGGCCTTGCCGCCGGCCTGCTGGATCACCAGGTGGATGAAGTGCAGCTTGGCGATCACCGCCGGCGGCAGGATGAAGGGATAGAAATCCGGCTGGCCCATGCTGCGCGACAGTTCGTTGAGCATGCCGGCCAGTTCGATCCAGGCGTTGACAAAAGAGAGGAACGCCGGGCCGCCAGGGTGCTGCGGGTCATACAGGGTATCCAGCGGGAACGGTTGGTAGTCGAAGTCCATTTCCCGGGCGCTCATGCCGAAGCCCAGCGCGGTATCGACCGCGTCCATCATGTGCAGGTAATGGGCCCAGGTTTCCGCCCAGTCCTCCCAGGGATGCATGGTGGCGTAGGCGCTGACATAGGTCTGCGACCAATCGTTCGGCGCACCCTGCTGGTAATGCCGGTCCAGGGCTTCGGCGTAGCTTGCGCGTTCGTCGCCGAACAGCGCGCGACAGGGTTCCAGCCAATGGCTGCCTGCGATCAGGCGATCCCAGTAGTAATGCCCCACCTCATGCCGGAAGTGGCCGAGCAAGGTGCGATAGGGTTCGCGCATCTGTACCCGCACCTGCTCGCGATACGCATCGTCGGCCTCCTTGATGTCGAGGGTGATCAGGCCGTTGGCGTGGCCGGTCATGGGCGCCCTGCCCAGCAGATCGACACCGACAAAATCGAAAGCCAGGCCGGCCTCTTCATCCTCGGCCTTGGCGATCAGCGGCAAGCCCAGGCTCACCAGTTGCGCCACCAGGCGGCGCTTGGCGATTTCCACCATGCGCCAGCGCTCGGGGTTTTCCGGCACGCCAAGATCGGGAATGGTCCGGTTCAACCTGCACGCCACACACAGGGTAGCGGCGCCATGCGCAGGCAGCAGCCAGTTGCAGGCCGCCGGGGTATCGAGGTTGGCACAGCGCCGGAACAGCCCCGCTTGCGGATCGACGTCCAGCCGCCAGGTATCAGCCTCCGGCCCTGGCTGCAGCGACGACAAGCGACTCTGCTCAGGCTGATAACCCAGGGCCGCCGAACAGGCCAGGCACTGACTGTTGCGAAAGAACAGCGATTGCCCGCAGCGACACCGCCAGACCTTAGTGTTGCGGCTGTCTTCACGGACAAAGGGTGCGGCGATACGGGAACTGAGCTGTTCGAAGAAGCGGTACATGGCGATCTCTCCCTGGGCGTGCCAAGACTAGATCATGGGCAAGAGAGATTGTTCCATCGCCTTCAAGACGCTTCTGCCGGGGAACGCCATTCCGTGTAGCCGCTGCCGCAGGCTGCGATAAGGTCCGCAGGACCTTCCGGCGCCCGACAGAGCAACGCCCGCTGCGCGGTCGATCGCAGCCTTCGGCAGCGGCTACAGGGTTATACCGAGATACCGTGCTGGCCGAGGAAGCTCACGAAGGTTTCTTCGTCCAGCACCTTGAGGCCCAGCTCGTTGGCCTTGGCCAGCTTGGAGCCGGCACCGGGACCGGCCACCACGCAGTGGGTCTTGGCCGAAACCGAGCCAGCAACCTTGGCGCCCAGGCTTTCCAGCTTGTCCTTGGCCACGTCGCGGCTCATCAACTCCAGCGAGCCGGTGAGCACCCAGGTCTGGCCGGCCAGCGGCAGCCCTTCCACCACTTTCTTCTCGCTCTGCCAGTGCATGCCGAAGGCTTGCAGCTGCGCCTCGATGGCCAGCGCCCGCTCGGCGTTTTCCGCGATGTCGAAGAACTCGCGCACGGCCTTGGCCTGCTTCTCCGGCAGGGTCTGGCGCATGTCCAGCCAGTCCGCCTTGACCACACCGTCGAGGGTCGCGAACTTGTCCGCCAGCTTCTGCGCCGCACCCGGCCCCACCGATGGAATGTTCAACTTGTCGAGCATGCCACCCAGGGTGGTGCTGGCAGCGAACTCGGCACCCAGGTCGCCCTGATCCTGCAACTGCAGCCCGCACTGCTGCGGATCGAGCAGGGCACCGATCACCTGCTGGTTATGGCTGTCCTCGAAGAAGCTGTGAATCTCGTGAGCCACTTCCAGGCCGATATCCGGCAGGTAGGTCAGCACTTCCGGCAAAGCCTGCTGCACGCGCTCCAGAGAGGCCAGGGAGCGCGCCAGGACCTTGGCCGTCTCCTCGCCCACATCGGGAATGCCCAGGGCGTAGATGAAACGCGCCAGGCCCGGCTTCTTGCTGTCTTCGATGGCCTTGAGCAGCTTGTTGCTGGAGACCTCGGCGAAGCCTTCCAGATCGATGATCTGCTCGTACTTGAGCTTGTAGAGATCGGCCGGCGAACCAATGAGCTTTTCGTCCACCAGCTGTTCGATGGTCTTGTCGCCCAGCCCTTCGATATCCATCGCCCGACGGGAAACGAAGTGGATGATCGCCTGCTTGAGCTGCGCGCCACAGGCCAGGCGACCGACGCAGCGGTACACCGCGCCTTCGCTGATGGTTTCCTTGCCCTTGCTGCGCTTGATCAACTGCGTGCGCTCGACATGGGAGCCGCACACCGGGCAGGTCTGCGGGATATGCACCTTGCGCGCATTTTCCGGACGACGCTCGGCGACCACCTGCACCACTTGCGGAATCACATCGCCCGCACGACGGATGATCACGGTGTCGCCGATCATCAGGCCCAGGCGCGCCACTTCGTCCATGTTGTGCAGGGTCGCGTTGGAGACGGTGACACCCGCCACCTTGACCGGTTTCAGACGGGCCACCGGGGTCACCGCGCCGGTGCGGCCAACCTGGAATTCCACGTCCAGCAGCTCGGTCAGCTCTTCCATCGCCGGGAATTTATGAGCGATCGCCCAGCGCGGCTCGCGAGCCCGGAAGCCCAGCTCGCGCTGCGAGGCAATGCTGTTGACCTTGAACACCACACCGTCGATTTCATAAGGCAAGCCATTACGGCGCTCGCCGATATCGCGGTAGTAATCCAGGCATTCGTCGATACCCTTGGCCAGTTTCAGCTCGCGACTGACGGGCATGCCCCAGCGCTTGAGCTGCTCCAGGTTGCCGATATGGGTGTCGGCGATATCCGCAGTGACCTGGCCGATCCCGTAGCAGCAGAATTCCAGCGGGCGGCTGGCGGTGATCTTCGAGTCCAGCTGGCGCAAGCTGCCGGCCGCGGCGTTCCGCGGGTTGGCGAAGGTCTTGCCGCCAACTTCCAGCTGCGCGGCATTGAGCCGCTCGAAACCGGCCTTGGACATGTACACCTCGCCGCGCACCTCCAGGGTCGCCGGCCAGCCACTGCCGTGCAGCTTCAGGGGGATGTTGCGCACGGTGCGCACGTTGACGCTGATGTCTTCGCCAGTGGTGCCGTCGCCGCGGGTCGCGCCGCGCACCAGCACACCGTCCAGATACAGCAGGCTGACCGCCAGGCCGTCGAGCTTCGGCTCGCAGCTGTATTCCACCGCCGCCCCGCCACCGAACAGATCGCCTACCGGCAGGTCGAGCCCCTCGGTCACCCGGCGATCGAACTCGCGCATGTCGGTTTCTTCGAAGGCGTTGCCCAGGCTGAGCATGGGGATTTCGTGGCGCACCTGAGTGAAGGCCGAGAGCGCCGCGCTGCCGACGCGCTGGGTGGGCGAGTCGCTGCTGACCAGCTCCGGGTGTTCGGCTTCCAGTGCCTTGAGCTCATGGAACAGGCGATCGTATTCGGCGTCGGGAATGCTCGGCTCGTCGAGTACGTGGTAGCGATAGTTGTGCTGATCCAGCTCAGCGCGCAGCTCAAGAATGCGGGTTTCGGCGGAGGTCATGGTGTTCTCTCAAAAAGCAAAAGAGCAGCCTAGGCTGCTCAATATTTGTCTGGGTGGGCCCTTCGGCCCTATCGCGAGCCCGCTCCGGCAGGCCAAGGGTTATGCCGGAGCGGCTGGCTCGCGAAGCGCTCAGCGCTTCTGGGTCAGGGCGCGACGTTCGAATTCGACGATGCGCTGACGGTAGTGCTCGATGGTCTGGGCGGTCAGCACACTGCGCTGGTCATCCTTCAGCTCGCCATTCAGTTCCTGGGACAGCTTGCGCGCCGCAGCCACCATCACGTCGAAAGCCTGTTTCGGATGACGCGGGCCTGGCAGGCCGAGGAAGAAGCTCACCGCCGGGGTACTGAAGTGATCGATGTCGTCCAGGTCGAATACGCCCGGCTTGACCGCATTGGCCATGGAGAACAGCACTTCGCCATTGCCAGCCATGCTTTCGTGACGGTGGAAAATATCCATCTCGCCAAAACGCAGGCCGCTTTCCAGGATGTTCTGCAACAGCGCCGGGCCCTTGAAGCCGCCGGAGTCACGGCAGATCACGCTGATCACCAGCACTTCTTCGGCTTGCGGCTGGTCCTTGTCGGCGTAACCGGAAGCCTTGGTTTCATCCGGGAAGTCATCGTCGCGGCTGCTGAAGCTCGGGCCGCCGTCCAGATCCAGGTTGAGGTTCAGGTCGCCCTGTTGTGGCTCGCTGGCACGCTTGCCACGCTTGGAACCGGATTCGCGCGGTTCGCGCGCCGGCGCGCTCATCGACGGCAGGTCGTGCTCGTCGAGTTGCGGTTCCTTATGGGTATCCAGCACGCGGGGCGGGCCCAGCAGTTCGGCACTGCTGTCGTCGTCCGGCAGGTTGGACAGGCTACGATCCAGGCGGAATTTCAACTTTCCTTTGCCGCCGCGCATACGGCGCCAGCCATCAAAAAGAATACCGGCAATGACAATGATGCCGATGACGATCAGCCACTCGCGCAGACCGATTTCCATGTAATCCCGTGCCTCTATGAAAAATGCTGAAAAATAAGAGGTTTAGCAAACTGCAAACCGCTTTAAAACGTGGCGCCAACTCTATGTTCTGACTGGCCTTTTGCCCACGTATAGGAAAAATTGACATTAAACTAGCACGACCAAAGACAACTTTACACCGTCTGTCGCAACGGCTTCATTCAATATGTCGATCAGCCAGTACTCGGCACAGGTAAAAACCTCTTACTTGTCACTTACATACCGGCTGTGGTCGCCCTGATATCAGGCGTCCACCATCGCCATCGCCTCCTCGACATCCACTGCTACCAGGCGCGAACAGCCGGGTTCGTGCATCGTCACGCCCATCAATTGATCGGCCATTTCCATGGCGATCTTGTTGTGGGTGATATAGATGAACTGCACCGTCTGCGACATCTCTTTAACCAGCCTTGCGTAGCGTCCAACGTTAGCGTCATCCAGCGGGGCGTCAACTTCGTCGAGCATGCAGAACGGCGCCGGGTTCAACTTGAAGATGGCAAATACCAGCGCCAGGGCCGTCAATGCTTTCTCACCACCGGACAACAAATGAATGGTGCTGTTCTTCTTCCCTGGCGGACGCGCCATGATCGTTACCCCTGTATCGAGTAGATCTTCGCCCGTCAGTTCCAAATAAGCGCTGCCGCCACCGAAAACTTTTGGAAAGAGCGCCTGTAAACCGCCGTTAATCTGATCAAAGGTATCCTTGAAACGATTACGGGTTTCCTTGTCGATCTTGCGAATCACGTTTTCCAGGGTTTCCAGGGCTTCCACCAGATCGGCGTCCTGGGCGTCCAGATAACGTTTGCGTTCGGACTGCTGCTGGTACTCATCGATGGCCGCGAGGTTGATCGCCCCCAGGCGCTGGATGCGCGCGGCAATCCGCTCGAGTTCTTCCTCGGCCTCTTTCTCGCTGGCCTGCTCGGTCAACGTGGCGAGCACGCCCTGCAAGTCGTAACCGTCTTCCAGCAACTGGTCCTGCAAGGTCTTGCGACGCACGCTCAGGGCCTGCCATTCCATGCGCTGCTGTTCGAGCTGGCCACGGATCAACTGCGATTGCTGCTCGGCCTGGGTCCGACGTTTTTCCGCGTCGCGCAATTCGCGGTCGGCATCTTCCATGGCGATCTGCGCGCTCTTGAGCTCGACGTCGACGGTCATGCGTTTTTCGAGCAATTCCTCGAGTTTCAAGCGCAGCTCTTCCAGCGGCGCGGCGCCCTCCTCCAGGTTCAGGCTGAGCTGTTCACGCTTCTCCGTCAGACGCTCCGATTGCAGCTCCAGGCGCTCCAGGGCCTGGCGGGTGGAGTCGTGCTGAGCCTTGAGCGACCCCAGGCGCACCGCCAACTGATGAGCGTGATCCTTGTGCTGGCGCGCCTCCTGGCGCACCCGGTCCAGGCGTTCGCGCAAACTGTCGCGCTGGGCCAGCAGCAATTCGCGCTGCTCGGTGTCCAGGGCCATGCTGTCGAGGGCTTCCTGCAACTGCAGACGGGCTTCGCCCACCTGCTCGTGCTCCACAGCGCGCTGCTCGCCCAGCTCCGCCACTTCTTCATCCAGGCGCGTGCGGCGCAGGGCCAACTGCTCGGCCTTGGCCTTGCCGGCGGAAAGCCTGGCTTTCAATTCACCCTGCTGACGGGCTTCGTCCTGCAACAGGCGGCGCAGATGTTCGCGGCCGTTCTCCTGCTGGCGCTGTTGCGCACGCAGGTTCTGCAACCGGGTTTCCAGGTCTTCCACGCTGGCTTCGCGCTCGTCGCGCTCCAGGCTCAGTTGTTCGATTTCCTGGTTGCGCGCGAGCATGCCGCTTTCCGCTTCGCTGGCGCGGCGCACCCGCAGGAAATGCCGGCCGACCCAGAAGCCGTCGCGACTGATCAGACTCTCGCCGGCCGCCAACTGACCGCGCAGAGCGAGGGCCTGTTCAAGGCTTTCCACCGGCTTGACCTGGCCCAGCCACGGCGCCAGATCGACCTGAGCATCGACCTTGTCCAGCAGGCTGCCAGGCATCCGCGCGCCCTCGCCCGCCAACTGGAGCAGGCGCAGCTCGCCCTGCTCGAAGCCGGCCAGGTCGAAGCCGGCAAAATCGTCGACCAGTACCGCTTGCAGGTCGGCGCCGAGTACGGTTTCCACCGCCAGCTCCCAACCGGCCTCGACCTTCAGGCCTTCGGCCAGCCGCGGACGCTCGGCCAACTGTTGCTCCTGCAGCCATTGCGCGGCGCCGGTCCCCGGATTGAGTGCTGCCTGCTGCAAAGCCTCCAGCGAGGCCAGGCGCCCATTGAGACGCTGCAATTCGCCCTGGGCCTGCTGTTGGGCCTGGGTCGCCTGATGCAGCTCCTGGCGCAGTTGCTCCAGGCGCTCGACTTGAGCGTCTTCGCTGGCCTGCAAATCTTCCAGGGTCGCCTCGCTGGCCGCGAGTTGTTCATTGAGTTCGAGGATCGCCGCGTCTTCCGGGTCGGCGGCGAGCAACGCGCGCTCCTCCACCAGGCGCCGCTGGCGCTCGCCCAGGCGTTCCATGCTGCCTTCGAGCTGCTGGATACGCGACTGCTGCACCTCGGCCTGGCGTCGCGGTTCGGCGGATTTGAGGTTGAAACCGTCCCACTGCTCCTGCCAGCCGTGCATGGTGGTTTCGGCTTCTTCCAGGGCCGCGGCAGCCTCTTCGGCGGCGGCGCTGGTGACTTCCTGCTCGGGCTCGAGCATTTCCAACTCTTCACCGAGGGTCGCGAGCAAGGTGCGGTCGTGGCCCAGGTGGGATTCGGTCTCCTGCCGTGCACGCTCGGCCTCGCGCAAGTCGTCCTGCAACTGGCGCAAACGCTGCTGGCCGTGCTGGATGCTCTGTTCGACCCGGGCGATGTCGCCACCGACCGAATAGAAGCGCCCCTGCACTAGATTGAAGCGCTCGGACAGCTCATGGTGACCGTCACGCAGGCGTTCGATGGCGGCATCGGCATTGCGTTGCTCCGCCACCAGGGCTTCAAAGCCGACTTCCTGGTTGCCGATGATCGATTCGCGCTGGCCGACCTGCTCGTTAAGCTCCTGCCAGCGCAGTGCCGACAGCTGGGCCTTGAGCTGACGCTCCTCGCTTTTGTATTCCTGGTACTTCTCGGCCGCCTGGGCCTGGCGGTGCAGGCGTTCGAGCTGGCGTTCCAGCTCCTCGCGCAGGTCGGTCAGGCGCGCCAGGTTTTCGTGGGTACGGCGGATGCGGTTTTCGGTTTCCCGGCGGCGCTCCTTGTACTTGGAAATCCCGGCGGCTTCTTCGATGAAGTTGCGCAGGTCTTCCGGCTTGGCTTCGATCAGCTTGGAGATCATGCCCTGCTCGATGATCGAGTAGCTGCGTGGCCCCAGGCCGGTGCCGAGGAAAATGTCGGTAATGTCGCGACGGCGGCACTTGGCGCCGTTGAGGAAATAGCTGTTCTGGCTGTCGCGGGTGACCTTGCGGCGGATGGAGATTTCCGCGTAGGCCGCGTACTCGCCGACCAGGGTGCCGTCGGAGTTGTCGAAGACCAGCTCGATGCTGGCCTGGCTCACTGGCTTGCGACTGGTGGAACCGTTGAAGATGACGTCGGTCATCGACTCGCCGCGCAGGTTCTTGGCCGAGCTCTCGCCCATGACCCAGCGCACGGCGTCGATGATGTTCGACTTGCCGCAACCATTGGGTCCGACCACCGCCGCCATGTTACTGGGGAAGTTCACCGTGGTCGGGTCGACGAAGGACTTGAAGCCCGCCAGCTTGATGCACTTGAGCCGCACGCTCAGGCAACCGTCAAGGCGGCGACTACCAGGTCGCAACTGCGCCGGGCATAGGCCGTCAGCACCAGGCGGATCGTCGGCAGGTCACGGGCCAGTACGGCGGCCAGCAGTTGCTCGAACAGGTCGAGGAATTCGCTCATTTCCGCCTTGCGCTGCTCCAGGGCCAGGAAATAGGCACGGCTCATCGCCGGCTGCAGGTTCTCGACGGTTTCCTGCAGGTACGGGTTGTCGGCGAACGGGTAGGCGGCGCGCATCACATTGAAGCTGTCTTCGACGAAACTGCGGATGTCCTGGCGCTCATAGGCGGCGATCAATCGCTGCTGGATCTGCAGGAACGGCGCCATGTCGGCCTGCAGTTCCCAGCCGTTGGCCACCGAGTTGCCCAGCAGGATGTACAGCTCGCTCATCAGGGTGCACAGGCTCCGCACCTTGTGCGGAGTGAGTTCGGTCACATGGGCGCCACGACGCGGCAGGATGGCGATCAGGTGACGGCGTTCGAGGATCAGCAGGGCCTCACGGACCGAGCCGCGGCTGACATTGAGGGCCAGCGTGACCTTCTGTTCCTGAATGCGCTCCCCAGGCTTGAGCTCGCCGCGAATGATGCGTTCGGCGAGGTGGTGAGCGATTTGCTCGGCGAGGCTGTCCGGCGCCTTGAACGTCATGGTTTTCCTTCAAACTCTCAGATCGGTACAAGCGGCGCAGTGTAGCGCAATTGCTACCTCATGGCGGAGTGCCCAAGGGCCTGAATTTGGCACGGAATAAGCAAAAAGCACTGCGGCCCGGGAGGGTCAATACTGTTTGAAAGCGCGTGTTGATCGGCAAAAAATGATTTCCTGACCTTTAAGTCAGAAAATCATTGACCGAAAAGTCAGACATGACTAAATTCGGCCCCAGTCGGTTAACAACAATAATGAGTCTGCGAGGCCTTCCGTGATCCAGTTTTTACTCAACCAGGAACTCCGTAGCGAGCACACCCTGGACCCGAATCTGACGGTGCTCAATTATCTGCGCGAGCATCTGGGCAAGCCCGGCACCAAGGAAGGCTGCGCCAGTGGCGACTGTGGCGCCTGCACCGTGGTGGTCGGCGAATTGCAGACCGACGACACAGGCACGGAGCATATCCGTTATCGCAGCCTCAACGCGTGCCTGACCTTCGTCTCGTCGCTGCACGGCAAACAGCTGATCAGCGTCGAAGACCTCAAGCACCAGGGCCAGTTGCACAGCGTGCAGAAAGCCATGGTCGAATGCCACGGCTCGCAGTGCGGCTTCTGTACGCCGGGCTTCGTCATGTCGCTGTTCGCCCTGCAGAAGAACTCCGAACAACCCGACGCGCACAAGGCCCACGAGGCCCTGGCCGGCAACCTGTGCCGCTGCACCGGCTACCGCCCGATTCTCGCCGCCGCCGAGCAGGCCTGCTGCGGCAAGCAGCCGGACCAGTTCGACGCCCGCGAAGCCGAGACCATCGCCCGCCTGAAAGCCATCGCCCCCAGCGACACCGGCGAGCTGAACAGTGGCGACAAACGTTGCCTGGTACCGCTGACCGTATCCGACCTGGCCGACCTGTATGACGCCTACCCGCAAGCTCGGTTGCTGGCCGGCGGCACCGACCTGGCACTGGAAGTCACCCAGTTCCACCGCCCGCTGCCGGTGATGATCTACGTCGGCAACGTCGCCGAAATGAAACGCGTCGAGCGCTTCGACGACCGCCTGGAAATCGGCGCCGCCACCGCCCTCTCCGATTGCTACGACGCCCTCAAGGCCGAATACCCGGACTTCGGCGAACTGCTGCAACGCTTCGCCTCGTTGCAGATCCGCAACCAGGGCACCCTGGGCGGCAACATCGGCAACGCTTCGCCCATCGGCGACTCACCGCCCTTGCTGATCGCCCTGGGCGCGCAGATCGTCCTGTGCAAGGGCAACACCCGCCGCTCCCTGGCCCTGGAAGACTATTTCATCGACTACCGCGTCACCGCGCGCCAGGAAAGCGAGTTCATCGAGAAGATCATCGTGCCACGGGCCAGCGCCCAGCAGCTGTTCCGCGCCTACAAGGTGTCCAAGCGCCTGGACGACGATATTTCCGCGGTCTGCGCGGCCTTCAACCTGCGTATCGAGAACGGCGTGATCGCCGACGCCCGCGTGGCCTTCGGTGGCATGGCCGCCACCCCGAAACGCGCCAAGCACTGTGAGGCCGCGCTGCTCGGCGCCCCTTGGAGCGAGACCACCGTCGAACGTGCCTGCGCCGCCCTGGGCGAAGACTTCACCCCGCTTTCGGACTTCCGCGCCAGCAAGGAATACCGCCTGCTCAGCGCCCAGAACCTGCTGCGCAAATACTTTATCGAACTGCAAACACCGCACATCGAGACCCGGGTGACCGCTTATGTCTAATCATCACAAAGTCGAGAAGACTCAAGCCGAACTGAGCGCCCTGTTTCAACAGGACCTGGCCACCGGCGTCGGGCGCAGCGTCAAGCACGACAGCGCCGCCAAGCATGTGTCCGGCGAGGCGGTGTACATCGATGACCGGCTGGAATTCCCCAACCAGCTGCATGTGTATGCGCGCCTCTCGGACCGTGCCCACGCCAAGATCCTCAGCATCGACACCGCGCCCTGCCATGCCTTCGACGGCGTGCGTATCGTCATCACCCACAAGGACATTCCGGGGCTGAAAGACATCGGCCCGCTGCTGCCCGGCGACCCGCTGCTGGCCATCGACGACGTGCAGTTCGTCGGCCAGCCGGTGCTGGCCGTGGCCGCCCGCGACCTGGAAACCGCGCGCCAGGCGGCCATGGCCGCGGTCATCGAATACGAGGACCTGGAGCCGGTCCTGGACGTGGTCGAAGCCCTGCGCAAACGCCACTTCGTCCTCGACAGCCACACCCACCAGCGCGGCGACTCGGCCAAGGCCCTGGCCAGCGCCGAGCATCGCCTGCAGGGCACGCTGCACATCGGCGGCCAGGAACATTTCTACCTGGAGACCCAGATTTCCTCGGTGATGCCCACCGAAGACGGCGGCATGATCGTCTACTGCTCGACCCAGAACCCCACCGAGGTGCAGAAGCTGGTGGCCGAGGTGCTGGACGTGTCGATGAACAAGATCGTGGTCGACATGCGCCGCATGGGCGGAGGTTTCGGCGGCAAGGAAACCCAGGCCGCCAGCCCGGCATGCCTGTGCGCGGTGATCGCGCACCTCACCGGCCAGCCAACCAAGATGCGCCTGCCGCGGGTCGAAGACATGCTGATGACCGGCAAGCGCCACCCCTTCTATATCGAGTACGACGTCGGCTTCGACAGCACCGGGCGCCTGCATGGCATCCAGCTGGAGCTGGCCGGCAACTGCGGTTGCTCGCCGGACCTGTCGGCCTCGATCGTCGACCGGGCGATGTTCCACGCCGACAACTCGTACTACCTGGGCGACGCCACCATCAACGGCCATCGCTGCAAGACCAACACCGCGTCGAACACCGCCTACCGTGGTTTCGGCGGCCCGCAAGGCATGGTCGCCATCGAGGAAGTGATGGACGCCATCGCCCGCCATCTCGCCCTCGACCCGCTGGCCGTGCGCAAAGCCAACTACTACGGCAAGACCGAACGCAACGTCACCCACTACTACCAGACCGTCGAGCACAACATGCTCGAAGAGATGACCGCCGAACTGGAAGCCAGCAGCCAGTACGCCGAGCGCCGCGAAGCGATCCGCCGCTACAACGCCGGCAGCCCGATCCTGAAAAAGGGCCTGGCACTGACCCCGGTGAAATTCGGCATTTCCTTCACCGCCAGCTTCCTCAACCAGGCCGGCGCGCTGGTGCACGTCTATACCGACGGCAGCATCCACCTCAACCACGGCGGCACGGAAATGGGCCAGGGCCTGAACACCAAGGTGGCGCAGGTGGTGGCCGAGGTGTTCCAGGTGGAGATCGACCGGGTGCAGATCACCGCGACCAACACCGACAAGGTGCCCAACACCTCGCCGACCGCCGCCTCCAGCGGTGCCGACCTGAACGGCAAGGCGGCGCAGAACGCAGCGGAAATCATCAAGAAACGCCTGGTGGAGTTTGCCGCCCGACAGTACAAGGTCAGCGAGGAAGATGTGGAATTCCACAACGGCCATGTGCGGGTCCGCGACCAGATCCTGAGTTTCGAGGAACTGATCCAGCAGGCCTATTTCGCCCAGGTCTCGCTGTCCAGCACCGGCTTCTACAAGACCCCGAAAATCTACTACGACCGTGCCCAGGCCCGTGGCCGGCCGTTCTACTACTTCGCCTACGGCGCCGCCTGCGCCGAGGTGATAGTCGACACCCTGACCGGCGAGTACAAGATGTTGCGCACCGACATCCTGCATGACGTCGGCGCCTCGCTGAACCCGGCCATCGACATCGGCCAGGTGGAAGGTGGCTTCATCCAGGGCATGGGCTGGCTGACCATGGAAGAGCTGGTGTGGAACGCCAAGGGCAAGCTGATGACCAACGGCCCGGCCAGCTACAAGATTCCGGCAGTGGCCGACATGCCGCTGGACCTGCGGGTCAAGCTGGTGGAAAACCGCAAGAACCCGGAAGACACGGTGTTCCATTCCAAGGCCGTGGGCGAACCGCCGTTCATGCTCGGCATCGCCGCCTGGTGCGCGATCAAGGACGCCGTGGCCAGCCTTGGCGATTACCGGCACCAGCCGAAGATCGACGCACCGGCCACGCCGGAGCGGGTGTTGTGGGGCTGCGAGCAGATGCGCCAGCTGAAGGTGGCGAAGGCCGTGGAGACCAAGGCGGAACTGGCTTCCCTGTAAATCCCATCGCGAGCAAGCTCGCTCCTACAGATATCGCACCCTCCTGTAGGAGCGAGCTTGCTCGCGATGACGACATTGCAGACGACAACGTTGCAAGAGGTGAAACATGTACAACTGGATCAGCGCCCTCGCCGACCTGCAAACCCGCGGCGAACCCTGCGTGCTGGTGACCATCATCGAAGAGCTGGGTTCGACGCCACGCAATGCCGGCTCGAAAATGGTCATCAGCGCCACCCAGAGTTTCGACACCATCGGCGGCGGCCACCTGGAATACAAGGCCATGCAGATCGCCCGCGAGATGCTCGCCAGCGGCAAGCAGGATACCCACCTGGAGCGCTTCAGCCTGGGCGCCAGCCTCGGCCAGTGCTGCGGCGGGGTGACGGTGTTGCTGTTCGAACCCATGGGCCAGGTCCAGGCGCAGATCGCGGTCTTCGGCGCCGGCCATGTCGGCCGCGCGCTGGTGCCGCTACTGGCGAGCCTGCCGTGCAAGGTGCGCTGGATCGATTCGCGGGAACAGGAATTCCCCGAGCAAATCCCCCAGGGCGTACGCAAGATCGTCAGCGAAGAGCCCGTCGATGAAATCGACGACCTGCCCGCCGGCAGCTACTGCATCGTCATGACCCACAATCACCAGCTCGACCTGGAGCTCACCGCCGCGATCCTCAAGCGCAACGACTTCGCCTACTTCGGCCTGATCGGCTCGAAGACCAAGCGAGTGAAGTTCGAACACCGCCTGCGCGAGCGCGGCTTCGACAGCGGCGTGCTGCAACGCATGCGCTGCCCGATGGGGCTCGGCGAAGTCAAAGGCAAGTTGCCTGTGGAAATCGCCATCTCCATCGCCGGCGAAATCATCGCCACCTATAACGCCAATTTCGGCCAGCACAGTGCCCGCGCCGAACCCATTGCCAAACTGCTGCCGGCCTCGCGCCGCAGCCATGCCACTCATTAAAAAGCCACGAACCGAGACTGCCTCATGCCTCTGACTCGCAAAGCCTACCGTGCCGCCATCCTGCACAGCATCGCCGACCCCGCCGAGGTCGGCATCGAAGCCTCCTACGAGTATTTCGAGGATGGCCTGCTAGTGGTCGACAACGGCCAGATCAGCGCCCTCGGCCACGCCAGCGAATTGCTCGCCAGCCTGCCCGCCGATATCGAGATCACTCACTACCAGGATGCGCTGATCACCCCAGGCTTTATCGACACCCATATCCACCTGCCGCAGACCGGCATGGTCGGTGCCTATGGCGAGCAGTTGCTGGACTGGCTCAACACCTACACCTTCCCCTGCGAAAGCCAGTTCGCCGACCAGGCCCATGCCGAGGAAGTGGCGGGGATTTTCATCAAGGAACTGCTGCGCAACGGCACCACCACCGCCCTGGTCTTCGGCAGCGTGCATCCGCAATCGGTGAATGCCTTTTTCGAAGCGGCGCAGAAGCTCGACCTGCGAATGATCGCCGGCAAGGTGATGATGGACCGCAACGCCCCGGACTACCTGACCGACACCGCCGAATCCAGCTACCTGGAAAGCAAGGCGCTGATCGAGCGCTGGCATGGCAAGGGCCGCCTGCACTATGCGGTGACACCGCGTTTCGCCCCGACCAGCACCCCGGAACAACTGACCCTCGCCGGGCAATTGCTCGGCGAATACCCCGACCTGTACATGCAGACCCATATCAGCGAGAACCTGCAGGAAGTCGAATGGGTCAAGGAGCTGTTCCCCGAGCGCAAGGGCTACCTGGATGTGTACGACCACTACCAGTTGCTGGGCGAGCGCTCGGTGTTCGCCCACGGCGTGCACCTGTGCGACGACGAATGCGCGCACCTGGCGCAGACCGGTTCGGCCGTGGCCTTCTGCCCGACCTCGAACCTGTTCCTTGGCAGCGGCCTGTTCAACCTGCCGATGGCCGAGAAGCACAAGCTGAATGTCGGCCTGGGCACCGACGTCGGCGGCGGCACCAGCTTCTCGCTGCTGCAGACCCTGAACGAAGCCTACAAGGTCATGCAGTTGCAGGGCGCGCGCCTGAGTCCGTTCAAGTCGCTGTACCTGGCCACCCTCGGCGGCGCGCGCGCACTGCGCCTGGAAGAGCGGATCGGCACCCTGCAACCAGGCACCGACGCCGACTTCCTGGTGCTCGACTACAACGCCACGCCACTGCTGAACTATCGCCTGAAACAATCCAAGAGCATCGCCGAGACGCTGTTCGTGCTGATGACCCTGGGCGATGACCGCACCGTGGCGCAGACCTATGCAGCGGGCAATCTGGTGCACCAGCGCTAATCCCGGAAACGAAAAATCCCCCGCTTCATGCGCTGAGACGGGGGATTTTTTTATCTGCTGTAAACCCTGTAGGAGCAAGCTTGCTCGCGAAAAGATCGCCAAGGATGACGAGCTTTGGCAGACAGGTCGCCGCTTCGCGGCTATCGCGAGCAAGCTCGCTCCTACAGGGAGATGGCGTTACAGCTTGGCGGGAGAGCGGCCCGGCTTCTTGGTTTGCAGCAGGTGCGAGAACACCGCATGCAGGTCGTCCGAGGCGCTTTCTTCGTCGAGGTTGAGCTTGCTGTCGATGTGATCCATGTGATGCATCATCAGGGTCACCGCCAGCTCCGCGTCGCGGGCCTCGATGGCGTCGATCAACTGGGTGTGCTCATCGTAGGAACAGTGCGAACGGTTGCCGCTTTCGTACTGGGCGATGATCAGCGAGGTCTGCGACACCAGGCTGCGCTGGAAGCTGATCAGCGGAGCATTCTTCGCCGCCTCGGCAAGTTTGAGGTGGAACTCGCCCGACAAGCGGATACCGGCGCCGCGATCGCCACGGGAAAAGCTGTCGCGCTCGTCGTTGACCATCTGCCGCAGCTCGGCAAGCTGTTCGGCCGTGGCGTGCTGCACCGCCAGCTCGGTGATCGCCCGCTCCACCAGCCGGCGCGCCATGAACACCTGGCGGGCTTCCTCGACACTCGGGCTGGCCACGACTGCGCCGCGATTGGGTCGCAGCAGCACCACGCCTTCATGGGCCAGGCGCGACAGCGCACGACGAATGATGGTACGGCTGACCCCGAAAATTTCCCCCAGCGCCTCTTCGCTCAACTTGGTGCCGGGCGCCAGGCGCTGTTCGAGGATGGCCTCGAAGATATGCGCGTAGACAATATCGTCCTGGGTCCCGCTGCGACCGGCCTTGCCTGCTCGCGGTTGTTTCTTGAGGGGTTGCAACTGTTCGTTCATGGGCACTCGAGTCGGGAGAACTGCGGCGAATTGACCGTGACTGTAATACGGCACAGTGGGTCGCTGACAAGTATCGCGTAAAAACAATGGCACATTGTACACAACCCATAGGGTTTATTCGCAATAACTGTATGGTCCACAGGCTGTCGCAACGACTGTACGGCCATTTGCCGCCCTGGCTGTATTGCAATGAATGGTTACTTTTACGTTTAGGCTTGGCCCCTGCTTTCGTCACCCAACGCCCCTGCGCCGGGCTTTCGGGCGACAGATATCTTTATCAGAACAAGGAACAGTGCTCCATGTCCGACGCCTCCCTCGCGCCATTACGCCCCCTGGCCGATACTTCGCCCTCGGCCGTAGTCGCCGGCTTCATCGCCATGATGACCGGCTACACCAGTTCCCTGGTGCTGATGTTCCAGGCCGGACAGGCCGCCGGGCTGACCAGCGGGCAGATTTCCTCGTGGATCTGGGCCATCTCCATCGGCATGGCCATCTGCAGCATCGGCCTGTCCTTGCGCTACCGCACGCCGATCACCGTCGCCTGGTCGACCCCCGGCGCCGCGCTGCTGATCACCAGCCTGTCCGGGGTGAGCTACGGCGAAGCCATCGGCGCCTATATCACTTGCGCGGTGCTGGTAACCATCTGTGGCCTGACCGGCAGCTTCGAACGCCTGGTCAAGCGCATCCCGGCCTCCCTCGCCGCGGCACTGCTGGCGGGCATCCTGTTCAAGATCGGCAGCGAGATCTTCGTCGCCGCACAGCACCGCACCGGCCTGGTGCTGGGCATGTTCTTCAGCTACCTGCTGGTCAAGCGCCTGTCGCCACGCTATGCGGTGCTCGCCGCGCTGCTGATCGGCACTGCATTGGCCGGGGTGATGGGCCTGCTGGACTTCAGCCAATTCCACCTGGAAGTCGCCACGCCGGTGTGGACCACCCCGCACTTCTCCCTGGCAGCGACCATCAGCATCGGCATCCCGCTGTTCGTGGTGGCCATGACCTCGCAGAACATGCCCGGGGTCGCCGTGCTGCGCGCCGACGGCTACAACGTCCCGGCCTCGCCGCTGGTCACCACCACCGGCATCGCCTCCCTGCTGCTGGCGCCGTTCGGCTCCCACGGCATCAACCTGGCGGCCATCAGCGCGGCGATCTGCACCGGCCCCCATGCCCACGAGGACCGCAACAAGCGCTACACCGCGGCGGTCTGGTGCGGGATTTTCTACGGCATCGCCGGGGTCTTCGGTGCCACGTTGGCGGCGCTGTTCGCGGCCCTGCCCAAGGAGCTGGTGCTGTCGATCGCCGCGCTGGCGCTGTTCGGCTCGATCATCAACGGCCTGAGCATCGCCATGAGCCAGGTGAAGGAACGCGAGGCGGCGTTGATCACCTTTATGGTGACGGCCTCGGGCCTGACCCTGTTTTCCGTCGGCTCGGCGTTCTGGGGAATCGTGGCCGGCGTGCTGACCCTGGCGATCCTGAACTGGAACCAGGAATGAGCCTGTAGCCGCTGCCGCAGGCTGCGATAAGCCCGAAGGGCTTCAGCGATCTCAAGACCTTGCGCGTCCTTCGGTCGCGATCGCAGCCTACGGCAGCGGCTACAGCCCGCCCACGCGAAATCCCGGGAAACAGGCCCGAGGCATATAAAGGTTCTGCGGGGGAAATAAATAGAGAAGGCTGTACCGCGACAGCCGTGAGTCGGCGGCCCGGACGGGCCACCGACTCAGCACATCAGGCTACCGGATTGATCGAGTTTTCCGGGTACCAGACGTCCAGCAGCGGGCTGACTTCAACGCTGGTCAGCTCGGTGCGGGCCTTGAGCCAGGCTTCGACCTTGGCACGTTGCTCTTCGCTGACCGAACCGCGTTTGCTCAGGCAAACCAGGCCGAAGTCATCGCCACCAACATAGCCGAGGCCGTTGGCTTCCATCGCTTCTTTGAGGAACGCGTCGAGGAAAGCGTCAATAGCCTCTTCGGCCAGATCTTCTTTGAAATCCAGGTTCAGCTCAAAACCCAGCTCCTGAAATTCATCTACGCACAGTTTTTTGCGCAGACGGCGGGAACGGTTAGTGGCCATGGAACAATCCTCATAAGTAATAACGGGCGGCACTTTACCAGTTTAAGCAACCGATTGCCTGACTCTATGAGGGCCTTGGCCTGCCATTGGGAAAAAAATAGCGCATTAGCCCGCCGCGGCACGGCACAAGCCGCTATACCTTGGGGCATAATGCCGACACTTTCGTGACCACTGAGGGAATTTATCGTCATGCCCTCGTCTTTTCTCCCCTCGGCTGTAGGGTTTTACTTCACATGATCAAATCTTTGCGTCCACTTTTTCTTGCCGGTCTTCTTCTGCCCCTGGCCATTTCCGTTTCCGCCGCCACCGTCAACACCACCCTTTCGCCCAAGGTTCAACAGGCCCTCAAGGCCAGCAAACTACAAGACAACGCCCTGTCGCTGGTGATGATCCCGCTCAGCGGCCCGGGCACGGCCACCGTTTACAACGCCGACGTGTCGGTCAACCCGGCCTCGACCATGAAACTGGTTACCACCTACGCCGCCCTGGAAATGCTCGGCCCGACCCACCAGTGGAAAACCGAGTTCTACACCGACGGCACCCTGAGCGGCGGCATCCTCAATGGCAACCTGTACCTCAAGGGCGGCGGCGATCCCAAGCTGAACATGGAAAAACTCTGGTTGCTGATGCGCGACCTGCGGGCCAACGGCGTGCAGCAAGTGACCGGCGATCTGGTGCTGGACCGCAACTTCTTCGTGCAGCCGCAGCTGCCGCAGTTCAACGACGACGGTAACGACGAGAACAAGCCGTTCCTGGTCAAGCCCGATGCCCTGCTGGTCAACCTCAAGGCCCTGCGCTTCGTGGCGCGCAACGATTCGGGCAAGGTGCTGATTTCCGTCGAGCCGCCGATTGCCAGCATTCGCATCGACAACCAGGTCAAGGCCATCGGCGGCAAACAGTGCACCGGCAACGTGCGCTACAACCCGGTCCCACAGGCGGACGGCAGCGTCACTGTGACCGTCAACGGCCAGCTGGGCGACGGTTGCAGCTCGCAGACCTACCTGTCGCTGCTCGACCACGCGACCTACACCGCCGGCGCCGTACGCGCCATCTGGAAGGAACTGGGCGGCAGCATCCAGGGCAAGGACCGCCTGGCCGCCGTGCCATCCAGCGCCAAGGTGCTGGCCCGAGCCTTCTCGCCGGACCTGGCGGAAATCATCCGCGACATCAACAAATACAGTAACAACACCATGGCCCAGCAACTGTTCCTCAGCCTCGGCGCGCAATACCGCACCGAAGCCGATGGCGACGATGCCAAGGCGGCGCAACGGGTGGTGCGTCAGTGGCTGGCGAAGAAAGGCATCACCGCGCCGCACCTGGTGATGGAGAACGGTTCGGGCCTGTCCCGTGCCGAACGGGTCAGCGCCCGCGAAATGGCCTCCATGCTGCAAGCGGCCTGGAGAAGCCCGTACTCGGCGGAGTTCATCAGTTCGATGCCGATCGCCGGCATGGACGGCACCATGCGCAAGCGCCTGAAGCGCACCGCGATGTCCGGTGAAGCCCACGTGAAGACCGGGACCCTGAACACTGTCCGCGCCATCGCCGGCTACAGCCGCGACAGCAACGGCAACACCTGGGCCGTGGTAGCGATTCTCAACGATCCGAAGCCCTGGGGCGCGTCCTCGGTGCTCGACCAGGTGCTGCTGGATCTGTACCGCCAGCCGAAACTGGCAGACACCGCTTCGACCCTGTAAGCCGTCACTCAGGTGGCGCGAGGGCAACCTCGCGTCACCCCACTTCTGCGCCCCTGCCTACCCCATCTCTGCCTCGACCCGGTCGCGCCCAGCCTGCTTGGCCGCATAGACCCCGGAATCCGCCCGCAGCAACAGCCCGTCGGCCCCTTCGTGCTCCCGCCAGCTGGCGATGCCGAAACTGGCCGTGACAATGCCCACGCCATCGATCGGCGAGCTGCGCAGCCCGCGCCACAGCTCCTCGGCCAGGACATAGGCCCGCTGGCCATCGGTGTCCGGACACAGCACCATGAACTCTTCGCCGCCCAGCCGGCAAAACACATCCGTGCGCCGCAGACGAAGGCCGATGCGCTCACAGACGCCGCGCAGCACCATGTCGCCGATGGCATGCCCGTATTGGTCGTTGATCCGCTTGAAGTGGTCGATATCCAGCATGATCACCGCCAGGCTGCCCACCCCGCGCTCGACCCGTGCCATTTCCGTCTGCAGGCGCTCCTGGAAATAGCGGCGGTTGTGGATACCGGTCAGCGAGTCGGTGACCGACAGGGCCCGCAACTCTTCCTCGACCCGCTTGAGGTCGGAGATGTCCGACAGATAGCCATGCCACAGCACCCCGCCCCCCGCCAGCTTTTCCGGGGTCGCTTCGCCGCGTATCCAGCGCAGGCCGCGCTGTGGCAACTGCACCCGATATTCCTCGCGCCAGGGGCTGAGTTTCTTCGCCGAGGTCCAGATCGAGCCGCGCACCCGGGCCACATCGTCCGGGTGAATACGCTCGAACACCGGGTTGGCATCGCGCTGCAACTGCTGTGGATCGATCTCGTAGATGTCGCGGATGCCGTCACTGACATAGCTGAAGCTGGAATGGCCTTCGGCATCCACCTGGAACTGATAGATGGCGCCCGGTACATGGGCGCTGAGTTTCTTCAGCAGACGATCACGGGCCGCCAGCGCCTCGTGGACCCGCTTGCGTTCGGTGATATCGATACAAATCGCCAGGTGCCCGACCCATAAGCCGTGATCGTCCAGGACCGGGGTGGCCAACATGTTCACCACCAGATGGCTGCCATCGCGGCGCATCAGGGTCCACTCGCGGGTTGCCTCGCCCCGCTCTTCGGAACCGTCCACCAGCATCGCCTGGCACATCGGGATCTGCCGGCCGTAACGCTGGCTCAGGGCTTGCGCGCGCGCATTCAGCTCCGCGGGCAGGTGCAGGCTTTCCAGGGTCAGGTGGCCCACCACCTCGGCGCTGCTGTAGCCGAGCATATGTTCAGCGCCGGCATTGAAGGTGCTGATCACGCCGCGCAGGTCGGTGGCGATGATCGCCACCTGGGTCGCCGCATTGAGCACGCTGCGCAGCTGTCCGTGGGTGCCGCGCAATTCCTGCTCCCTGGCCCGCAGCTCCCCGGTGCGCTGCTCCACCAACCGCAGCGCGCGCTGCCGCTGGCTGACCAGGACATACAGCAAGGCACTGAGCAGCAGGCTCAGCAGCGTGCCCAGGACCACCTGGCTGGACACCGAAGAATGGTTGGCCTGGAGGAACACCGCGCTGGGGCGGATGTTCACCTGGTAATCATGGTCGGCCAGGCTCAGCACCCGGCTCACCGCCAGTGGGCTGTCCCCCGGGCCATTGCTCGATTCATAGAGTTTGCCGTACGACTCGGCGGTCGACAGGTCAATGATCTGCACGAACAGGTTGTCCTGACGCTGCTCGGGCAGACCATCGACCACCAACTGGCGCATGCTGATCACCGCGATCACATAACCGTAAGGCTCGGGGGTCGACATGGCCACATCGGCACGCAGGCTGACGGGAGTCGCCAGGATGATGCCACGTGCATAGGAAGGCTCGACTCCGACCAAGCGCACCGGCTGCGAAACCGCCACGCCGCCACGCCGCCGCGCCCGTTCGAGGGTGTCGCGACGCATCGGCTGGGCCAGCAGGTCGAACCCCAGGGGCGAGCCCAGCGGGCTTTGGGTCTGGCTGTAGAGCACCGGTATGTACTCATCGCGCTCGGCAGCTCGCTGCAGCTTGCCTTCGGCATTCAGGTCGGCAATGAAATACTCCGGCGCCCCCTGTTCCTGCGCCATGCGCTCGAACAGCGCACGCTCGGCACCGCTGACGCGCGGCGCCCAGGCGTAGGCCTGGGTGCGATGCAAGAGCGGTTGGGTGTAGCCGTCGAAATCCTGGCGCGAGACCGCGCCGGAATTGATGAAGAAGCGCTTGAGACCATCCAGGCGCTGCTCCTGATCTTCGAAGCGCTCTTCGATGCGGCTATAACGTTCGCTGGCCAGCAGCTGGAAACGTTGGCGCAACTGCTGCTGATACAGGTTGAGGGTCGACCAGGCCAGCAGCCCGGTCAATACACAGCCAAACAGCAATACCACTAACGCGACCAGCCAGGCCGACACGTCTTCGCTGATGAAGCCCAGGATTTTCGGGCGTACCGAGTGCAACGACATAAGCAAAACTCATAACGCCAGCGAACGTGAGCGTCACATGGGCTTGCATTGAGTTATAGCTATTCGCCACTAATTTGGCTAGAGCAAAGAGCCTTGAAAATCAAGGCTCTGTGGATCCAATCAACCTCAGCGGGCGGTGATTTTCCAGGCCCGGTGGATCTTGCCGTTACGGGCGAAATCCGGGTCGATGGTCTTGGCGGTGATCTCCTCGACGGCATAACGCGCCGCCAGGTTTTCCTCGAGCTGGAACTTGCGGAAGTTGTTGGAGAAATACAGCACGCCACCGCTGGCCAACCGGGCCATGGCCAGGTCGAGCAGTTGCACGTGGTCACGCTGCACGTCGAACACCCCTTCCATGCGCTTGGAGTTGGAGAAGGTCGGCGGGTCGATGAAGATCAGGTCGAACTCATCGCGGCAAGTCTCCAGCCAGGCCATGACATCGCCCTGCTCCAGACGGTTCTTGTCGGAGAAACCGTTGAGCGACAGGTTGCGGCGCGCCCAGTCCAGGTAGGTTTTCGACAGGTCGACGCTGGTGGTGCTGCGCGCGCCGCCCTTGGCCGCGTGCACACTGGCGGTGGCGGTGTAGCAGAACAGGTTGAGGAATCGCTTGCCGGCGGCTTCTTTCTGGATCCGCAGGCGCATCGGCCGGTGGTCGAGGAACAGCCCGGTGTCGAGATAGTCGGTGAGGTTGACCAACAGCTTCACGCCACCTTCGCTGACCTCGGTGAACTTGCCCTGGGCGCTCTGGCGTTCGTACTGCTTGGTGCCGCTCTGGCGTTCGCGGCGCTTGATCACCACCCGGCTCTTGTCGACGTTCAACGCTTGCGGAATGGCCGCCAGGGCATCGAACAGACGGGCCTGGGCCTTTTCCGGGTCGATGGACTTCGGCGCGGCGTATTCCTGCACGTGCACCCAGTCGTGGTACAGGTCGATGGCCAGGGAGTATTCCGGCATGTCGGCATCGTAGACGCGATAGCACTCGACGCCTTCGCGCTTGGCCCACTTGCCCAGCAGCTTGAGGTTCTTCTGCAGGCGGTTGGCGAACATCTGCCCGCCTTCGCTCAGGCGCGCCTGCTCGACCACAGGGGCTGGCGCCGGCGCCGGTTTGATCGGGTTGCCGTTCTTGTTGTACTGGCGCTCCTGCGGAACCAGCGGCGCCTTGTCGGCCTCAGCCTGCTCACGCTCGATCTGCCGTTGCTCCGGGGTACGCCGCTCGCCAGTGACGAACTGGTCTGGCTGCACCTTGATCAACAGCAGCTTGCACGGCAAGGCGCCGTTCCAGAACGAATACTGCTTGTGGCTGCGGATGCCCATGCGCTTGCCCAGGTCCGGCGCGCCGGTGAATACCGCCGCTTCCCAGCCCAGGCAGGCCTGACGCAGGCGCTCGCCCAGGTTCTGGTAGAGATACAGCAGGCTGGCTTCGTCGCCCAGGCGCTCGCCGTAGGGCGGGTTGCTGATCACCAGGCCTTTCTGATTCTGGTCCGGGCGCGGCTCGAAAGTCGCCACTTCGCCCTGGTAGATCTTGATCCACTCACTGAGGCCGGCGCGCTCGACGTTGTTGCGCCCTGGCTGGATCAGCCGCGGGTCGGCTTCGTAACCGCGAATCCACAGCGGCGGCTTGGCCAGGCCGGCCTGGGCCCGCGCCTGGGCTTCTTCATGCAGCTTGCGCCACAGGGCCGGGACGTGACCGAGCCAGGCAGTGAACCCCCATTGCTCGCGCTTGAGGTTGGGGGCGATGTCGGCGGCGATCATCGCTGCTTCCACCAGGAAGGTCCCCACGCCGCACATCGGGTCGGCCAGGGCGCCGCCATTGGCCGCGATACGTGGCCAGCCGGAACGGATCAGGATCGCCGCCGCGAGGTTTTCCTTCAGCGGCGCCGCGCCCTGCTGCAGGCGATAGCCGCGCTGGTGCAGGCTGTGGCCGGACAGGTCGAGGGAGAGGATGGCTTCGCCGCGATCCAGGCGCAGGTGAATGCGCAGGTCCGGGTTGAGCTTGTCGATGGAGGGACGCTCGCCGGTCGGCGTGCGCAGCCGGTCGACGATGGCGTCCTTGACCTTCAAGGCGCCGAAATGAGTGTTGTCGATGCCCGAGCCGTGGCCGCTGAACTCCACCGCCAGGGTGCCGTCCGCCAGCATGTGGTCCTGCCAGTCGACGTCATGCACGCCGTGATAGAGGTCTTCGGCGTCCTTCATCGGGAAGCGCTTGAGCACCAGCAGTACCCGGTTGGCCAGGCGCGACCAGAGGCACAGGCGGTAGGCGGTCTCCATGTCGGCCATGCCGCGCACGGCCGAGGTATGTTCGCGCGCGTCTTCAAGGCCAAGCCCGGCGGCTTCCTCGATGAGCAGGCCTTCAAGGCCTTTGGGACAGGTGAGGAAGAGTTCATAGCGATCCGACATGGGAGTTCAGGGCCTTTAGCAATAAGTGAACGGACAACGCATCGTCCGCCCGGTTTTCAATCAAGCGCTTTTCTTGAAGAGCGCTCGCGTGGCACGAATCTGTGCCGTCCCGCCCCTGCTGTTCAGCTCGCCGCTAGCGGTGACCACTGGGGTCAAAAGAGCTTAGATGCCGGGGCAGATAATAAAGTCAGCGAAACAAAAGGTCATATCTCGACCTTTCATCGAATAATACCTGAGTGCAACGGAATGGAATTCTCACTAAAGCATTAAGCCCATCATCCAGTAAGAGGCTGATCAGAGCGAGGTTTGCCTGATCAACCTGATGTAAAGCAGGCCGTTCTTATGGCCTCAACATCATTATCGTTACGTCCTTATGACAAAACGATCATTCCCTCGTTGTGACGCATTGGTTAGAAATCAACTCAGGTTGGCGCCGCAATGACGCCAACGCCACGCTCGCGACGCCGGCAGCGAGCACCAACGGCAGAAGCATTCTGCCCGGCCTCAAACGAGGCCGACGGGACATAAGACAGTCAACAAGTGAGGGAAACACCCTATGAGAAGACTTAAGCGTGATCCGTTGGAAAGAGCATTTTTGCGCGGATATCAGTATGGCGTTCATGGCAAGTCCCGTGAGCTTTGCCCCTTTACTCTACCGTCGGTACGCCAAGCCTGGATCAATGGCTGGCGCGAAGGACGCGGCGACAACTGGGACGGTATGACCGGCACTGCGGGAATCCACAGACTCAACGAACTTCACGCCGTCGGCTAAAACAGGGCACACATTCCGACACCAAAATCTGAATACGCAACGACTTAACCACGCACGTCCCATCCGGACGGCGGGCTGCGGCCCAGGGGCTCCTTTCAGGAGCCCTTTTTATTGGCCGCGCAAAAAGCCGCGGTCCTCAGCGCAACGCGGCGATCGCGTCCACCGACTCGCGAATCAGCGCCGGGCCCTTGTAGATGAAGCCCGAATACAACTGCACCAGGCTGGCGCCGGCAGCGATCTTTTCCGCCGCATGCTTGCCTTCGGTGATACCGCCCACCGCAATGATCGGCAAACGCCCGGCCAGCTCGCCCGCCAGCACCTTCACGGTGTGGGTGCTCTTGTCGCGCACCGGCGCGCCGGACAGGCCGCCCGCCTCGTCGCCATGCTCCATGCCTTCGACACCTACACGGCTCAGGGTGGTATTGGTGGCAATGACCGCGTCCATCCCAGTCTCGATCAGGGCTTGCGCCACTTCGGCGGTTTCTTCGTCGGTCATGTCCGGGGCGATCTTGATCGCCAGCGGAACCCGCTTGCCGTACTGCACTGCCAGTTCCTGCTGACGCTGGCTGAGGGCGCCAAGCAACTGCTTGAGCGACTCGCCGAACTGCAGGCTGCGCAGGCCCGGGGTGTTGGGCGAACTGACGTTGACCGTCACGTAGCTGGCGTGGGCATACACCTTGTCCAGGCAAATCAGGTAATCATCCACCGCACGCTCGACCGGGGTGTCGAAGTTCTTGCCGATGTTGATCCCCAGCACGCCCTTGTACTTGGCCGCCGCCACCCGGGCCAGCAGGTGATCGACGCCCAGGTTGTTGAAGCCCATGCGGTTGATGATCGCCTCGGCTTCCGGCAGGCGGAAGATCCGCGGCTTGGGATTGCCCGGCTGCGGACGCGGAGTGATGGTGCCAATTTCGACGAAACCGAAACCCAATTGGGCGAAGCCGTCGATGGCCGCGCCATTCTTGTCCAGGCCGGCCGCGAGGCCGACCGGGTTCGGGAAGTCCAGGCCCATGACCTTCACCGGCATCTGCGCCGGCGCCTTGCACAGCAAGCCATTGAGGCCCAAACGCCCGCCCGCGCCGATCAGGTCCAGGGACAGATCGTGGGAGGTTTCCGGGGAGAGTTTGAACAACAGCTGGCGGGCCAGGGTATACATGGGCGGGCTTGACTCGGTGGCGGCGAAATGAGGCGGCGATTATAGCCGGGCATGGGGGCCGCAGGCGAGGCACGCGGCGAAATCAGCGGTGAATGGCATATGCCTTGCACCACAACCTGCATCAGCACCCAGGCCAATGGCGGCGTGGGTCGAAAGACAAAGGCGTCGTTACCCCGCTGGCTCTGCCTGGCGCGGGTGCGACGTTTTTTTATGGAAGCTTTTTATTGAGGGCGCCACCCCATGAACGAACTCCCCGTCAGCCCGCTGGCCTGGGTCAACGGCAGCGATGCCCCGGAAAAGACCGCGATCAACCTCGGCTTCATGGCCTTGAGCGACTGTGCCTCGGTGGTGGTCGCCGCCACCCAGGGCTTCGCCCAGCCTTACGGCCTGACCCTGAACCTCAAGCGCCAGGCATCCTGGGCCAACCTGCGGGACAAGCTGGTGAGCGGCGAGCTGGATGCCGCCCACAGCCTGTACGGCCTGATCTACGCCGTGCACCTGGGCATCGGCGGGGTCAACGCCAGCGACATGGCGGTGCTGATGGGCCTGAACCAGAACGGCCAGAGCATCAACCTCTCGCGGGAGCTGCAAGCCCTGAACGTGACCACTCCTGAAGCGCTTCACCGACACGTGCACCAAAGCCGGGCAAGGCTGACCTTCGCCCAGACCTTCCCCACCGGCACCCACGCCATGTGGCTGTATTACTGGCTGGCCGCCCAGGGCATCCACCCGTTGCAGGACGTCGACAGCGTGGTGGTGCCGCCGCCGCAAATGGTCGCGCACCTGCAGGCCGGGCGCATCGACGGTTTCTGTGTGGGCGAACCCTGGAGCGCCAGCGCGGTGAACCAGAACCTGGGCTTCACCCTGGCCACCAGCCAGGCGATCTGGCCCGACCACCCGGAAAAAGTCCTCGGCTGCACCCGTGCCTTCGTCGAGCAATACCCGAACACCGCCCGGGCCCTGGTCATGGCGATCCTCGCGGCCAGTCGCTTCATCGAGCAGAGCCGCGAGAACCGCCAGAGCACCGCGCAACTGCTGAGCGCCCGCGAGTACCTCGATGCGCCGCTGGACTGCATCGAGCCGCGCCTGCTCGGCGAATATGCCGATGGCCTCGGTCACCGCTGGCAGGACCCGCACGCGCTACGCTTTCATAATGAAGGCGCGGTCAACCTGCCGTATCTGTCCGACGGCATGTGGTTCATGACCCAGTTCCGCCGCTGGGGCCTGCTGCGCGAAGACCCGGATTACCTGGGCATCGCGCGCCAGGTGCAGCAACTCGAGCTCTATCGTGAAGCCGCCACCGCCGTCGGCGTCGCGTCCTGGGGCCAGGACATGCGCAGCAGCCAGTTGATCGACGGCAAGCTGTGGGACGGTTCGGACCCGGCCGCCTATGCCCGCAGCTTCCAACTGCACGCCATGAGCGACAGCTCGCCTCTTCTCGCCAGCCGCTGACAGGAGCCCGAGACCATGTTGCGTATCCTGCTGATCAACGACACCGCCAAGAAGGTCGGTCGGCTCAAGGCGGCCCTGATGGAAGCCGGTTTCGAGGTGATCGACGAGTCGGGCCTGACCATCGACCTGCCGACGCGCGTCGAAACGGTGCGTCCGGACGTGATCTTGATCGATACCGAATCACCGAGCCGCGATGTGATGGAGCAAGTGGTGCTGGTCAGCCGCGACCAGCCACGGCCGATCGTGATGTTCACCGACGAGCACGACCCCGACGTGATGCGCCACGCCATCAAGTCCGGGGTCAGTGCCTACATAGTCGAAGGCATCCAGGCCCAGCGCCTGCAGCCCATTCTCGACGTGGCCATGGCCCGCTTCGAGAGCGACCAGGCCTTGCGTGCGCAGCTGCAGGCCCGCGACCAGCAGTTGGCCGAGCGCAAGCGCATCGAGCTGGCCAAGGGCCTGTTGATGAAGATGAAAGACTGCAACGAAGAACAGGCCTACACCCTGATGCGCCGCCAGGCCATGAGCCGCCAGCAGAAGCTGATCCAGGTGGCCGAGCAGATCATCGCCATGAGCGAGTTGCTGGGCTGAATCCCACGGCTGCGGTGCAGCTTGCCCGCGATCCGGAACACCAGGACTGCAACTCTTGGCACAAATCTGGCTATGTAATCGATACAGGTAACCAACGGCGGTTGCCCCACCTACGACAAAGACGTCGCACACCCTTCTCGCCCCAGGCGAAACGGGTTGCGGCGTTTTTTCGTTTTGGCCCCACAGCCCGGGGCCGGTGGAGCGGCCGTAATGGCGCCCCACGCAAAAGCTCATGACTCCTTTCGAGACTCTTAACAGCTGAGGTGCGCGATGAATTCAAGCTTCTGGAAATCCGGCCACACCCCGACATTGTTCGCGGCCTTCCTCTACTTCGACCTGAGCTTCATGGTCTGGTACCTGCTCGGCCCGCTGGCCGTGCAGATCGCCGCCGACCTGCAACTGACCACCCAGCAGCGCGGGCTGATGGTGGCCACGCCGATCCTGGCCGGCGCCGTGCTGCGGTTCGCCATGGGCCTGCTGGCCGATCGCCTGTCCCCCAAGACCGCCGGGCTGATCGGCCAGGTGATTGTCATCGGCGCGCTGTTCTGCGCCTGGAAGCTGGGCATCCACAGCTATGATCAGGCCCTGCTGCTGGGGCTGTTCCTGGGCATGGCCGGCGCTTCGTTCGCCGTGGCCTTGCCGCTGGCCTCGCAATGGTATCCACCACAGCACCAGGGCAAGGCGATGGGCATCGCCGGGGCCGGCAACTCGGGCACGGTATTCGCGGCGCTGTTCGCGCCCTTGCTGGCCGGTGCCTTCGGCTGGAGCAACGTGTTCGGCTTCGCCTTGATCCCACTGATCCTGACCCTGGTGCTGTTCGCCTGGCTGGCCAAGAACGCCCCGGAACGGCCCAAGGCCAAATCCATGGCCGACTACTTCAAGGCCCTGGGCGACCGCGACAGCTGGTGGTTCATGTTCTTCTACAGCGTGACCTTCGGCGGTTTCATCGGCCTGGCCAGCGCCCTGCCCGGCTACTTCAACGACCAGTACGGCCTGAGCCCGGTCACCGCCGGCTACTACACCGCCGCCTGCGTGTTCGGCGGCAGCCTGATGCGCCCGCTGGGCGGCGCGCTGGCCGATCGCTTCGGCGGTATTCGCACCCTGCTGGTGATGTACAGCGTCGCGGCGGTGTGCATCGCCGCGGTCGGTTTCAACCTGCCCAGCTCCTACGCGGCCCTGGCCCTGTTCGTGTGCACCATGCTCGGCCTGGGTGCGGGTAACGGCGCGGTCTTCCAGTTGGTGCCACAACGTTTCCGCCGCGAGATCGGGGTGATGACCGGGCTGATCGGCATGGCCGGCGGCATCGGCGGTTTCGCCCTGGCCGCGGGCATGGGCGCGATCAAGCAAAGCACCGGCAGCTATCAACTGGCCCTGTGGCTGTTCGCCAGCCTGGGCGTGCTGGCCTGGTTCGGCCTGCACGGGGTGAAACGCCGCTGGCGGACCACCTGGGGCTCCGCCGCTGTCACCGCGGCGCGGGTCTGAGCCGTCCATGAGCCTGCGACTGAGCCACGCCCAGGCCAGCGCCATCGGTCCGCGCGCGGAGAACCAGGACGCCTTGCGCCTGGTCACCCCGGCGCCGACCCTGGCCGCCAGCAAGGGCCTGCTGTTCGCCATCGCCGACGGTGTCAGCCAATGCGCCGATGGCGGCCTGGCCGCGCGCTCGACCTTGCAGGCGCTGGCGCTGGACTACTACGCCACCCCGGAAACCTGGGCCGTGGCCCAGGCCCTGGAACGCCTGCTGCTGGCGCAGAATCGCTGGTTGCAGGCCAACGGCGGCGGCCAGCCGCTGCTGACCACCGTCAGCGCCCTGGTGCTGCGCGGCCGGCGCTTTACCCTGGCCCATGTCGGCGATTGCCGGGTCTATCGCTGGCATGCCGATCAGTTGCAACGCATCAGCGACGATCATGTCTGGGACCAACCCGGCATGCAGCATGTGCTCAAGCGTGCCCTGGGCCTGGACCAGCATCTGGTGGTGGATTTCCTCGATGGCGAGCTGCGGGAAAACGAAAGTTTCCTGATGCTCAGCGATGGCGTCTGGGCCACCCTGGGCGACACCGCCATCGCCGCGATCCTGCGCGACCAGCCCGACCTCGACAGCGCAGTGCAGACCCTGGTCAGCGCCGCGCACCTGGCCGGCAGCCAGGACAATGCCAGCGCCCTGCTGGTGCGGGTCGAAGCCCTGGGCGAAAGCTCCATCGGCGACGCCCTGATTCACTTGCAGCAATGGCCACTGCCGCCGCCCCTCAAGCCGGGCCAGCACTTCGAAGGCTGGCAGGTCGTCGAAGTGCTCGGGCACAGCCAGCAATCCCTGCTGTACCGCGTGCTCGATGCGCAACAACAACCCTGGCTGCTGAAAACCCTGCCCGGTCATCTGCACGACGATCATCAGGCCGGGCAATCGCTGCTGTCAGAGGAGTGGTTCCTGCGCCGGGTGGCCGGCCGGCACTTTCCCGAAGTGCATGCCGCGACCAGCCGCCAGCATCTGTATTACGTGATGCGCGAATACCCGGGGCAGACCCTGGCCGAGCATCTGCAACAACATGGCCCCTTGCCGCTGGCACAGTGGCAGGACCTGGCCGAGCGTCTGCTGCGGGCCGTGGGCCTGCTGCACCGCCGGCAGATCCTGCACCGCGACATCAAGCCGGAAAACCTGCTGCTCGGGGACGACGGCGAACTGCGCCTGCTGGATTTCGGCCTGGCCTATTGCCCCGGCCTATCCGAGGACCAGGCGCACCTGCTGCCCGGCACCCCGAGCTATATCGCCCCAGAGGCTTTCAACGGCGTGGCGCCGACACCGCGACAGGACCTGTACGCGGTGGGCGTGACCCTCTACCACTTGCTGACCGGGCATTTTCCCTACGGCGAAATCGAAGCCTTCCAGCGCCCGCGCTTCACCACCCCGGTCAGCGCCAGCCGCTATCGCCCGGACCTGCCGGACTGGCTCGAACAGAGCCTGGAACGCGCGGTACAGGCCGATCCGGCCCAGCGTTATGAAACCGCCGAAGAGTGGTTGCTGGTGCTGGAACAGGGCGAGCGCCGCAGCCTCAGCGTGCGCCCCAGACCGCTGCTGGAACGCGAGCCCTTGAAAGTCTGGCGCACCCTGGCGCTGGTCTCGCTGTTGCTCAACCTGCTGTTGCTGTACCTGTTCCTGCACCACTGACCTCACCATTCTCCTGTAGCCGCTGTCGCAGGCTGCGACCGGCACCGCAGGGGCCGCAGAACCTGACGAAGCGGTTTTACCCGCAGGTAGGGGATGCCGCCTTACGCCGGCTACGCCGTCGATCGCAGCCTGCGGCAGCGGCTACAGGGATAGTGCTGCGCGCGCCAGAAACGGGCAAGACGCTTTGAATCGGTGCAGAAAATCCTCCCTGCTGGCCAGAGGCAGGCTTTCAGCCCCGCTGAAACCGCCATTGGCGGAACTTGGCACAACCGCTGCATTAACTCTCCCAACAGCACATACGACCCGGCCTTCAACGACGAAGGATGGGTTTTCCCGAGAGAACGGGACCGGACAAAGGCGTCCTGCCAGGCAACTGGCGGGACGCCTTTTTTGTTTGCGCAACGTTTATCGAGCCAGGCCCGGCATGCCCGACGGCCTGTCTACGCGGAGAGCGAAATGAACAAACTCAAGCTGGTGATGATCGGCAACGGCATGGCCGGGGTCCGTACCCTGGAAGAGCTGCTCAAGCTGAGCAATGAGCTGTACGACATCACGGTCTTCGGCGCGGAACCCCACACCAACTACAACCGCATCCTGCTCTCCCCGGTACTGGCCGGCGAACAGACCTTCGAAGAGATCGTGCTCAACGACCTGAGCTGGTACCTGGACAACCACATCAAGCTGCTGCTCAACCGCAAGGTGGTGCAGATCGACCGGGTCAAGCGCCGGGTGATCGCCGAAGACGGCAGCGAAGCCGAGTACGACCGCCTGCTGATCGCCACCGGCTCGACCCCGTTCATCCTGCCGATTCCCGGCAACGACCTGCAGGGCGTGATCGGCTACCGCGATATCGCCGACACCCAGGCGATGATCGACACTGCCAAGACCCACAAGCACGCAGTGGTCATCGGCGGCGGCCTGCTCGGCCTCGAAGCCGCCAACGGCCTGATGCTGCGCGGCATGGACGTGACCGTGGTGCACATCGGCGAATGGTTGCTGGAGCGCCAACTGGACAAGACCAGTGGCCAGCTGCTGCAAACCGCCCTGGAAAGCCGCGGCCTGAAATTCCGCCTGAGCGAACAGACCCAGGCCCTGCACGACGCGGGCAATGGCCGGGTCGGCTCGGTGCAGTTCAAGAACGGCGACATCATCCCCGCCGACCTGGTGGTGATGGCCGCCGGCATCCGGCCCAATACCGAGCTGGCGGAAAAAGCCGGGCTGCCGTGCAGCCGCGGGATCCTGGTCAACGACACCCTGCAGACCTACGACCCACGCATCTACGCCATCGGCGAATGCGCCAGCCATCGCGGCATCGCCTACGGCCTGGTGGCGCCGCTGTTCGAACAGGCCAAGGTCTGCGCCAACCACCTCGCTCAACTGGGCTTCGCCACTTACAAGGGCTCGGTGACCTCGACCAAGCTGAAAGTCACCGGCATCGACCTGTTCTCCGCCGGCGACTTCATGGGCGGCGAAGGCACCGAGACCATCACCCTCTCCGACCCCATCGGCGGCGTGTACAAGAAGCTGGTGATCAAGGACGACATCCTGGTCGGCGCCTGCCTGTATGGCGACACCGCCGACGGCGGCTGGTACTTCCGGCAGATCCGCGAGAACCACGCTATCGGCGAGATCCGCGACCACCTGATGTTCGGCGAGAACGCTTTGGGCGATGTCGGCCACCAGGGCCAGGACAAGGCCATGAGCATGGCCGACAGCGCCGAAGTCTGCGGCTGCAACGGCGTGTGCAAGGGCACCATCGTCAAGGCGATCCAGGAGCACGGCCTGTTCAGCGTCGACGAGGTCAAGAAACACACCAAGGCCGCCAGCTCCTGCGGCTCCTGTGCCGGCCTGGTGGAACAGATCCTGATCAACACCGTGGGCGGCGCGGCCGACGTCAAGCCGAAAAGCGAGAAAGCCATCTGCGGCTGCAGCGACCTCAACCACGGACAGATCCGCCAGGCGATCCGCGAACAGCACCTGCTGACCATCGCCGGCACCATGAGCTACCTGAACTGGCGTACGCCCAACGGCTGCGCCACCTGCCGCCCGGCGCTGAACTACTACCTGATTGCCACCTGGCCGGGCGAAGCCAGGGACGATCCGCAATCGCGCCTGATCAACGAGCGGGCCCACGCCAATATCCAGAAAGACGGTACCTATTCGGTGGTGCCGCGGATGTGGGGCGGCGTCACCACCCCCTCCGAACTGCGGCGCATCGCCGACGTGGCGGACAAGTACCAGGTGCCGATGGTCAAGGTCACCGGCGGCCAGCGCATCGACCTTTTGGGTATCAAGAAGCAGGATTTGCCCGGGGTCTGGAAAGACCTGGACATGCCCTCCGGCCACGCCTACGGCAAGTCCATCCGCACCGTGAAAACCTGCGTCGGCAGCGAGTTCTGTCGCTTCGGCACGCAGAACTCCACCCAGCTGGGTATCGAGCTGGAGCACGACCTGTTCAACATGTGGTCGCCGCACAAGGTCAAGCTGGCGGTCTCCGGCTGCCCGCGCAACTGCGCCGAGGCCGGGATCAAGGACGTCGGCATCATCGGCGTCGACTCGGGCTGGGAGATGTATATCGGTGGTAACGGCGGGATCAAGACCGAGGTCGCGGAGTTCTTCGTCAAGCTGAAAACCGCCGACGAAGTGCGCGAATACAACGGCGCTTTCCTGCAGCTGTACCGCGAGGAAGCCTTCTACCTGGAGCGCACCGTGCACTACCTGCAGCGGGTCGGCATGGCGCACATCAAGCAGGCCATCATCGAAGACCCGCAACGGCGCAAGGCCCTCAACGAGCGCCTGCAATTCTCCCTGTCCTTCGAACAGGACCCGTGGAAGGAGCGCCAGGAACAGCCGCAGCTGAAAAAAGAGTTCGAGCCGATCCGCGTCAAGCAACTGGAGGTGCTGCCATGAACTGGCTAGATATCTGCGCCCTGGACGAGATCAACGCCCTGGGCTCGCGCATCGTCAACGGCCCCAGGGGCGATATCGCGATCTTTCGCACCAGCGACGACGAAGTCTTCGCCCTCGACGACCGCTGCCCGCACAAGGGCGGGCCGCTGTCCCAGGGGCTGATCTACGGCAAGACGGTCGCCTGCCCGTTGCACAACTGGCAGATCGACCTGGAGTCCGGCGAAGCGCAGGCGCCGGATATCGGCTGCGCCCATCACCATCTGGCGCGGGTGGAAAACGGCCGCGTACTGCTGGCCCTGCGGGATGCCGGCTGATGAACCGACAGACGACCGCCTCGACCTGCTGTTACTGCGGCGTTGGCTGTGGCGTGCTGATCGAGCACGACGGCGAACGCATCCTCGGCGTCGGTGGCGACCCGAGCCACCCGGCCAACCACGGCAAACTGTGCAGCAAAGGCTCCACCCTGCACCTGACCGGCGACCTCGCGGCCCGCGCCCTGTATCCGGAATTGCGCCTGGGCAAGGCCCTGGCGCGCAGCCGCACTGACTGGGACACCGCACTGGAACACGCGGCCAACCTGTTTGCCGAAACCATCGCCGAACACGGCCCGGACAGCGTGGCCTTCTATATCTCCGGGCAATTGCTTACCGAGGATTACTACGCCTTCAACAAGCTGGCCCGGGCCCTGGTGGGCACCAACAACATCGACAGCAATTCGCGGCTGTGCATGTCCTCGGCGGTGGTCGGCTACAAACGCAGCCTGGGCGCCGACGCCCCGCCCTGCAGCTACGAAGACCTCGAACTGAGCGATTGCGTGATGATCGTCGGCAGCAACATGGCCTACGCCCATCCGGTGCTGTTCCGCCGCCTGGAGCAGGCCAAGCGCCTGCGGCCGCAGATGAAAGTGATCGTCATCGACCCGCGGCGCACCGACACCTGCGACCTGGCCGATTTGCACCTGGCGATCCTGCCCGGCACCGATGTCGCGCTGTTCCACGGCATCCTGCACCTGCTGCTGTGGCAGGACTGGATCGATCGCGACTTCATCCAGGCGCATACCGAAGGCCTGGCCGAGCTAAAGAACCTGGTCCACGACTACACCCCGCATATGGTCGCGCAGCTGTGCGGCATCAGCGTCGAGCAACTGCGCCAGTGCGCCGAATGGGTCGGCACCTCGCCGAGCTTCCTGTCGCTGTGGTGCATGGGGCTGAACCAGTCCAGTGCCGGCAGCGCGAAAAACAGCGCACTGATCAACCTGCACCTGGCCACCGGGCAAATCGGCCGCCCCGGGGCCGGCCCTTTCTCCCTCACCGGCCAACCGAATGCCATGGGCGGCCGGGAAACCGGCAGCCTGTCGAACCTGCTGCCGGGGCACCGGGACGCCGCCAACCCAGAGCACCGGGCTGAAGTCGCGGCCTACTGGGGCGTCGAGCAATTGCCGGCCAACCCCGGCCTGACCGCGATCGAGCTGTTCGAACAGCTGCGCGGCGGCAAGATCAAGGCGCTGTGGATCGCCTGCACCAACCCGGCGCAGTCGCTGCCCGACCAGAACGCGGTGCGAGAAGCCTTGCTGGCCTGCCCGTTCGTGGTCCTGCAGGAAGCCTTTCGCACCACCGAGACCGCGGCCTTTGCCGACCTGCTGCTGCCCGCCGCCAGCTGGGGCGAGAAGGAAGGCAGTGTGACCAACTCGGAACGGCGCATCTCCCATGTGCGCCGCGCCGTGGCCGCACCGGGCGAAGCACGCCCGGATTGGGCCATCACTCTGGACTTCGCCCGGCGCCTGGAACAGCGCCTGCGTCCGCAACAGCCCAGCCTGTTCGCCCTGGATACGCCTGCCCAGCTGTTCGATGAGTACAAACTGCTGACCCGCGGCCGCGACCTGGACCTTTCCGGCATCAGTCACGCGCTGATCGACCGTATCGGCCCGCAGCAATGGCCCTTCCCCGCCGGCGCCGAACAGGGGACGCCGCGGCTGTACGTCGACGGCCGCTTCCCCACCGCCAGCGGGCGGGCGCACTTCGTCAGCGACCCATATCGCGCGGCCAAGGAACAGCGGGATGCGCGCTTCCCCCTGACCCTGATCACCGGCCGCCTGCGAGATCAATGGCACGGCATGAGCCGCACCGGCACCGCGGCCCAGCTGTTCGGGCACGTCAGCGAAGCCGTCCTCAGCCTGCACCCGGACGAACTGCGCCGGCAGAACCTGCAAGCGGGTGACCTGGTCTCGCTGAAAAGCCGGCGCGGCAACGTGATAGTCGCAGTAGCGGATGACGACAGCGTGCGCCCGGGCCAGGCTTTCCTGCCGATGCATTGGGGCGATCGGTTTCTCAAGGGCGGCGTCAATGCCGTGACTCAGCCGGCGTTCGATCCACTGTCCAAACAGCCGGAACTCAAGCACAGCGGTGTACGCCTGGAGCCGGTCCAGTTGCCGTGGCAATTGTTCGCCCTGATCGAAGGCGACGTGCAGCGGCATTTCGAAGCCCTGCGCCCGCTCTGTGAAAGTTTCGCCTACGTCAGCCTGAGCCTGGCCGGTCGCGAACGCCCCGCCCTGCTACTGCGTGCGGCCAATGCCGAGGCACCGGCGCCGCAACTGCTCAAGGACATCGACCAATTGCTGGGGCTCAACGAAGGCCCGGTGCTGGCCTATGACGATCCTCGGCGCTCTATCGGCAAGCGGGTTCGCATCGAACAGGGGCGGATCACCGCCATTCGCCTGGCCGGTGAAACCCTCGCCCGGCACTGGCTGCAGAACCTGTGGCTGGAAGGCAAGGCCGATGAGCAACTGCGCCGCTGGCTGCTGGCGCCGATGAGCGCACCGCCAGGGGCGGCCGGGCTCGCGTCGAACGGCAAGACCTTGTGCAACTGCAAGAACGTCAGCCAGAGCGCGGTCTGTGCCGGGATCTCCCGCGGCCTGGACCTCGATGGCCTGAAACAGGAGCTGGGCTGCGGCACTCAATGCGGCTCCTGCGTCCCCGAAATCAAACGTCTGCTGGCCAGCTCGGCACAGCCCGTCGCAATCCCCCTGTGAGGAAACAAACATGAGCGCAAAAGTCTGGCTGGTGGGTGCGGGCCCTGGCGATCCTGAACTGCTGACCCTCAAGGCCGTGCGCGCCCTGGGCGAGGCGGATGTGGTGCTGATCGACGATCTGGTGAATCCGGCGGTGCTGGAGCACTGCCCCCGGGCACGGGTTATTGCCGTGGGTAAACGCGGAGGCTGTCGTTCGACACCCCAGGCGTTCATTCATCGGCTGATGCTGCGCTACGCCCGGCATGGCAAGTGCGTGGTACGCCTCAAGGGCGGCGATCCGTGCATCTTCGGCCGTGGCGGTGAAGAAGCGCAGTGGCTGCTGGAACGTGGCGTCGAGGTGGAACTGGTGAATGGCATCACGGCCGGCCTGGCGGGAGCTACCCAGTGCGGTATCCCGCTGACCCTGCGCGGTGTCGCCCGTGGCGTCACCCTGCTGACGGCCCATACCCAGGACGACAGCATCCTGAACTGGCAAGCCCTGGCACAAAGCGGTACGACGCTGGTGATCTATATGGGGGTGGCAAAACTGGGTGAGATCCGTGAACAGCTGATCGCTGGCGGCCTGGCGCCGCAAACCCCGGTGGCCATGATTGAAAACGCGTCCCTGCCCGAGCAACGGCTGTGTCGGAGCGATCTGCACGCCATGCAGGACGATGCCCATGCCTTCCAGCTGAAAAGCCCGGCCATCCTGGTCGTCGGCGAAGTGGCCGCTTGCGGTGCACAACTGCCCGCCCTTTCCGAAGCGGCCCTGGCGGCGGCATTCTCGGCCTGACTCCAGGCGCTTTCATCAAATCGCGGACAAAGAAAAACCCGGCCTAGGCCGGGTTTTTCAAAGCTGCAAGCTACAGATTACTGAGCTTGTTGAGCTTGTGCTTCAACCTGCGCTTCTACGCGACGGTTTACAGCGCGGCCAGCTTCAGTTGCGTTGTCAGCAACTGGGCGGGACTCACCGTAACCAACGGATTGAACGCGGCTCGACTCAACACCGTACTGGCTGGTCAGAACTTGCTTAACGGCGTTTGCACGACGCTCAGACAGTTTCTGGTTGTAAGCGTCAGGACCGACGGAGTCAGTGTGACCTTCAACAACGGTGGTGGTTTGTGGGTACTGCTTCATGAAGTCAGCGAGGTTCTTGATGTCAGCGTAGCTGTTAGGCTTAACGACCGACTTGTCGAAGTCGAACTTCACGTCCAGCTCAACACGAACAACTTCAGCAACCGGAGCTTCTGGTTCTGGAGTTGGCTCTGGAACTGGAGCAGGAGCTGGAGCAACCTTGCCAGCGTTGCCGCCGAAGTTCACACCCAGACCAACCAGAGCGGAGTAGTCCCACTTGCCGTTGTCCATTGCGTAGTCGGCTTCAACGCCGGCACGAGCGAACAGGTTGTCGGTGAAGTAGTACTTAACACCGGTACCGATGATAGCCAGGGTCGACTGGTCGCGACCGCTGTGGCCGTCAGCCAGGACGTTGGTACGGCTCTGGTGACCGAAACCACCGGAAACGTATGGACGCAGGGAGTCCACGCCAGCTTGACCGAAGTGGTAGGTAGCCAGCAGGCTGCCGGTGTCACCTTTGATCTTCTGGTTGCCAGTGCCGTCGTTCGAACGGGTGTGGTTGGTTTTGTCGTAGTTCAGGTCCAACGACAGGTCATCGGTCAGGAAGTAGCCGATACGAGCGCCTGGGTTGAAGCCGTCTTCGATGTGCTTAACGCTGTCGTTGTACTGTTTTTTGTAAAACAGTTCACCCTCGACCGCGCCTTGGCCTTGCGCCAGAACGCCGAACGAAGTCACGGCAACAATAGAACCAATGGCAATGCCCAAGGTGTTTTTCAGTTTCATCCGTTAAATCCCCATCTGGTGATTGTAAAGCAGTCCCACATACCGGGGGACAACTCGGCGGTAAGTCTATCAGAACTTACCTAGACGTAAGAGATATTTGCGCCGAACTAAGTTTCAGCAATGCCTGCAAATTTCTCACGCAATTTATCAAGCGCACGCTTGTACCGCATTTTCGTAGCACTCAACCCCATGTGCATGATGTCTGCGATCTCCTGAAACTCCAGCTCTGCGACGAATCGTAGCACCAGAATCTCCCGATCGATCGGGTTCACATGCACCAACCAGCGGTCAAGTCCGCCCTTTTCCTCAGGTTTCGGCGCCTTATCTTCAGACGCTTCCTCGAGGGGATCAAGACTTAACGCATCCATCAAGCGACGTTTCCGCCGTTCTTTCCGATACTGCGTGATGCATTCGTTGTACGTGATGCTATAGAGCCATGTCTTGAACTTCGATTTCCCCTCGAAGTTCTTGAGGCCATACAGCACCTTCAACATCACCTCCTGACAGACATCGTCAGCATCACGATCGTTCCCTAAATAACGTGCACAAACGTTGAAGAGGGTTCGCTGATAGCGTCGCATCAACTCTTCATACGCACGCGTTACGTGAAACAGCTCCGTGTGCGAGCGCGCAACCAACTCCTCGTCAGAGAGCTCACGGGGGTCATAGCGCGTGGATAGCGATTGGGCTTTATTCAAAACGAGTCGGGCCGACAGTCAGGTCAATGTCCACCGCAGCCCAGACACGGGCATTTTGCGGCGGCATACATTAGCAGGGTTTGCCGGGTTAGCGGCTACTTACATGCTGCTCCAGCAGGATCCGATTGGAGAGCGAGACCAACTCGCCCTCATCGGTCAGCAGTGTAGTCTTAACCGTGCCGATCTCCTCGATCTGCCCTTCGACCTCGCCAACTCGCACTTGTTGCCCAACCTGATACAACTCACGCACATAGATTCCCGCAAGAATCTGACCGGCAATATCCCGGCTTCCCAACCCCATGGCCAAGGCAACAGCCAGACCAACGGTAATCAAAACGATCACGATCACATGGTTGAGCAGGTCGGTTTTGACCTCCAACTGACTGATCGCAACGGAAATACTGATGATGATCACCAGGCCCTGGGCGATTCGCCCCAGGCCACTGGCGTAATCCAGACCGACCCCTTCGGCCGCTCCGCGCACCAGCCCATTGGCCAATTGCGCCAGCAATACCCCCACCAACAGCACCAGCGCGGCCCCGAAAACCTTCGGTAAATACAACGCCAGCATGTCGAGCGTAGCCGAAACCCGCTCCAGGCCAAGGGATTCTGCAGCAGAAACCAGAAAAATCAGTAATACGAACCAATACACGATTTTACCGATCAAGGTAGAGATCGGTACCTGCAAGCCCGCGCGGGACAGCAGTTTGGTCAAACCGGTACCGCCCATCAAACGGTCCAGGCCCAGCTTGGCGAGCAACTTGGAAAGCAGGGTATCAAGCAGTTTGGCAACCACAAAACCCAGCAGCAGCACGACCAACGCGCCAAACAGATTGGGAATGAAGTTCGCTACCTTGGTCCACAACGCAGTCATCGCAGTGACGAGGCTCTGAGTCCAGAGATCAAGTTCCATATTCAATCAGCCTTATCAGCAGTGCGAGCAGTAGGTTTACGACGGGAAACCGGCGAGATATGGGCCGATCCGTTATTCAGAGCAATCATCAGCGCCGGCAACCAGCGGCCGAGCAGGCTGAACAGATCGCCCGCCCCCACCTGCCGGTTGGCGGTTTTCAGTACGCGGCCCAGGCACGCATCGTCGTCCCGGGTGGACGGTGTGGCCTTGAGCATGTCACGCAACGACTGTTCAAACGGATCGTGCATACGCACCTCTCGATATGTCAGTGAAAGACGCGATCAAAATTCCTTGGGTCACATAGTTCATGATCAGACCCAGCGCAAACGTCGGAATAACCACCACTGTCCCAGCGCGACCAGCGCCATCAACAGGCAGGCCACCAGAAACCCGTAGGGGCTGTTGGAAAGCGGAATGCCTCCCACGTTGATCCCCAGCAAGCCGGCCAGAAAACTCATCGGCAGAAAGATCCCGGTGATGATCCCGAAGCGAAACATGATGCGGTTCATGCGCACGCTCAGGCGCCGGTCTTCGGCCTCCAGCACAAGCCCCACACGCTCTCGGGTCAATTCGAGCTCTTCCAGGTAGCGGGTCAGGCTGTTGTTCAATTCGTTCCAGTAATCGCCATCGTCATCGGCGAACCAAGGCAGCCTGATGCGGCTGAGCTGACCGAAAATATCCCGCTGCGGAGCGAGGAAACGCTTGAGTCCGGCAGCCCGTCGACGAATCTGCAGAATGTTGCTGTGCTCGGGGGTATACCGTTCGTCGGCATCCAGTTTTTCTTCCTCGGCATCGACCACTTCCGACAGGTCGCTGACCAGGTCCTGCACTTTATGGGTCAGGTACTCAGCCATATAAAGGATGAGTTCGGAGGCGGTTTTCGGTCCCTTGCCTTCGCCCAGTTGCACCAGCAGCTCATCGGTCGCGCGCAATGGCCGCAGGCGCAGGGAGATCACTCGCTGGGCCGAACCGAAGATGCGTACCGAAACCATGTCCTCCGGCTCGGCGCCGGGGTTGAGGTTGATGCCGCGTAAAAACAGCAAGAACTCGGAGTCCGGCAGCGCCAACAGGCGCGGCCGGGTGTTTTCTTCGAGTAGGAGGTCACAGCTGAACTCGCTCAGACCGCTGGATTTACGCAGCCAGGTCTGGGTCTGCGGATGGCTGCGATCCCAATGCAGCCAGAGGCTCTCATGGGCTTGCAGCTGCAAGTCGTCCAGTTCAGTTCGGGCAATCGCACGCGCACCACCTTTACCGTCCAGCACCAGGGCATGTACCAGCCCCCATTGCGCGTTGTCTTCCTCGAACATCCTCATCCCTTGCTTGGTCGACTGCTTATTCGGGCATTTTCAGCGGGCTTGGCGAAACGATTACGCCATTGTTGTCGGCATAGACATATTCGCCCGGACGGAACGTCACCCCGGCAAAAGTCACCGCCACGTTGAGATCGCCAATGCCGCGCTTGTCGGTTTTCATCGGGTGACTGGCCAGCGCCTGAACGCCCAGGTCGGTTTGCGCGATGACATCGACATCACGTATGCAACCGTAGATCACCAGCCCTTCCCAACCGTTCTTCGCCGCCTTCTCGGCCAGCATGTCGCCCAGCAACGCACGGCGTAGGGAGCCGCCACCGTCGACCACCAGCACCTTGCCGTGGCCCTTGAGCTCGACCTGTTCCTTGACCAGCGAGTTGTCTTCGAAGCATTTGATGGTCACTATTTCGCCGCCGAAGGAGTCGCGGCCACCGAAATTGCTGAACATCGGTTCAACCACCTGTACCAGATCCGGGTAGGCGTCGCACAGGTCGGGAGTGAGGTAATGATTCATCGAGAAACTCCTGTAGTGGAAAGAACACGTCGCGGTGTCGGAATTCGCAGGGTTCATGCTGAGTGATACGAGGGCAGACGGAGAATGTTTAACATTTCAGCTAGCCCTCACCATACGCCAATTTCAGCAGGCTCGACGGCACGGACAGAATGCTTTACCGGCGACCGAATGTGACCAAAACCGCTCAACGCGTCATATCTTAGCCGCAAGCGCATCGGAACGAAATGCTCTTGTCAGAGCCTTCTGAACTCAACTGGCGGCAGCCAGTTCGGTGCCCGACGCCAACAACGGGTTCTGCTGATCCTTCAACCAACGCGCGACCAAAGGCCAGACTTCGGCCTGGGCGGCTTTGCTCACCAGCATCTCCACATGGCCGAAATTGCCGCTGAACCCTTGTTCGCGCCCCAGGCAGACAAACTGCTTATGCTCGGAACTCAACTGGTCAAACAGCTTGCGACAAGCCCAGGTCGGATCCTGATGATCCCCGGCCGCGCTCACCGCCAATACCGGCAGCGAAACGTCGGACAAGCCGGCCCACCAGTCCTTCTGCCCATCGCCGAAACGCCCGAACAGCCCGTACCAGCGCATGCCTTCCAGGGCCAGGCCAATGGGCTCGTCCTCGGGACCGCGCTTGAGTCGCGAGCCGGACAACTGGGCAAAACGCTTGAGAATGAAACGACCGCCCCACTCCACCGCCGGGATTTTCAATGGCCAATAGGTGCGGCTGACCTGACAGCCGAACAGCGCCGCCGACGCCACTGCCGGCTCTCCCAGGTACTGGCCGCCCAAGGCCGCCGCCAGGGTAATGCCGCCCAGGGAATGACCGATCCAGTGCGGAACCTGGCCGCTTTGTTCCCGCACGAAGGCGCCGATGGCGGGCAGATCGTATTGCGCATAGTCGGCGACGCGATTCTTGCGGTAGTCGGCATTGCGTCGCGACAGGCCGTGACCGCGCATCTCGGGGATCCATACATCGAAGCCCATGCGCGCCAGATACGCGCCCAGGCCGATGCCCTTGGGCGAATACCAGAAACGCCGATTGGAGAAGCTGCCGTGCAGCAGGATCACCGGCACGCCACGGGATTCGGGCCCATCCGCCATCCCCAGGCGGGTAACGGCCAGCTCGACCGTAGCGTCCGGGCTGTTGCCGGGCTTCAGGCGGTAGACGTCTTCACTCAGGTCGCCTCGACGTTCGGCACTGATCAAGGCGACGGGAAACAGGTTGCTGCTGCTTTGCATAATGCTCTTGCACAAAAAAGGGCGGCTTCCAGATGGAGCCCGCCCTACTTGAATCTCAAAGCACCGGCCAGCCCGAAGGCTGGCCGGTGCTTCATTCCGCTTAGACCGCACCCTGCCCCTCGGCCAGGAAGAACCAGGTTTCCAGTACGGAATCCGGGTTCAGCGAGACACTTTCGATGCCCTGTTCCATCAGCCACTTGGCCAGGTCCGGATGGTCGGACGGGCCCTGTCCGCAAATACCGATGTATTTGCCGGCCTTGTTGCAAGCCGCGATGGCGTTGGCCAGCAGTTTCTTGACCGCCGGATTACGCTCGTCGAACAGGTGCGCGATGATGCCCGAGTCGCGGTCCAGGCCCAGGGTCAGCTGGGTCAGGTCGTTGGAACCGATGGAGAAACCGTCGAAGAACTCGAGGAACTCTTCGGCCAGGATCGCGTTGGAAGGCAGCTCGCACATCATGATCACACGCAGGCCGTTTTCACCGCGCTTGAGACCGTTTTCGGCCAGTAGATCCACCACCTGGCTGGCTTCGCCCAGGGTGCGGACGAACGGCACCATGATCTCGACGTTGGTCAGGCCCATGTCGTTGCGCACGCGCTTGAGGGCACGGCATTCGAGCTCGAAGCAGTCCCGGAAGGCTTCGCTGATGTAACGCGAAGCACCGCGGAAGCCCAGCATCGGGTTTTCTTCTTCCGGCTCGTAGAGCTTGCCGCCGATCAGGTTGGCGTATTCGTTGGACTTGAAGTCCGACAGGCGCACGATGACTTTTTTCGGCCAGAAGGCCGCAGCCAAGGTGCTGATACCTTCAACCAGCTTGTCGACATAAAAACCGACCGGCTCGTTGTAACCGGCGATACGCTTGTCGACGCTGTCCTTGATTTCATGGGGCAGGCCGGCGTAGTTCAGCAGCGCCTTGGGGTGCACGCCGATCATGCGGTTGATGATGAACTCCAGGCGGGCCAGGCCCACACCGGCGTTCGGCAGTTGGGCGAAGTCGAAGGCGCGGTCCGGGTTGCCAACGTTCATCATGATCTTGAACGGCAGCTCCGGCATGGCGTCGACGGAGTTTTTCTTCACGTCGAAGCCCAGCTCGCCTTCGAAGATGAAACCGGTGTCGCCTTCAGCGCAGGACACGGTCACGCCCTGGCCGTCCTTCAACAGTTCGGTGGCATTGCCGCAACCGACAACCGCTGGAATCCCCAGCTCGCGCGCAATGATCGCGGCGTGGCAGGTACGGCCGCCACGGTTGGTGACGATGGCGCTGGCGCGCTTCATCACCGGCTCCCAGTCCGGGTCGGTCATGTCGGATACCAGCACGTCGCCGGCCTGGACCTTATCCATCTCCGACACGTCCTTGATGATCCGCACCTTGCCGGCGCCGATGCGCTGGCCGATGGCGCGACCTTCCACCAGCACGGTGCCGGTTTCCTTCAACAGGTAACGTTCCATGACGTTGGCCTGGGTGCGGCTCTTCACGGTTTCCGGACGGGCCTGGACGATGTACAGCTTGCCGTCGTCGCCGTCTTTGGCCCATTCGATGTCCATCGGGCACTTGTAGTGCTTCTCGATGATCATCGCCTGCTTGGCCAGCTCGCTGACTTCGGCATCGGTCAGGCAGAAACGCGCGCGATCGGCCTTGTCGACGTCGACGGTCTTGACCGAGCGACCGGCCTTGGCTTCGTCGCCGTAGATCATCTTGATCGCCTTGCTGCCCAGGTTGCGGCGCAGGATGGCCGGGCGACCGGCTTGCAGGGTGCCCTTGTGGACGTAGAACTCGTCCGGGTTCACCGCACCTTGAACGACGGTTTCACCCAGGCCGTAGGCGCCGGTGATGAACACCACGTCACGGAAGCCCGACTCGGTGTCGAGGGTGAACATCACACCGGCGGTACCGGTTTCCGAACGCACCATGCGCTGCACGCCGGCAGACAGGGCGACCAGCTTGTGGTCGAAGCCCTGGTGCACGCGATAGGAAATGGCGCGATCGTTGAACAGGGAAGCGAAGACTTCCTTGGCGGCGCGAATGACGTTCTCGACGCCACGGATATTGAGGAAGGTTTCCTGCTGGCCGGCGAAGGAAGCGTCCGGCAGGTCTTCGGCGGTGGCCGAGGAGCGCACGGCCACGGCCATGTCAGGGTTGCCCGCGGACAGTTTGGCGAACGCGGTGCGGATTTCGCTATTCAGTTGCTCGGGGAATTCGGCTTCCATGATCCATTGACGGATCTGCGCGCCGGTCTTGGCCAGGGCATTCACGTCATCGACGTCCAGGGCGTCGAGCGCGGCGTGGATCTGGTCGTTAAGACCGCTCAATTCGAGAAAATCACGATAGGCCTGGGCCGTCGTGGCAAAGCCTCCAGGGACGGATACACCGGCGCCTGCAAGGTTACTGATCATCTCGCCCAGGGATGCGTTCTTGCCCCCCACATGCTCTACATCATGGACGCCGAGCTTATCGAGGGAAACTACGTACTCTACCAAGGTGATCTCTCCACTAACTGTGTTGGAAAAGCTCAGAAGCCGGCTGCTCGGGGGAGCGCTTGCCAGCTGTATGGCCTGGACCTGGAAAATAAGTGAGAATGCGGGCCATTGGAGGCCGGCAAATCGCGCCTATCATATCCAAGATTCGTCACTAGCTTAAGGCCCAAGGTGCAAATGAAACGATCTGCTTTCTTTATCTCCGACGGTACCGGCATCACCGCTGAAACCCTCGGCCAGAGCCTCCTGGCGCAGTTCGAAAACATTACCTTCAGCAAAATCACGCGGCCGTATATCGACAGCGTAGATAAAGCGCGGGCCATGGTACAACAAATCAACATCGCCGCCGAAAAGGACGGATTTCGCCCGATTATCTTCGACACCATCGTCAATCAGGACATCCGTGAGATCCTCGCGACGTCCAATGGTTTCATGATCGACATCTTCTCGACCTTCCTCGCCCCCCTGGAGCTGGAGTTGAGCGAGCACTCGTCGTATTCGGTCGGCAAGTCCCATTCCATTGGCGGCAACTCCAACTATATGGAGCGGATCGAGGCGGTGAACTTCGCCCTCGACAACGACGACGGCGCCCGCACCCACTACTACGACAAGGCCGACCTGATCCTGGTCGGCGTGTCGCGCTGCGGCAAGACCCCGACCTGCCTGTACATGGCCATGCAGTTCGGGATCCGCGCCGCCAACTACCCGCTGACCGAAGACGACATGGAACGCCTGCAGCTGCCGACGGCCCTGCGCGCGCACCAGCACAAGCTGTTCGGCCTGACCATCGACCCCGACCGGCTTACCGCCATCCGCAACGAGCGCAAGCCCAACAGCCGTTATTCGAGCTATGCCCAGTGCGAGTTCGAAGTGCGCGAGGTGGAAAACCTGTTCCGCCGCGAGAACATTCCGCACATCAATTCCACCCATTTCTCGGTGGAAGAGATCTCGGCGAAGATCCTCGTGGAAAAAGGCGTCGAGCGGCGCTTCAAGTAGCGTTATCTGACCAATAGAAGGCTATCGCGAGCAATCGAGCATCGACCGGCCGCTCCTACATGGCTTACAAGATCTTGTAGGAGCGGGCTTGCTCGCGATCAGACCAACGGTCCGTCCTGCCCTCAAATCACCAACAGGTCCACGAACCGGTGCACCGCCGTGGCTTCCAGCTGCGCCTGGTCCTTGCACAGGGCAAAGATCTGCGCTGAACGCTGGGCCGTGAAGCGGGTGGCCAGGTTGGCCTTGAACTTGTCTTCCAGCAGCGCAATGCCTTCGGCGCGACGCCGGCGATGGCCAATCGGGTATTCCACCACCACCTGCTCGGTGCTGGAGCCATCCTTGAAAAACACCTGTAGCGCATTGGCGATGGAGCGCTTGTCGGCCTCCAGGTACTCGCGGGTATAGCGCGGCTCCTCGACTATCTGCATCTTCTCGCGCAACTGATCGATGATCGGATGGGCGGCATGGAAGCTGTCTTCATAGTGCTCGGCCACCAGGTTGCCGAACGCCAGCGGCACGGCGGTCATGTACTGGATGCAATGGTCGCGGTCGGCGGCGTTGGCCAGCGGGCCGACCTTGGAAATGATGCGGATCGCCGATTCGTGGGTGGTGATGACAATCCTGTCGATCTCGTGCAGGCGATTGCGCACCAGCGGGTGCAGGGTCACCGCCGCCTCGCAGGCGGTCTGCGCATGGAACTCGGCCGGGAAGCTGATCTTGAACAGCACGTTTTCCATTACATAGCAGCCGTACTTCTGCGACAGGCTGAAACGGCGCTGGTCTTCGGGCTTGAGCGCCAGGTCCTTGTTGGTGTGGCTGAACAGCACGTCGTAGAAGCCCCACTGCGGCGCGCTCAGCACTCCCGGGATGCCCATCTCGCCACGCAGGGCGATATCCGCCAGGCGCACGCCACGGCTGGTGGCATCCCCCGCCGCCCAGGATTTGCGCGAACCGGCGTTCGGTGCATGCCGATAGGTACGCAGCGCCTGGCCATCGACAAAGGCATGGGACAGCGCCGCCAGCAACTGCTCGCGGTTGGCCCCCATCAACTTGGCGGTGACCGCGGTCGAAGCGACTTTCACCAGCAGCACATGGTCGAGGCCGACCCGGTTGAAGGAGTTTTCCAGGGCAATCACCCCCTGGATCTCATGGGCCATGATCATGGCCTCGAGCACCGCGCGCATGGTCAGCGGCGCCTCGCCATTGGCCACGCGTTTTTGCGACAGGTGATCGGCCACGGCGAGAATGCCACCGAGGTTGTCGGAAGGATGGCCCCACTCGGCGGCGAGCCAGGTGTCGTTGTAATCCAGCCAACGGACAATGCAGCCGATATCCCAGGCCGCCTTGACCGGGTCCAGGCGCAAGCGGGTGCCCGGCACCCGCGCGCCAAACGGCACGAGCGTGCCCTCGACGATGGGCCCAAGGTGCTTGGTGCACTCGGGAAAGCGCAGGGCCAGCAAGCCACAGCCGAGGGTGTCCATCAGGCAGTTGCGGGCGGTATCCAGAGCCTCGCGGGACTCGATCCGATAGTTCAGAACGTAGTCGGCGATGTCCTGCAGGACCTGGTCGTAATCGGGGCGTTCGTTCAGATCAACATTGGCGCTCATGGGCAGTTCACTCCATCAAGGGTTGGGTTGCATCCTCAAGGTCAGGCTGATCGGGTTATTTTTTTATTCACCCCATTGTAGGAGCGAGCTTGCTCGCGATGACGGATGGATTGTCGACATCGATGTCGACCGTGGCATCGCTATCGCGAGCAAACTCGCTCCTACAGGGGCCGTTTATGATTTAGAACGCGTCGCCAGGCACACGTACCCAGCCTTCCATCAAGACCCGCGCGCTACGACTCATGATGGCCTTGGTCACGCTCCATTCGCCGTTGTCCTGCACGGCTTCGGCGCCGACGCGCAGGGTCCCCGACGGGTGGCCGAAACGCACCGCGCTGCGCTCTCCGCCGCCGGCCGCCAGGTTGACCAGGGTCCCGGGGATCGCCGCCGCGGTGCCAATGGCCACCGCGGCGGTGCCCATCATCGCGTGGTGCAGCTTGCCCATGGACAGCGCGCGCACCAGCAAATCGACATCCGCGGCCTGCACCGCCTTGCCGCTGGAAGCCTGGTAGTCCGCCGGCGGCGCGACAAAGGCGACCTTGGGCGTGTGCTGACGCTTGGCCGCTTCATCCAGATTCTGGATCAGCCCCATGCGCAGCGCGCCGTGGGCGCGGATGGTCTCGAACATCGCCAGCGCCTTGGGATCGCCGTTGATATCGCCCTGCAGCTCGGTACCGCTGTAGCCGATGTCGCGGGCGTTGATGAAGATGGTCGGGATCCCGGCATTGATCATAGTGGCCTGGAAAGTCCCGACACCCGGCACCTCCAGGTCGTCCACCAGGTTACCGGTGGGGAACATCGAACCGCCGGCGCCCTCTTCCTCGGCCGCCGGGTCAAGGAACTCCAACTGCACTTCGGCCGCCGGGAAAGTCACCCCGTCCAGCTCGAAATCGCCGGTTTCCTGGACCGCGCCGTTGGTCATCGGCACATGGGCGATGATGGTCTTGCCGATATTGGCCTGCCAGATGCGCACCACCGCCACGCCGTTCTGCGCAATGCGCTCGGCATCCACCAGGCCGCTGCTGATGGCGAAGGAACCGACCGCCGCCGACAGGTTGCCGCAGTTGCCGCTCCAGTCGACGAAAGGTTTGTCGATGGACACCTGGCCAAACAGGTAATCCACGTCGTGGCCGGGCTTGATGCTTTTCGACAGGATCACCGTCTTGCTGGTGCTGGACGTGGCGCCGCCCATGCCGTCGATCTGCTTGTCGTACGGGTCGGGGCTGCCGATCACCCGCAACAGCAAGGCATCGCGGGCCGCGCCCGGCAGCTGCGCCGCCTCGGGCAGGTCTTGCAGGCTGAAGAACACACCCTTGCTGGTGCCGCCCCGCATGTAGGTGGCGGGAATCTTGATTTGCGCTACGAAAGCCATGAGTTCTCGGTCCTGATAAAGACCGAGGGCGGCGCCTTGCGGCCCGCCCCCGGTACGTCACTTAACTGGCGACAGCCGATTCGAGGAAGTCCTGGGCAAAGCGCTGCAACACGCCGCCCGCTTCGTAGATCGACACCTCTTCGGCGGTGTCGAGCCGGCAGGTCACCGGCACCTCGACCCGCTCGCCGTTCTTGCGCTGGATCACCAGGGTCAGCGTAGCGCGCGGCTTGCGCTCGCCCACCACGTCGAAGGTTTCGGTGCCGTCGATGCCCAGGGTCTTGCGGTCGGTGCCCGGTTTGAACTCCAGCGGCAGCACGCCCATGCCCACCAGGTTGGTGCGATGGATGCGCTCGAAGCCTTCGGCGGCGATGGCTTCCACCCCGGCCAGGCGCACGCCCTTGGCCGCCCAGTCACGGGACGAACCCTGGCCGTAGTCGGCGCCGGCGATGATGATCAGCGGCTGCTTGCGCTGCATATAGGTTTCTATGGCTTCCCACATCCGGGTGACCTGACCTTCCGGCTCGATCCGCGCCAGCGATCCCTGTTTGACCTTGCCGCCTTCCTGGACCATTTCGTTGAACAGTTTCGGGTTGGCGAAGGTCGCGCGCTGCGCGGTCAGGTGGTCGCCGCGGTGGGTCGCGTAAGAGTTGAAGTCCTCTTCCGGCAGGCCCATTTTCGCCAGGTACTCGCCGGCCGCGCTGTCGAGCATGATGGCGTTGGACGGCGACAGGTGATCGGTGGTGATGTTGTCCGGCAGCACCGCCAGCGGGCGCATGCCGGTCAGGCTGCGCGCCCCGGCCAGGGCGCCTTCCCAGTACGGCGGACGGCGGATGTAGGTGCTCATCTCACGCCAGTCGTACAACGGCTCGACCTTGGGCCCGGTGTCTTCGTGAATGGCGAACATCGGGATGTACACCTTGCGGAACTGCTCGGGTTTCACCGAAGCCTTGACCACCGCATCGATCTCTTCGTCGCTCGGCCAGATGTCCTTGAGGCGGATTTCCTTGCCGTTGGCGTCCAGGCCCAGCACGTCCTTCTCGATGTCGAAGCGGATGGTCCCGGCAATCGCATAGGCCACCACCAGCGGCGGCGATGCAAGGAACGCCTGCTTGGCGTAGGGATGGATGCGCCCGTCGAAGTTGCGGTTGCCCGACAGCACCGCGGTGGCATACAGGTCGCGGTCGATGATTTCTTTCTGGATCACCGGGTCCAGCGCGCCGGACATGCCGTTACAGGTGGTGCAGGCGAAGGCCACGACGCCAAAGCCCAATTGCTCCAGCTCGCTGGTCAGGCCGGCTTCGTCCAGGTACATGGCCACGGTCTTGGAACCCGGTGCCAGCGACGACTTGACCCAGGGTTTGCGGGTCAGGCCGAGCTTGTTGGCGTTGCGCGCCAGCAGGCCGGCGGCGATCACGTTGCGCGGGTTGCTGGTGTTGGTGCAGCTGGTGATGGCCGCGATGATCACCGCGCCATCGGGCATTTGCCCCGGCACCTCTTCCCACTGACCGGCGATGCCCTTGGCCGCCAGGTCGCTGGTCGCCACCCGGGCGTGGGGGTTGCTCGGGCCCGCCATGTTGCGCACCACCGAGGACAGGTCGAACCGCAAGCCGCGCTCGTACTGGGCACTTTTCAGGCTGTCGGCCCACAGGCCAGCCTGCTTGGCATAGGTCTCGACCAGCTGCACTTGCTCGTCTTCACGACCAGTGAGCTTGAGGTAGTCGATGGTCTGCTGGTCGATGTAGAACATCGCCGCGGTAGCACCGTATTCAGGGGCCATGTTGGAGATGGTCGCGCGGTCGCCCAGGGTCAGCGCCGCGGCGCCCTCGCCGAAGAACTCCAGGTAGGCGCCCACCACCTTCTGCTTGCGCAGGAATTCGGTCAGCGCCAGCACCATATCGGTGGCGGTGATGCCCGGTTGCAGCTTGCCGGTCAGCTCGACGCCGACGATTTCCGGCAGGCGCATCCAGGACGCCCGGCCGAGCATCACGCTTTCGGCTTCCAGGCCGCCAACGCCGATGGCGATCACGCCCAGGGCATCCACGTGCGGGGTGTGGCTGTCGGTGCCGACGCAAGTATCGGGGAAGGCCACGCCATCGCGCGCCTGGATCACCGGGGACATTTTCTCCAGGTTGATCTGGTGCATGATGCCGTTGCCCGGCGGGATCACGTCGACGTTCTTGAAGGCCTTCTTGGTCCAGTTGATGAAGTGGAAACGGTCTTCGTTGCGCCGGTCTTCCACCGCGCGGTTCTTGGCGAACGCATCCGGGTCGAAGCCGCCGCACTCCACCGCCAGCGAGTGGTCGACGATCAACTGGGTCGGCACCACCGGGTTGACCTGGGCCGGGTCGCCACCCTGGTCGGCGATGGCATCGCGCAGGCCGGCCAGGTCCACCAGGGCGGTCTGGCCAAGAATGTCATGGCACACCACGCGGGCCGGAAACCACGGGAAGTCCAGGTCGCGCTTGCGCTCGATCAGTTGCTTCAGGGAAGCGCTCAGGGTCGCCGGATCGCAGCGCCGCACCAGGTTTTCCGCGAGCACGCGCGAGGTGTACGGCAGGCTGTCGTAGGCGCCGGGCTGGATCGCCTCGACAGCCGCGCGGGTGTCGAAGTAGTCCAGTCGGGTACCGGGTAACGGTTTACGAAATTCAGTGTTCATCGTCAGGACTCGGTCACGGTGATTGCAAAAGGTGGGGCTGGCACCGGCACTGAACCGCCCTCCTGCAGGGCTTCGGGTTCAGCCAGTGACGGCAGCCACCGGTCAGCGACGTTCGATTGGCACGAACTTGCGCTGTTCAACGCCGACGTACTCGGCGCTTGGACGGATGATGCGGTTGTTGGCGCGCTGTTCGAACACGTGGGCGGCCCAGCCGGTCAGGCGCGAGCAGACGAAGATCGGGGTGAACAGCTTGGTCGGGATGCCCATGAAGTGGTACGCCGAGGCATGGTAGAAATCGGCGTTGGGGAACAGCTTCTTCTGCTCCCACATGGTCTTGTCGATGGCTTCGGAAACCGGGAACAACACCTTGTCGCCCACCTCAATGGCGAGCTTTTTCGACCAGCCCTTGATCACCTCGTTGCGCGGGTCGTTGTCTTTGTAGATCGCGTGGCCGAAGCCCATGATCTTGTCCTTGCGCTCGAGCATGCCGAGGGTGCCCTTGATCGCCTCTTCCGGCGAAGCAAAGCGCTCGATCATCTCCATCGCCGCCTCGTTGGCGCCGCCGTGCAGCGGGCCACGCAGGGAACCAATGGCCGCGGTGACACAGGAGTACAAGTCCGACAGGGTCGAGGCACAGACCCGGGCAGTGAAGGTCGAGGCGTTGAATTCGTGCTCGGCGTAGAGGATCAGCGACACGTTCATCACCTTGGTGTGCAGCTCGCTCGGCTTCTTGCCGTGCAGCAAGTGCAGGAAGTGGCTGCCGATGCACGGCTCGTCGGTCACGCAATCGATGCGTTTGCCGTCGTGGCTGAAGCGGTACCAGTAGCACATGATCGCCGGGAAGGCGGCCAGCAGACGGTCAGTTTTGTCGCGCTGCTCGGAGAAATCCTGTTCCGGCTCGATATTGCCGAGGAACGAGCAACCGGTGCGCATCACATCCATCGGATGGGCGTCCGCCGGAATGCGTTCCAGCACTTCCTTGAGCGCCTGCGGCAGGTCGCGCAGCTTGCTCAACTTCCGGGTGTAGGCATCCAGTTGCGCCTGGGTCGGCAGCTCGCCGTACAGCAGCAGGTAGGCCACTTCCTCGAACTGCGCGTCGGCCGCCAGTTCGCGTACGTCGTAACCCCGGTAGGTCAGCCCGGCACCGGCCTGGCCCACGGTCGACAAGGCAGTCTGTCCGGCCACCTGGCCACGCAGGCCAGCGCCACTCAATACTTTTGCTTCGGCCATTGCTCTCTCCAATCTTGAATTTGTTAGGGAATCGGCAAATCGTCAAAACCAATACTGCTTTCTGTAGCCGCTGCCGCAGGCTGCGACAGGACCGAAGGTCCTCCTGCGTCGAGAGGCGCGCCGCGGCCGTGCCGGCCGATCGCAGCCTGCGGCAGCGGCTACAGGTTTTGCATCAGTACGGCATCACCCCTTCTTCTGGGCGAACAGCGCATCGAGCTTCTGCTCGAAGGTGTGGTAGTCGATGCGGTCGTACAGCTCCATGCGGGTCTGCATGGTGTCGATCACGTTCTGCTGGGTACCATCGCGACGGATCGCGGTGTAGACGTTTTCCGCCGCCTTGTTCATGGCGCGGAACGCCGACAGCGGGTACAGCACCAGGGAAACATCCACGGATTTCAGTTGCTCGGTGGTGTACAGCGGCGTGGCGCCGAACTCGGTGATGTTGGCCAGGATCGGCGCTTTCACCCGGCTGGCGAAGATCTTGTACATCTCCAGCTCAGTGATGGCTTCCGGGAACACCATGTCGGCGCCGGCTTCGATGCAGGCGGCGGCGCGATCCAGGGCCGACTCCAGCCCCTCCACCGCCAGGGCGTCGGTGCGGGCCATGATCACGAAGCTGTCGTCGGTGCGGGCATCCACCGCGGCCTTGATGCGATCGACCATTTCCTGCTGGGAAACGATCTCCTTGTTCGGCCGGTGGCCGCAGCGCTTGGCGCCGACCTGGTCCTCGATATGAATCGCCGCCGCGCCGAACTTGATCATCGACTTGACGGTGCGCGCCACGTTGAACGCCGACGAACCGAAACCGGTGTCCACGTCCACCAGCAACGGCAGGTCGCAGACGTCGGTGATGCGGCGCACGTCGGTCAGCACGTCGTCCAGCCCGGTGATGCCCAGGTCCGGCACGCCGAGGGAGCCGGCCGCCACCCCGCCGCCGGACAGGTAGATCGCCTTGAACCCGGCGCGCTTGGCCAGCAGCGCATGGTTGGCATTGATGGCGCCGACCACCTGCAACGGTCGTTCGCTGGCGACCGCATCGCGAAAGCGCTGGCCTGGAGTGCTCTTGTTGTTGGAACTCATGACTCACCTCGTGGAGTGGCTGTCTGCGGGGCGCCGTCCTGGTAATGACGGGCAATGTTGCGTTTGGAAGCACCGATGTGACGGCGCATCAACAACTCGGCCAGTTCGCCGTCGCGATCGGCAATGGCATCGAGAATCCGGTGGTGCTCGGCGAACGCCTGGTGCGGGCGATTGGGCGTGGCGGAAAACTGGATGCGGTACATGCGCACCAGTTGGTACAGCTCGCCGCAGAGCATCTGCGTGAGGGTGCGGTTGCCCGCGCCCTGGATGATCCGGTAATGGAAGTCGAAATCACCTTCCTGCTGGTAGTAGCCGACCCCGGCCTGGAACGCCGCGTCGCGCTCATGGGTATCGAGGACCCGGCGCAGCTCGTCGATTTCCTCGTTGGTCATGCGCTCGGCGGCCAGGCGGCAGGCCATGCCTTCCAGGGATTCGCGGATTTCATAGAGCTCGATCAGTTCGGCCTGGCTCAGGGACACCACCCGCGCCCCGACATGGGGCACCCGCACCAGCAGGCGCTGGCCTTCCAGACGGTGGATCGCCTCGCGCAAGGGGCCACGGCTGATGCCGTAGGTGCGCGCCAGTTCCGGCTCGGAAATCTTGCTGCCCGGGGCGATCTCGCCCTTGACGATGGCCGCCTGAATGCGTCTGAAGACGTTTTCGGACAAGGTTTCCGAATCGTCCTGCGTCACGGCGGGGGGATCGAGCTGATCCAGCATATTGTCGACACCTTGAAAATCAATGCGACAAAAACTAGCCAATACAACCGATGCAGTCAAAGGAAAAATAGATATTGTCGACAATCATCTAATAACCCTTTGCACCAAACCGGCACAAAAGCCCCCGCCCCGCCGCTGGCGCCATAAAACCAGCATGCTAGAATGCCGCCCGCATTTGCCTGTCACATTAATAAGGCAGCACACGAGGGAGCTTGCGCAGCAATGCCAGTCGCCTTGAACTGAAGAACCCATGCAACGCACCAGGATCTATGAGACTCAAGGCCTTCTCCATACTGTTCTGCCTGCTCGGCGTGCCGGGCCTGAGTGCCGCCGCCGGCAAGACCGTTTACGGTCTGAATGAATACGCCAGACTGTCCGGGATCGACCTGGAAGTCGCCGCCAAGCTCGACACCGGCGCCAAGACCGCCTCCCTCAGCGCCCGCGATATCAAGCGCTTCAAGCGCAATGGCGAGTCCTGGGTACGTTTTTACCTGGCCATCGACGCCGCCCATTCCCACCCCATCGAACGTCCGCTGGCCCGCGTCAGCAAGATCAAGCGCCGCGCCGGCGACTATGACCCCGATGAGGAAAACAACAAGAAGTACACCGCGCGCCCGGTCATCGAGCTGGATATCTGCATGGGCGGTGCCCTGCGCAGCATAGAAGTGAACTTGACCGACCGTAGTGCATTCCAATACCCGCTCTTGATCGGTTCCGAAGCGCTCAAGCGCTTCGATGCACTGGTCGACCCCAGTCTTAAATACGCTGCTGGCAAACCTGCCTGCGCCACCGACGCTCATACCGCAGAGTAATTCCAATGCGCTCTCTTACCCTCCATCTGAAAATCCTGATCGCCATCCTGGTGGTGCTGGGCATTTCGATCACGGCCTATCAGATTTTCGTGCTCGGCATCCCGGTGACCGAAGACGCCACCGACGACCTGTGGAACATCGACGCCAAGGTCGAGTTCGTTGCCAACGCCAAGGACCCGATCAAGATCCAGATGTTCGTGCCACCCTTGAGCCGCGACTATGTCAGCCTGAACGAGAGCTTCATCTCCAATAACTACGGGGTGGCGGTGAACCGCGTCGACGGCAACCGCAAGGTGACCTGGTCTGCCCGCCGCGCCAAGGGCAACCAGACCCTCTACTACCGCCTGGTGCTGACCAAGCGCTACACCGCGGAAAAAGCCAAGATCAAGGGCCCGACCTTCCGCGACAGCATCGCCGTCGAAGGCCCGGAAAAGATCGCCGCCGAAGCCTTGCTCGCGCCGATCCGCCAGCACTCGGCCGACGTCGAGACCTTCATCAGCGAAGCCATCAAGCGGGTCAACAACAGCAGCGACGACAACGCCAAGATGCTCCTGGCGGGCGATCCGTCGCCGGCGAACAAGGCCAAGATCGTCGACCTGCTGCTGTCCATCGCCCACGTACCGATGGAAAAGGTCCACACCATCCGCCTGGTGGCCGACCAGCCGCAGGCTCCGGAACTGTGGCTGCGCAGCTTCAACGGTACCGACTGGCTGTACTTCAACCCGGAAACCGGCGAACAAGGCCTGCCCAGCGACCGCCTGTTGTGGTGGATCGGTGACGACAGCCTGATCACCGTCGATGGCGGCAAGAAAGCCACCGTCACCTTCAGCCTGAACAACAGCGAAATGAACGCCATTCGCCTGGCCAAGCTGACCGACGAGAACACCGACGCCAACTTCCTCGAATACTCGCTGTACGGCCTGCCGCTGCAGACCCAGCAGACCTTCATGATCATGGTGATGATCCCGATCGGCGTGCTGGTGATCCTGGTGCTGCGCAACCTGATCGGCCTGCAGACCCTGGGTACCTTCACCCCGGTGCTGATCGCCCTGGCCTTCCGCGAGACCCAGCTGGGCTTCGGCATCGTGCTGTTCACGGTGATCACCGCGCTCGGGCTGTCGCTCAGGTCCTACCTGGAACACCTGAAGCTGCAGATGCTGCCGCGGCTGTCGGTGGTGCTGACCTTCGTCGTGGTGCTGATCGCCGCCATCAGCCTGTTCAGCCACAAGCTCGGCCTGGAACGCGGCCTGTCGGTGGCCCTGTTCCCGATGGTGATCCTGACCATGACCATCGAACGCCTGTCGATCACCTGGGAAGAACGGGGCGCCGGCCATGCGATGAAAGTCGCCATCGGAACGCTGTTCGCCGCCTCCCTGGCGCACCTGATCATGAGCGTGCCGGAGCTGGTCTACTTCGTCTTCACCTTCCCGGCGATGCTGCTGATCCTGGTGGGCTTCATGCTGGCGATGGGTCGCTACCGCGGCTACCGCCTGACCGAGCTGATCCGTTTCAAAGCCTTCGTCAAGGCTGATTCGTAATGTTCGGCCTGTGGAAGACCTGGAAGGCCTTGGAAGCCCGGGGCATCATGGGGATCAATCGGCGTAACGCGGACTACGTGCTCAAGTACAACAAGCGCAGCCTGTACCCGATCGTCGACGACAAGATCATCACCAAGGAGCGCGCGATCAAGGCCGGCATCCATGTGCCGGAACTGTACGGCGTGATCTCCACCGAGAAGGAAATCGACAAGCTCGACGAGATCATCGGCGGGCGCAACGACTTCGTGATCAAGCCGGCGCAAGGCGCCGGCGGCGACGGCATCATCGTGATCGCCGACCGTTTCGAGGGTCGCTACCGCACGGTATCGGGCAAGATCATCAGTCATGAAGAAATCGAACACCACATCTCCAGCATCCTCACCGGCCTCTATTCCCTGGGTGGCCACCGTGACCGGGCGCTGATCGAATACCGGGTGACCCCGGACCAGATCTTCAAGAGCATCAGCTACGAAGGCGTGCCGGACATCCGTATCATCGTGCTCATGGGCTACCCGGTGATGGCCATGCTGCGCCTGCCGACCCGCCAGTCCGGCGGCAAGGCCAACCTGCACCAGGGCGCCATCGGCGTCGGTGTCGACCTGGCTACCGGCTTGACCCTGCGCGGCACCTGGCTGAACAACATCATCGCCAAGCACCCGGACACCACCAATGCGGTGGACGGCGTGCAACTGCCCTACTGGGACGGTTTCATGAAGCTGGCGGCCGGCTGCTACGAGCTGTGCGGCCTGGGCTACATTGGGGTGGACATGGTGCTGGACCAGGAAAAGGGCCCGTTGATCCTCGAACTCAACGCCCGCCCCGGCCTGAACATCCAGATCGCCAACGACTGCGGCCTGACCCAGCGCACCCACGCGGTCGAAGCGCACCTGGCAGAGCTGAAAGCCCGCGGCATCAGCGAAACCGTCGAACAGCGCGTGCAGTTTGCCCAGGACCTGTTCGGCCATATCCCGGCGGTGGAAGGCTGAACCACAGCAACGGAAAACCCTGTAGCCGCTGCCGCAGGCTGCGCCCGACCGCGAAGCGGGCGCCGCTTTCGACATCGCCGAGGACCTTCGGTCCTTTCGTAGCCTTCGGCAGCGGCTACAGGGTATGCGGCGAGACGGGCAATGCGTCGTAAACCGGGCAATCCCCGACATCCCTACTAGGAGCAAATCCCTGAGGGGACTACAATCGCCAGCCGCGCTCCTCCGATGGCTGATCCACCCCGCATGTCGACCTGTTCCGTACACCCTCTGCCCTATCGCACCAACCCCGCCGAGTATTTCGCGGCGATCCGCCATGCCCCTGGCGCCGTCCTGCTCGACAGCGGCCGGCCCAGTGCCGAACGCGGCCGCTATGACCTGCTCAGCGCCTGGCCACGGACGCAGTTGGCCGTCCTCAAGGACGAAAGCGGCGAAGATTTCCTGCAACGCCTGCGGCTCAACCTGGACCAATTGGGCCAGGCGGCGATCCCCGCGCCTTACCAGTTGCCTTTCGCCGGCGGACTGATCGGCTACCTGAGCTACGACTTCGGACGCCATCTGGAACGCCTGCCCAGCCAGGCCCTGGATGACCTGCAACTGCCCGATGCGCGCTTCGGCCTCTACGACTGGGCACTGATCAGCGACCATCAGCAGCGCACCAGCCAACTGGTGTTCCACCCCGCGCTTGCCGCCAGCGAACGCCAGCGCCTGATCGCCCTGTTCGGCCAGGCGCCAGTCAGCGCCAACGACAGCTTCAAGCTCAGCGGGCCGATGCTGCCTGACCTCAGCGCCGCGCAGTACCAACAGGCGTTCGAGCGCATCCAGGCGTACATCCAGGCCGGCGACTGCTATCAGGTCAACTTCGCCCAGCGCTTTCGCGCGCCCTGCGCTGGCGATCCGTGGGTTGCCTACTGCGCGCTGCGGGCGGCCTGCCCGACGCCTTTTTCCGGGTTCCAGAGCCTGCCGGAAGGTGGCGCGGTGCTGAGCCTGTCGCCGGAGCGCTTCGTGCGGATCAGTGAGCGCCAGGTGGAAACCCGGCCGATCAAGGGCACCCGCCCGCGCGGCCAGGATGCCGCCGAAGACACGGCGAACGCCGCCGAGCTGCTGGCCAGCCCCAAGGACCGCGCGGAAAACCTGATGATCGTCGACCTGCTGCGCAACGACCTGGGCCGCACCTGCCGCATCGGCTCGGTGCGGGTACCGGAGCTGTTCAGCCTGGAGAGTTACCCCAACGTGCACCACCTGGTGAGCAGCGTCACCGGCGAGCTGGCGGACGACAAGGACGCCCTGGACCTGATCGCCGGTAGCTTCCCCGGCGGCTCGATCACCGGCGCGCCGAAGATCCGCGCGATGCAGATCATCGACGAGCTGGAGCCGACCCGGCGCGGGCTGTATTGCGGTTCGCTGCTGTACCTGGACGTGCGGGGCGAGATGGACAGCTCGATCGCCATCCGCAGCCTGCTGGTCAAGGATGGGCAAGTCTGCTGCTGGGGCGGTGGCGGGATTGTCGCGGACTCGGACTGGCAGGCCGAGTATCAGGAGTCCATCACCAAGGTGAAGGTCCTGCTGGAGACCTTGCAGAGCCTCTGATCATGCCCCTGTAGCCGCTGCCGAAGGCTGCGATAGGGCCGCAGGCCCTTCAGCGTTAGGGAAGACGCCGCGGCCGTACCGGCCGATCGCAGCCTTCGGCAGCGGCTACAGGTACAGCGTTACAGGCTCAATTCGCGGTTCGACGCCTTGAGGAACTCCTGCTTCAGCTCGGCAAAGCTGTGCACCGCCGGGAACTGTGGAAACTCGCGAATCACGTTGTCCGGGGCATGGAACAGAATGCCGGCATCGGCCTCGCCGAGCATGCTGGTGTCGTTGTACGAATCCCCCGCCGCAATCACCCGGTAATACAGGCTCTTGAAGGCCAGCACCGACTGGCGCTTGGGGTCTTTCTGGCGCAGCTGGTAACCGGTCACCCGGCCACTGTCGTCGGTGACCAGGCGGTGGCACAACAGCGTGGGAAAGCCCAGCTGGCGCATCAGCGGCTGGGAAAACTCATAGAAGGTGTCGGACAGAATCACCACCTGGAAACGCTCGCGCAACCAGTCGACGAACTCGATGGCGCCGTCCAGCGGCTTGAGGGTGGCGATCACTTCCTGAATGTCCGACAGCTTCAGGCCGTGCTCGTCGAGAATCCGCAGGCGCTGCTTCATCAGCACGTCGTAATCGGGAATATCCCGGGTGGTCGCCTTGAGGGATTCAATCCCGGTTTTTTCGGCAAAGGCGATCCAGATTTCCGGGACCAGTACACCTTCCAGGTCGAGACAGGCAATTTCCACAGGACACTCCCATTTGTATTGGTTATTCGAGCGAGCAAAAGGACTGCCGAACTCTAGCGATTCGCCCTGGCCCACGCAACGCGAGGAGCGCGCCAGCCGGGGGCGGATTTTGTTACCATCGCCAGTATCTAGAGCGCTCAGCGCCACCGACCTGTAGGAAACCGCCCTGATGAGCCCATCGTTCAATGTCGCTGAACTCGCCGCGACCTATGCCCAAAAATCCGCCCAGGACATTCTCAAACTGGCATTCGCCGAGTTTGGCGATGACCTGTGGATCTCTTTCAGTGGTGCCGAGGATGTGGTGCTGGTGGACATGGCTTGGAAGCTGAACAAGAACGTCAAGGTGTTCAGCCTCGACACCGGGCGCCTGCACCCGGAAACCTACCGCTTCATCGAGCAGGTACGCGAGCACTACAAGATCGACATCGAAGTGGTTTCGCCGGACCACACCAAGCTCGAACCCTTCGTCAAGGAGAAAGGCCTGTTCAGCTTCTACAAGGATGGCCACGGCGAGTGCTGCGGCATCCGCAAGATCGAACCGCTGCGCCGCAAGCTGTCCACCGTCAGCGCCTGGGCCACCGGCCAGCGCCGCGACCAGAGCCCGGGTACCCGCAGCCAGGTGGCGGTACTGGAGATCGACAGCGCCTTCTCCACCCCGGAGCGCACCCTGTACAAGTTCAACCCGCTGGCGCAGATGACCAGCGAAGAGATCTGGGGGTACATCCGCATGCTCGAGCTGCCGTACAACAGCCTGCACGAACGCGGCTTCATCAGCATCGGCTGCGAGCCTTGCACCCGCCCTGTGCTGCCGAACCAGCATGAGCGCGAAGGCCGCTGGTGGTGGGAAGAAGCCACGCAGAAGGAATGCGGCCTGCACGCCGGCAATATCATCAGCAAGGGCTAAAGCCCCCAATTCCTCTTTCTTCTGTAAGAACGAAGCTTGCTCGCGAGACGGTGTATCTGACACACCGCTTCGCGAGCAAGCTTCGCTCCTGCAGAAGCCCCTCCTCCCGGTAAAAATCTTGTACACATAAGTGTCACCACAGGTGCCATTTTTGTGTGCACTTTATGCCTCTACGCCCCAAAAAGTTACACCCTCCTCCCTGGGCCATTCTCCACCGCGCTCACACCCTGCCCCCTCGAAAAATAAATACCTGTTCAATCGGTCAATTTATAGTTTCGCAGTTTCAGTTACTTAGAAAATCTTAAGAACAGACCGAAATTATCGGTCGCTTGCTTAGATTGGGATCTGGCACGGAAGTGGCTTAGGTCGATTCGCATCTTGTATACAACTTAAATAAAAAATACATACACTTTATATCCGCAAGCCGGGTTCCCGAATCCGCCTGCAGATGCCCAGAACCCAGTGATTCCCGGACTGCGCCGAAGACTGCCGAGCCTTGCGCTCAAGCACAGTCAGCGCGGGTCCGCGATCAGGAGCCTGCCGGAATGCGTACCAGTCCTTCCAATAACATCGCACTGGATTTGCCCTCCTCCCATACCCACGCCAACCTCGACCCCAGCATCGCCCACGACACCGCTTCGCCAGTCGACCTCAGCCCGCGCCTGCACAACCGCGACCTGGCGCCGACCAAGGTCGAAGGCCGGCGCTGGGGTGGCTACAGCATCTTTGCCCTGTGGACCAATGACGTGCACAACATCGCCAATTACTCCTTCGCCATCGGCCTGTACGCCCTGGGCCTGGGCGGCTGGCAGATCCTCCTGTCCCTGGGGATCGGCGCGGCGCTGGTGTACTTCTTCATGAACCTGTCCGGCTACATGGGCCAGAAGACCGGCGTGCCCTTCCCGGTGATCAGCCGTATCAGCTTCGGCATCCATGGCGCGCAGATTCCGGCGCTGATCCGCGCGGTGATCGCCATCGCCTGGTTCGGTATCCAGACCTACCTGGCCTCGGTGGTGTTCCGGGTATTGCTCACAGCCATCCACCCCGGCTTCGCCGACTACGACCACAACTCGATCCTCGGCCTGTCGAGCCTGGGCTGGGTGTGTTTCGTGGCGATCTGGCTGGTGCAGCTGGCGATCCTCGCCTACGGCATGGAGATGGTCCGGCGCTATGAGGCCTTTGCCGGCCCGGTGATCCTGGTGACCGTTGCCGCCCTCGCCGCCTGGATGTACACCCAAGCCAACGCCAGCATCGCCTGGTCGATCCATGAGCCGCTGAGCGGTGGCGAGATGTGGCGCCAGATCTTCGCCGGCGGCGCGCTGTGGCTGGCGATCTACGGCACACTGGTGCTCAACTTCTGCGACTTCGCCCGCTCCTCGCCCTGCCGCCGGACCATCAAGATTGGCAATTTCTGGGGGCTGCCGGTGAACATCCTGGTGTTCGCAGCCATCACCGTATTGCTCTGCGGCGCGCAGTTCCAGATCAACGGCAAGATCATCGAAAGCCCGACCGAAATCATCGCCTCGATCCCCAACACCTTCTTTCTGGTGCTCGGTTGCCTGGCATTCCTGATCGTCACCGTGGCGGTGAACATCATGGCCAACTTCGTCGCCCCGGCCTTCGTGCTCAGCAACCTGGCGCCGAAATACCTGACCTTCCGCCGCGCCGGGCTGATCAGCGCGACCCTCGCGGTGCTGATCCTGCCGTGGAACCTCTACAACAGCCCGCTGGTGATCGTGTACTTCCTGTCCGGGCTCGGTGCCCTGCTGGGGCCGCTGTACGGGGTGATCATGGTCGACTACTGGCTGCTGCGCAAAGGCCGGATCAACGTGCCCGAGCTGTACAGCGAGCACCCGCAAGGCGCGTATTTCTACAGCCATGGGGTCAACCTGCGGGCGGTGGCGGCATTCGTTCCCTCGGCGCTGATCGCCATCGTCCTGGCCCTGGTGCCGGGGTTTGCCAGCGTCTCGCCCTTCTCCTGGCTGATCGGCGCCGGCATTGCCGGCCTGCTGTACCTGATCGTCGCCAAACGCCAGCCCTACTATGCGGATGTCAGCGGTGAATCCATCGCCGTCGATAACGTCAGCCACTAACCTTGAACGGCCCGTCTGCGGCGGGCCCCGAATGCCTCAACGATAAGGACAGCCCATGCGAATTCTCGTGGTCAACGTCAACACCACCGACTCCATCACCCAGGCCATCGCCCGCCAGGCCCAGGCCGTGGCCGCGCCCGGCACCGAAATCATCGGCCTGACCCCACACTTCGGCGCCGACTCCATCGAAGGCAACTTCGAAAGCTACCTGGCCGCCATCGCCGTCATGGACCGCGTGTTGTCCTACGACCAGCCCTACGACGCGGTGATCCAGGCCGGTTATGGCGAGCACGGCCGCGAAGGCTTGCAGGAGCTGCTCAACGTGCCGGTGGTGGACATCACTGACGCCGGCGCCAGCACCGCGATGTTCCTCGGCCACGCCTATTCGGTGGTGACGACCCTGGATCGCACCGTACCGCTGATCGAGGACCGCCTGAAACTCTCCGGCCTGTACGACCGCTGCGCCTCGGTTCGAGCCAGCGGGCTGGCGGTGCTGGAGCTGGAAGAAGACCCGACGCGTGCCGTGGAAGCCATCGTGCGCCAGGCCGAACTGGCGGTCAGCGAAGACAAGGCCGAGGTGATCTGCCTGGGCTGTGGCGGCATGGCCGGCCTGGACGAACAGATCCGCCAGCGCACCGGCGTGCCGGTGGTGGACGGCGTGACCGCGGCGGTGACCATCGCCGAATCCCTGGTGCGCCTGGGGCTGTCCACCTCCAAGGTACGCACCTACGCCACGCCACGGCCAAAAACCATCATCGGCTGGCCCGGGCGCTTCGGGCGCTGAGCCTTCGCCTGTCGCGAGCAAACCCGCTCCTGCCGGGAAGCGGGTTTGCTCGCCTCTTCAAACCGCGCTGAAGCGTTGCTCCAGGCCCTGCTCGGCGAACTGCTCGATCACGAAGTCGACGAAGGCCCGGGTCTTGCCCGGCAACAGTTTGTGCTCGGCGTAATAGATCGAGATGTTGCCGTCGTCGACGTACCAGTCCGGCAATACCCGCACCAGGGTGCCGGCGTTCAAGTAACCGACGGCGAACGGCATGCTCACCAGGGCCACCCCCAGGCCCTGGGCGGCAGCGGCGCAGGCCGCTTCCGAATCGCTCATGGTCATCCGCGCCTTCAGGCTCAACGGGCTTTGCTGCCGGGTGCGGCTGGTCAGGGCCCAGGAGCGCACCCGCCCGGTCTGTGGCGAGCGGATCAGGATGCCTTCGCAATGTTGCAAATCCTCGGGCTGCTTGACCGCCGCGCAGCGCGCCAGATAGTCCGGCGAGGCCACCAGGATGCGGTGAGCCGGGGTCAGCCGTCGCGCCACCACCCCCTGGGGCAGCTCAAAGCCGCCGCCGATCGCCGCGTCGAAACCCTGGCCGATCAGGTCCACCTGACGGTTATCGAAATGCCAGTCCGGGCTGATCTCTGGGAAACGCCGCAGGAATTCGCCGAGCATGGGCACGATGTACAGGCGTCCGAACACCGTGCCCATGCTGACTTTCAGGGTGCCCGCCGGGCGCCCTTCGGCGCTGGCCAGGTTGGCCACCGCGTTCTGGATGGTGTACAGGCTGGCGCTGACCTCGCCAAGAAACAGTTTGCCGGCCTCGGTCAGGGTCAGGCTGCGGGTGCTGCGCTGAAACAGCCGGACCCCGAGCCGGGCCTCGAGCTTGGCCACGCTTTTACCCACCGCGGCAGGGGTCAGGCTCAAGCGTCGAGCGGCTTCGGCAAAACTGCCGACTTCGGCGCTGCGCACAAAGCATTCGATGCTGCTGAAGGTTTCCATGGTGCCTCACTATAAACTTATGGTTTACACAGACTAGAGCGATTCCTATCTACACAGCACCTAATCCGAAGTCGATACTCGACTCCAACCACAAGGCAGCCCGCCTTGGACTTTTTTGGAGAACGACATGACCACTCAATCCCTCAGCGGCAAAGTAGCCCTGGTTCAAGGCGGTTCCCGCGGCATCGGCGCGGCCATCGTGCAACGCCTGGCGGCCGAAGGCGCCGCCGTCGCCTTCACCTATGTCAGCTCTACCACCAAGGCCGAAGCCTTGCAGGACAGCATCACCGCCGCTGGCGGCAAGGCCCTGGCGATCCTCGCCGACAGCGCCGATGCCGCGGCCATCCGCCAGGCGGTCGAGAGCACGGTCGAAACCTTTGGTCGCCTAGACATCCTGGTCAACAACGCCGGCGTCCTGGCTATCGGCCCGCTGGAAGACTTCAAGCTGGAAGACTTCGACCGGACCCTGGCCATCAACATCCGCAGCGTGTTTGTCGCCACCCAGGAAGCGGCCCGGCATATGGGCGAAGGCTCGCGCATCATCAACATCGGCAGCACCAACGCCGAGCGCATGCCCTTTGCCGGTGGCGGTACCTATGCCATGAGCAAGTCAGCCCTGGTCGGCCTGACCAAAGGCCTGTCCCGCGACCTCGGCCCACGAGGCATCACCATCAACAATGTGCAACCCGGCCCGGTCGACACCGACATGAACCCGGCCCACGGCGACTTCGCCGAAAGCCTGATCCCGCTGATGGCCATCGGGCGCTATGGTCACGCGGAAGAAATCGCCAGCTTCGTGGCTTACCTGGCAGGCCCGGAAGCGGGTTACATCACCGGCGCCAGTCTGACGATCGACGGCGGCTTCAGCGCCTGATTCCTGCGCCCATGAAAAACGCCGGGCCACCCTCATCAGGTGGCCCGGCGTTTTTGTAGCCGCTGCCGCAGGCTGCGATCGACTCCACAGAAGGCGCCGCACTTGAGACCGCTGAAGCCCTGGCGGGCTTATCGCAGCCTGCGGCAGCGGCTACAGGTTCAGGACCACGCCAACTGAGGCAAACCACAGGCCGCCGGCTGGAACCCCTTCAGCGAACGCAGAATGGCATCGGCATGGGCGTACTTGGCGTCCGCCATCGCCGGATCGGGAATGGCAATCGCGGTCATCCCCGCCGCCTTCGCCGCGGTGACACCGAAGGGCGAATCCTCGAACACCAGGCAATCCTCGGGGGCAACGCCCAGGCGCCGTGCGGCGGTCAGGAAGATGTCCGGCGCCGGCTTGGCCGCGCCCACTTCCGGGTCGTCGGCGGTGACTATGGTGTCGAACAGCGCGAACCAGTCGCCGTGCAAGGTGGTTTTCTGGGCGAAAGACTGGCGCGAAGAACTGGTGCCCACGGCAATCGGCACATTATTGGCCTTGAGGTGCTGCACCAGTTCCTGCGCGCCCGGCATCGCCAGCGCCCGGGGAAAGCGTTCGCGCATAAGCGGCTCGCGAATCACCAGGAACTCCTCGGGCGTGATCGGCAGGTCCAGGGCTTGCACCACATAGCGGGCCAGGTCCGCGGCGCCACGGCCAATGATGTTCTGCTTGATCGTCCAATCGAAGGTGCGGCCATAACGATCGGCGATGATCTGCGTCACCTCGGTGTAGATGCCTTCGGTGTCCAGCAGCAAACCGTCCATATCGAAAATCACGGCCTTGATCGGGCCCACGTCATTCAACTGTGCATTCATCGCATCTGATCCGTTAACAAAAAACATCCCGGGGAGCGGCTCAGGTACGGCCAGTTTTTTGCCCGATTAAAGGGTTCAGCAGCATAGCCGCGGCGGATGACGGGGAGCAACCTCAGGCCAGCGCGCAGGCAGACAAAAGCCCGGACAGGCCGGGCTCGCTGGTCTCGACATCATGAGTGAACAAAGCACGCTAGCGTCCTGCCCGTCCGCTGCCGCCTCCGGCACCGCCAGTGCCACCGCCCGCGCTGCCGGTTCCACCACCGGCACCGCCACCGCCGATGATGGAACCATTGACGCCAGTGGAGCCCATGCCGCCCTGGCCGGAAGAGCCGCGCGACTTGTCGGCCCGTGAACGGCTGTCCGTGACACCTACACCATTCCCGCCCAGTGCTCCTGGCCGCAGCATGAGATCGTTGCCGGAACCGCCCTCGAACGACCGCAGCGGAGGATTGGCCGGGGCCCGTCCGTCAGCGGATTCTGCCAGGCTGGAGAAACAGAAAATCGACACCAGGGCGACCAGCACCAGGCTCAGCAGTTTTGTGCGGCTCACGACGCGCCTCCCGGAGCGGTGCGCCGTTTGCCCCTGGCCGCCTTGCGCTGCGGCTCGGGTCGAGACAGCTCCTGTTCGGCGTTGGCATCCGGGAGGATCTGCTCGGGGCTCAGCGCATCCGTGGGGGAAGGCAGCGGATATTCGGGCGTGTCATCCCGGTCGATTGGTTTCGGATCATGCTTCATAGGCACCTCACACCGCTCATGCCGGCGTGCTGGAAGCAGACTTCACGGGCCCTTTTCCTCCGACTCGTCTGCCTCATCGTCATCGCTCAGCGGGACCAGGGCGTCATCCATCAGCGAACCTGGGTCTTCATTGCCCGGATCGTTGACCAGGGGCACGCCCGAGGAGTCGTCTTCTTTCTTGCCAGCAGTTTCCGGAGTCATGGCAAACCTCGTCGACACAATGTGTCCATCATTGAATTCGAGGGGCTGGAGCGATATTCGTTCCCATAAAAAAGCCCGGCACAAGGCCGGGCTTTTTTACGCACTGCTGCAGAATCAATCGTGCTTGTGCTTGTGTTTATTCTTGTGCTTTTTGCCGCCGCCGGAGTGATGGCCATCGTCACCCATGCTGCTGCCCAAAGCGCCACCGGCCGCGCCGCCCAGGCCTGCGCCGATGGTCGAGCCAGTGCTGCCGCCCAGTTTGTTGCCAATCACCGAGCCACCGGCCGAACCCAGCCCGCCACCAATGGCCGCCTCGGTACGGCTGCCTTTACGGGCACCGACCGCACTGCCGGCAGCGCCGCCAAGACCCGCACCCACCGCGGCGCCCGTGCTGCCGCCAATCTGTTGTCCCACCACATTGCCCAGCGCGCCACCCAAACCGCCGCCGACCGCAGCAGTGCCATCACCGGCGGCCATCGCACCTTGAGCAGCCAGAAGCCCCAAAACCAGAGCAGGCAGTGTTAAACGCATGATGTAAACCTCGAAAAAGATGCTGGAGAGTCATTCTATAGCGGTGTCTGACTAAAGCTGAGCGGCGACAGCAGAACGCTGTGATCCTTTTAGTCACAGTGTTGGACCGTTTTTGCGCAAAGAGTTTTCAGTCAGGCAAAAAAAAGCCCGCTGGGGAGACGGGCTAATAGGATTTGCTTTAACGGATGAGTCGAGCCTACGCAGTCGTTTGTGAATAAATTGTGAAAAACCCGTCGCCCTGTGCAACAGATAAGACGAAAGGTCCAACTTCATTCAAATCAATCGCGGCGGCCCATTGTTCAGGTAACAAAAACCCCGCCCGGAAGCGGGGTCGTTCGGTATGTATGAAGGCTACCTTCTCTTAGGAAGCGCCGCTTTCGGGAAAAACTTTGTCTGGGTCACCCTGGGTAATGCACTGGCCCTGGTCTTGCCTACCGACGCCTTGGCCGGTGGCTCACTGTCAAACGCTGCCTGACCGCAGCGCACCAGGTTGTTGATTGGGAACTCATCCCCGTTGTCCTCGATATAAGGATCGCTCATCTCCCTGCTCCCTCCAACAACCGGTCGATACCGGCAAGCACCTGACTGCCTAGAAAATATCGACCGTCACGGCGCTTCAGACTAGACGGTCATTTAAGGACTTGTAGTTCACAAAGAGAAAAGACCGACGAATGGCCCAAGCTGGAGTTCTTCGTCCAAGGGTATGGATCGTCGTTGAAAAAGGAGCTGATGGTGTGCATCAGCTCCTTTGCGACTGTGTTTCGCCTAGACCTTACGAGCGTAGTTGCTGGCCCCGAACCAATCGACCACCACCACGGTTTCATCCCCCACCACCCAGGCGTCGTGACCTTTAGGCAGGGAGGTGATATCACCCGGCCCGGCGATGATTTCGGTACCGTCATCCATCAGGATCGCCAGCCTGCCGGCCACGTGATACTGAAAATGCGGTGCCTGGCAACTCGGTGTCTGCGCCAGCGGTTTAATGTCGTTCGACCAGCGCCAGCCCGGCTTGAAAGTGAAGCGTCCCACTTCACACTGACCGATCTTCAGGATCTCTGCCTTGCCATTGGAAAACTCGCGGGTCTCATCCGGTTCGGAGAAGGATTTATGCTCGGTGACCTGTTCGTGCGTGGACATGATGGTGTTCTCGATTGAGTAGCTGCAAAGCCTGCCGACGCCGGCAATATCACCCCGCGCCCGCAGACAACCAGCATCGCCCCACTCGATGCGCATGACCATTCTAGACCTGAAAGCGTGGATCGCCTGCGACAAACGCTAAACGTAAGGTTGCCCGCCAACCCCCCGAGGCAGACGCTGCAACCCGGCCATGGCCGTCAGCCGCTGGGTCCAGGCTGCACGCCAGTCGCTTGCCGCGTGTTCTGCCTTGGCTTTGCGCGCCGCTCGACGTGCCGCATTGCGCTGATTCTTACGGGCTTCCTTGAACACCTCGGTATTGCGGCAACTGCGGCATTTGACCCGCGCCGGCTCGGTGCTGGATATGAGATTGGAACCCTTGTGGCCGCAGGCAAGATGCCCGGCGACCTTGAAGTGAATGACCATTGCGCGTCTCCTCGTAGCCAGTACGGGGCACAGAAAACCGCACGCTGATGCCCGCCTGATATCGGCGGAAAACCTCACCCTCAAGGTGACCTGAGCGCCAGGCTTCGCAGGGGTAACAAAGCCAAAGACCACTCAAGTATCCAGCGTGATCGATACCTTGCTGGAGCAACTTTGGCTGTTGCGAACTCGTAATGATTTTGACCATCACGGGGAAACGGCGTTCAGCAAAGAAGCCGCTCGCCCACTGCCGCGATTAAGCAGCCCCAGAAAGCACAAAACCCCTGACTTCTCGAGGAAATCAGGGGTTTTGCGTAGATCGAATATGGCGGTTGAGGAGGGATTCGAACCCTCGATACAGTTTCCTGTATACACACTTTCCAGGCGTGCTCCTTAAGCCACTCGGACACCCAACCGTGTCTCGTCAAACCGATTCAGTCTGTCGAGGCGCGCTAATGTAGTCGAAAGCTTTTCTGATGGCAAAGGTTTTTTTCAGAATTTTCATGCGCTTAAGACATTTCTTCGGATTCCGGTACTGCGCTGGCATCAGCGCCATGGCAAACCGGCCAATCTCTGGCCTGGCTGACAGCTATATAAGAGGGCCGATCCGCGCCCCAGGTGGCCGGCTACGCTTGTCAGGCCAGAAAGGGCTGACTCACCAGTCAGTCACAGCGCTTTACCTGACCTGTGACCGTGGGTAACGTCTGCCCCACTTCAATACAAGGAATTGCGTCATGAGTGAGTTGATTTCTTACCACCTCGAAGACGGTATCGCGACCCTGACCTTGAGCAATGGCAAGGTCAATGCCATTTCCCCGGACGTGATTGCCGCCTTCAATGCCGCGCTGGACCAGGCCGTTACCGATCGCGCGGTGGTGATCATCACCGGGCAGCCCGGCATTCTGTCGGGTGGCTACGACCTGAAAGTGATGACCGCCGGCCCTAAAGAAGCCGTGAGCCTGGTGACCTCGGGTTCGACCCTGGCCCGTCGCCTGCTGTCGCACCCCTTCCCCGTCATCGTCGCCTGCCCTGGGCACGCCGTGGCCAAGGGCGCGTTCCTGCTGCTGTCCGCGGACTACCGCATCGGCGTCGAAGGCCCGTTCAGCATCGGCCTGAACGAAGTGCAGATCGGCATGACCATGCACCACGCCGGCATCGAGCTGGCCCGTGACCGCCTGCGCAAATCCGCACTGCACCGCTCGGTGATCAATGGCGAGATGTTCGACCCACAAGGCGCGGTGGATGCCGGCTTCCTCGATAAGGTGGTCAGCATTGAGGAACTGCAAGGCGCCGCCCTGGCCGCCGCGCGTCAGTTGAAGAAGATCAATATGACCGCCCACAAGAACACCAAGCTGAAAGTGCGCAAGGCGCTGCTGGAAGCCCTGGACAACGCGATCATTCTCGACCAGGAACACCTGGGCTGAAGCCTGGGCCCGCCGCCCACCAGCCCGACCTGCGCGTCGGGCTTTTTTATGCCCGCACCTTTATGCACGCACCGCGAGAAAGACTGTGCGACGCTCTAGTTCGCCGCTGAGCAAAGAGTCGGAAACATGCGCTTAAACATCGGCCATCTTCTCCTTCTATACAGGTAATTGCCGAAAACAGTGCACATCCGTACACTGCGCCACCTTTTGTCCCCGGTAGGCCTGTAGATGCTGTATCTGTTTCGTATGTTATTGATGGGCCTGCATTTTGTTGCAGCGGGGATTCTCGGCGTGGTGCTGGGGCTATGTCGCCCGTTCAACCCGGATAACAGCCGCCTGTGCGCGCGCCTGTATGCCTTGCCGGCCATGTGCATTCTGCGCCTGCGGGTCAAGGCCGAAGTCGGGCCGCTGATGGACAAGCCCAAGAGCTGCGTGATCATCGCCAACCACCAGTCCAACTACGACCTGTTCGTGTTCGGCAACGTGGTGCCCCGGCGCACCGTGTGCATCGGTAAAAAGAGCCTGAAATGGGTGCCGCTGTTCGGCCAGTTGTTCTGGCTGGCGGGCAATGTGTTGATCGACCGTGGCAACGCGCACAAGGCGCGCCGCTCGATGTTGACCACCACCCACACCCTGCAACACAAGGACACCTCGATCTGGGTCTTCCCGGAAGGCACCCGCAACCTCGGCGAGGACCTGCTGCCGTTCAAGAAAGGCGCCTTCCAGATGGCCATCGCCGCCGGCGTGCCGATCGTCCCGGTGTGCGCCAGCAGCTACATCCGCCACATGCGCCTCAACCGCTGGCGCAGTGGCAGGATCCTGATCCGCTCGCTGCCGGCGATCCCCACCGCCGGGCTGAGCCTGGACGACATGCCGAGGCTGATCGAGCAGTGTCGCGAACAGATGCGCGAATGCATCGAGTCGATGGACCGCCAGCTACAGGCCGTCTGAAAACAGCCCGCCGCGTGCGGGGCTTGTTTATTGCCGGCGAACTCCACCCAACAGGCTGACTCTGATCAGTCATGGGGCTAAGCTGCACGAAGTCTCATTCCTCATTTCGATAAGAAGAAGCGAACAGGAACCATGGGTAGAGTTGTTGCCGCCGCAGTCTACAGCGCGGGTAAAAGAGTCACGGACATCACCCTCGACGAAGGGGCGGCCTGGGCCGCCAAACCCGGGCACTTCGTCTGGATCGGTCTCGAAGAACCCAACGCCCAGGAACTGGCCAATCTGCAACGCCAGTTCAACCTGCACGAGCTGGCCATCGAGGACGCCCTGGAAAAACACAGCCGACCGAAACTCGAAACCTTCGGCGACGCACTGTTTATCGTCACCTACTCCCCGGTGCGCGAAGCCGGCAAGCTGGAGTTCATCGAAACCCATATCTTTGCCGGCAACGGCTACATCATCACTGCCCGCAATGGCCACTCCAAATCCTATGGCTTCGTGCGCCAGCGCTGCGAGGCACGACCGCTGCTGCTGGAGCACGGCGAAGACTTCGTGCTCTACGCGCTACTGGATTTCGTCACCGAGAACTACCAGCCGGTCAGCGAAGCAATCCATGCCGAGATCGACGAACTGGAGCACAGCGTGCTGTGCAGTTCGCTCAACGAGCGGGATATCCAGCACCTCCACAGCCTGCGCCGCGATGTGCTGCGCCTGCGCCGCTATGTAGCACCCATGGTGGAGATCAGCGAAGAGCTGCAGAAGCTCAGCTTCCCCTTTATTGACAAGAACATGCGCCCGTACTTTCGCGACGTGCAGATCCATGTCACCCGGCAGATGGAAGACCTGGCGACCTTGCGTGATATCGCCAGCCAGACCATCGAGATCGGCGTCCTGCTGGAGGCCTCGCGACAAAGCGTGGTGCAACGCAAGTTCGCCGCCTGGGCGGCGATCCTGGCGTTCCCGACCGCGGTGGCGGGGATCTACGGAATGAACTTCGACAACATGCCCGAGCTGAAGATGCACTACGGCTACTTCGGTGTGCTGGCGTTTCTGGTGCTGGGCTGTACGGGGTTATGGGCGAGCTTCAAGCGCTCGGGGTGGCTCTGACAGCAGAGCCGGGCCGGACGCTCCTGCAAGGGCCTTGAAGCCGTTGTAGAAGCGAGCCGGCCGGCGATGCGACTATGGATTCAAACCGATCCGGCCTGCGGCTTGTGCGCCACAAAACGCATCATCCACTCGGCAACGGTGCTGCCGTGATGATCCCGGCCCAGACTGGCGATGCCCTTTTGATAGACCTGTTCGCCCAGGTGCTGCTGGCGCAGGTCCAGCAAGGCCCGCGAATAGTCATGGATGAACTCCGGGTGGCCCTGGAAGCACAGCACCTGATCATTGATGTGATAGGCCGCGAACGGGCAAAAATCGCTGGAAGCGATGACCGTGGCGTTTTCCGGCAAGGCAGTCACCTGGTCCTGATGGCTGATCAACAGCGTCAACTCTTCCACCACCGGGCTCATCCACGGCGCCTTGGCCGCCAGCTTGTAGTTGTGGGTACCCACGCCCCAGCCCTGGGTCGCGCGCTCGCTCTTGCCGCCCAGCAGCAACGCCAGCAACTGATGGCCAAAGCAGATGCCCAGCAGCTTGTCGCCGCGCTTATAACGCTCCAGCAGGTAGGTCTTGAGAGTTTGAATCCAAGGGTCGGTACCGAAGGAGTCGGCCTTGCTCCCCGTGACCAGGTAAGCATCGAAGCTTTGGTCGTCGCTCGGGTAGTGGCCCTGCATCACGTTGTAGACGGTAAATTCGGCAGCGATGGGCTGCTGTGAAAACAGGCGCTGAAACATCTGCCCGTAACCCTGATATTGATCGACCAATTCTGGACGCAGGATGTCGGTTTCCAGAATGCAGATGCGTAGCGACATAAAAAATACCTGACACGTGATGGGAATAATGAACACCCCAGAGCCTGCCTTGAAACGCCCGATCAAGGCAAGCCCCGCGATGCATCACTTTATCCCTTCAGCCTCAGAACAACTGGCCCTTGGCGGCCTTCTCCAGCAGCAGCGCCGGCGGCGCGAAACGCTCGCCATATTGCTCGGCCAGGTACTGGGCCCGGGCGATAAAGTCCTTCAGGCCGTACTGGTTGATGAACTGCAAGGCCCCGCCGGTCCAGGCTGCGAAGCCGATACCGAAAATCGAACCGATATTGGCATCGGCCGTCGAGCGCAACACGCCCTCCTCCACACAACGCACGGTTTCGATGGCCTGCACGAACAACAATCGGTCGCGCACGTCCTGCGGCGAAATCTGCCCGTCGGCTTTCTCGAAGCGGGTTTTCAGTTGCGGCCACAAATGCTTCTGCCCCCCGGCCGGGTAATCGTAGAAACCACCGCCCGCCGCCTTGCCTGGGCGCCTGTACTCATTGAGCAGCAGGTCGATCACGGCGAAGGCCGGATGCTCCGGCAACGGCTTGCCTTCGGCCTGCAGGTCCTTGGCAGTCTGTTGGCGGATATGGCTCAGCAGGCTCAGGGAAACCTCGTCGCAGATCGCCAGCGGGCCGATCGGCATGCCCGCCTTGCGCGCCTCGGTCTCGATCATCGGCGCGGCCACACCCTCACCGAGCATGGCAATGCCTTCGTTGGTGAAGGTACCGAACACCCGCGAAGTGAAAAAGCCGCGGCTGTCGTTGACCACGATCGGGGTCTTCTTGATCTGCTGGACGAAGTCGAAACCGCGCGCCAGGGTTTCGTCGCTGGTCTGCTCGCCCTTGATGATTTCCACCAGGGGCATTTTTTCCACCGGGCTGAAGAAATGCAGGCCGATGAACTTGCCTTGATCCGGTACGGCCCTGGCGAGGCCGCTGATCGGCAAGGTCGAGGTGTTGGACGCAATCACCGCCTGTGCCCCCACCACCTGCTGCGCCGCCGCCGAGACCCTGGCCTTGAGCTCGCGATCCTCGAACACCGCCTCGATGATCAGGTCACACCCGGCCAGGTCGGCGTCCTGCTCGGTGGTGCGGATCCGCGCCAGCGTGGCGTCACGCTGTTCGGCGCTCAATTGGCCACGGGCGACCTTCTTCTCCAGCAGCCCCGCCGAATGGGCCTTGCCCTTCTCGGCGGCCGCCAGGCTGATGTCCTTGAGCACCACCTCGATGCCGGCCACGGCACTGACATAGGCGATCCCGGCGCCCATCATCCCGGCACCCAGCACCCCGACCTTGCGGGTCACATAGGGCGCGAAGCCTTGGGGCCGGGAGCCACCGGCATTGATCTCGTTGAGCTGGAACCAGAAGGTGCCGATCATGTTTTTCGCCACCTGGCCGGTGGTCAGCTCGGTGAAATAGCGGGCTTCGATCAACTGCGCAGTATCGAAATCGACCTGGGCGCCCTCCACTGCCGCACAAAGGATTTTTTCCGGCGCCGGCAGGCAGCCCTGGGTCTTGCTGCGCAGGATCGATGGTGCGATGGCCAGCATCTGCGCGACTTTCGGGTGCGACGGCGTGCCCCCGGGGATCTGGTAGCCAGCCACGTCCCAGCGCTGTTTGGTCGCCGGGTTGGCGACAATCCACGCCCTGGCCTTGGCCAGCAGGTCGTCGCGGTCGCTGGCCAGTTGGTCGATCAGGCCGGCTTTCAGCGCCTGCTGCGGTCGGACCTTCTTGCCCTCCAGCAGATACGGCAGGGCTTTTTCCAGCCCCAGCAAACGCACCATGCGCACCACCCCGCCACCGCCCGGCAGCAGGCCGAGGGTCACTTCCGGCAGGCCGACCTGCAGCGACGAATCGTCCAGCGCCACTCGGTGATGGCAGGCCAGGCAGATCTCCCAGCCACCGCCCAGGGCCGCGCCGTTGATCGCCGCTACCACGGGCTTGCCCAGGGTCTCCAGGGCCCGCAGCTGGCCCTTGAGAGTCAGCACCATGTCATAGAAGGCCTGGGCTTCGGGCTTGCCGACCTTGATCAATTCATTGAGGTCACCGCCGGCGAAGAAGGTCTTTTTCGCCGAAGTGACGATTACCCCGGCAATCGATTCCTGCTCGGCTTGCAGGCGGGCCACGCAAGCGGCCATGGCCTCGCGGTACACCGCGTTCATGGTGTTGGCGCTCTGGCCCGGCATGTCGATGGTCAGAACGACGATCTGGTCCTGGCCCTTTTCGTAACGGATGGCTTGGGTCATGAAAGTGTTTCCTTGAAGTCAGGGCTCAGAGGCGTTCGATGATGGTGGCGATACCCATGCCGCCGCCGACGCAGAGGGTCGCCAGGCCGTAACGCTGGCGCCGCGCTTCCAGCTCGTCGAGCAAGGTGCCGAGGATCGCGCAGCCGGTGGCGCCCAGCGGGTGGCCCATGGCGATGGAACCGCCATTGACGTTGACCTTTTCCGGGTCGATGGCCATGTCCTTGATGAACTTCAGCACCACCGAGGCGAAGGCCTCGTTGACCTCGAACAGGTCGATGTCCTCGACCCGCAGCCCAGCCTTGGCCAGCGCCTTGCGCGTGGCCGGCGCCGGCCCGGTGAGCATGATGGTCGGATCGGTGCTGGTGACCGCCGTGGCGACGATCCGCGCCCGCGGCTTGAGGCCCAGCGCCTGGCCCTTGGCCTCGGAACCGATCAGCATCAGCGCCGCGCCATCGACTATCCCTGAGCTGTTGCCCGGGGTGTGCACGTGGTGGATGCGCTCGACATGGCTGTAGACCCGCAAGGCGGTGGCGTCGAAGCCCATCTGGCCGATCATCTCGAAGCTGGGCTTGAGCTTGCCCAGACCTTCGAGGGTGGAATCGGCGCGTATGAACTCATCATGATCCAGCAGGACGATGCCGTTCTGGTCCTGCACCGGCACCAGGGACTTGCTGAAAGCCCCCGCCGCCCTGGCCCGCGCGGCCTTCTGCTGGGACTGCAGGGCAAAGCTGTCGACATCCTCACGGCTGAAGCCTTCCAGGGTGGCGATCAGGTCCGCGCCTATGCCTTGCGGGGTGAAATGGCTGTGCATATTGGTTTGCGGGTCGAGCACCCAGGCACCGCCGTCGCTGCCCATGGGCACCCGCGACATCGACTCGACGCCGCCGACCACCACCAGGTCCTCGAAGCCGGAGCGCACTTTCATCGCGCCCAGGTTCACCGCCTCGAGGCCCGAGGCGCAAAAGCGGTTGATCTGCACTCCGGCCACGCTGACGTCCCAGTCGGCGACCAGCGCTGCGGTCTTGGCGATATCGGCCCCCTGGTCGCCAATCGGCGTCACGCAGCCGAGCACGATGTCGTCGACCTGGCTGGTGTCGAGTCCGGTACGCCGCTGCAGGGCATCGAGCAACCCGGCCAGCAGGTTCACCGGCTTGACGCTGTGCAGGGCGCCGTCGGCCTTGCCTTTGCCACGGGGGGTGCGTAATGCATCGAATATCAAAGCCTGGGTCATGACGTCCTCGAACCGCTGTGCAGATGAATGATGACAGGGCTCCCACTCTTGGCCCCGAGGGCCCCGGATTCAATGACCGATGCGCTCACTGACCTTGACGGTCACGCTCAGACGAACGGTAGTGAGCTAATGGATTCCGCCCGCCGCATAACGGAACTGTCTAGACAAAGGCCGGGCAAGAAGATGGCAATAAGCCTCATGCGTTTTTTAAAGCATCCGCCTATTAGCTGATATGAAATGGATCTAAGCCAAGGGTTACAAGGCCCCTAAGGTAGGAACTGTAGGCAGTGAATCGTTGCAGCCGGGTCTTGCCGGTGCACGTGTAAGAAAAGGGACACATCGCCTGACCAGAGTGAAGCGGCAGGCATGCATTTGATGTTCAGGAATAACAACAAAAGGCATTCAGCCATGTTCAAGCATTCGAAAGTCCGTCAAGCGGGGCTCATTCTGTTCGCAACCACCTTGCTTCTGATTTTGCCGAATCTCACCAAAGTGATCGGCTAGAGGCGTGGCCATCCCGTCACGCAATTGCATCTTTGTGCTCCGGTTCGCTACCGAGGCGGGCGCTTGTGTGCCACTCTTTCTGACGCCGCGGCCACGCTGAATCAGGGTGTCGTCGCACCTATCAGAAAACTGGAGACAGGCCGTACGCGCTGCTCTCCACCCCAGCGACGGAACAGCGATCAATTGAAATCTCTTATCCTCCTGTGCAGCGCCCTGCTGCTCACCACACCCGTGCATGCCGCGCAGCTGACCCTGGAACTGGGGGCCGACAGTCGCACCTGGCAGACCGAAGAACTGCTCAAGCACCCTCAGGCCCGGAGCATCACAGTCAAGGATGACGTGTCGTACAAACGCGACATGAGTTACCGCGCGGTGCCGATCTCGGCCCTGCTCACCGGCATCAAGGCTGATGACCATCTGCAGGCTGTCGCCCTGGACGGTTTCGCCGCCGAGTTGCCCGCCGCCCCCCTGCTCAACCAGGACGGCGCCCAGGCCTGGCTGGCCATCGAAGACCCGGCCAAGCCCTGGCCGCCCCTGGCTGAAGGCAAGCACAGCGCCGGGCCTTTTTACCTGGTGTGGACCAACCCGCAGGCCGGTCATATCAGCCCCGAGCAATGGCCGTTCGAAGTGGCGAGTATCAAGCGCCTGGCGCCGGTGGCCGAGCGTTTCCCGGCCCTGCGCCCGGACCCCAAACTGGCGGCCGGCGACCCGGTGAACCAGGGCTTCGCCCTGTTCCAGAAGAACTGCCTGGCTTGCCATCGCCTCAACGGCGCCGGCGACTCGCAGTTCGGCCCGGACCTGAATATCCCCTACAGCCCCACCGAGTATTTCGGTGCGGACTTCCTCAAGCGTTATATCCGTGACCCACAGAGCCTGCGCCGCTGGCCACAGGCGAAGATGCCGGCCTTCGCAAGCAGCGTATTGCCGGATGCCGAGCTGGAGTTGCTGGTGGGGTATCTGAAGCATATGGCGGGACGTAAGCAGCCTGGGCAATAAAGCTGGCTTGGGGAGATGCTGTCCAGAATGCCATCGCAGGCAAGCCTCGCTCCTTACAGTCGGGCCTGCTCCCCGGCAAGCGCTCCATTGCAATGCAGTGGCTATCGACGGCATAGCCAGACTTGATTTCACCGCTTGGGCAAAACTGCGCAAAATTCGCTGCAACAGCGCAGATGACTTCAGTACCACCACGGTGCGCAGTCGATGCCCCACCCTTCATGGCGCCAATGGCAGCCGGACCCGGAATGTCCCCGACCGGTTTCCTCTCCTACCGGTCTTCCCTTTTGGCCACCCTCAGCGGGTGGCCTTTTTTTACCCACTTTTTTTTGTAGGATCCCGGGGGCAGAAACGAAATCGGCCGACCCGAAGGTCAGCCGATGCTGAGTCTTGACGCTATTCATATGCACTAAACGAGTCGCCCTCGAACCTCCTGCTTCACGCCCCAACCTTCAATGATCCCGCCCAGGGGCGCAACCACCGCTTCAAAGTCCTGCTCGAAATCGCCGATGCCGCCGTAGGTGGCGTACATCACCTTGCTCAGCTCCAGGTACCAGGCGCCGTCATCGCGCACGCTGACCTGGGCATTCAAGGATTCACCGCGGAACTGCCCTGCCGCCCTGCGTGCCCGCTCCTCGTCCGGAAAAATGGCGTAGAACTCGATGGGATGGAATCGTGAAAAGTCGAAACCGCCTTCTTTCATGCGGCGCAGCACGCTGCTGCTGATGTCTTCTTGATAGGCTGTGCTCATGAAACGTCCTCCTCAAACCGATGGATAGACTTTCCGTACTCCCTTGCCTGTCACCGCACGGTGCAGGCTTGCGGCGAGAAGATCGCCGCCAGGAAACAAGCATGTAGCTGACAAGACCAGACCTTAGCGATTCATTCGCTGATCTCGAATGCAGAGTAGCGCCAAGACGCAGGCGCTGCCAAGGTCTGGGTTAAAGCTCGGTGGAGCTTTGCGCATTAAAGATTAAATCGGCGTAATGCTGAGGATTTGAATGCTGTTCTGATCTTTCAGGCTCTTGAGCGTAGGGTCGTCGGTGCGCCCTTCCAGATCGTTGAGGTCAAGCTCGGCCGGAACCGGCAGAAGCTTTGCGCGAATCAATTGTGCCGCCTCCTCCATGCTGGGCTGCTGCTCACAGTCGAACTGCTCGACTGACTGGACACCATGATCGTCAACGAAAGTGACTTGCCACTTTTGCATCAGTGCCTCCTTGATGAAGCCCATGGATGGACTCACAAGATGTCGACCCTGAAGAACCAAGGATCGTTCAAACCAAAGGCCCGGCGGTGCCATTAAAAAAGGCTGCCCTGGGGCAGCCTTTTCGCAACGATCGGCGTTTACGGTTTCTCGGCGCGCGCCTTCAATGCCTTGAGGGTGTTGAACGGCGCATCCACGACAAACTTGTTGGCCAGCCAGGACGGCACGCTGCCGCCCGGTTCGGTGTGCACCTGATAGGTCACTTCGACCTGGTCCGCGCCCTTGGGCACGAACTTCCAGAAGCCTTCGACCTGGGCGACACGCACGAAACCTTTCTCCTCGGGAAGGTAGGTCGGTACGCCTTCGAGCTTGCGGGTCAGGCTGCCATCGGCCGCTTCGCTGGTGGTGACGTGCAGCACCGAATCACGCGGCGTGACCGGCCACGGGGTATTGAACTGGGTGTAGGTCCAGCTCTGCTCACCTTCGTGCTTGAGCAGTTTCTGCGACTTGCACTCGTGGATCCAGGCGCAGGCGCCCGTCACGTCGTCCTGCAAAGCGCGCAGCTTGGCCACGCTGGTTTTCATGGTGGTCACGCCCCGGTAGGCCTTGTATTTGGAGCCGGCCACTTCACTCAAGGAGACCTTGATGCCGTCTTCATCCTTGGCCGTTTGCCAATCTTCGGCGTGGGCGGTTGCCGACAGCAGAACGGTCAACCCACAGAGCACAGCAATTCGATGCAGCGAACCCATTGTCTTATTCCTTATTGTTGAAGTTCCGTTCATTTCAAACACTTCATGCCGCCGTCATTTGCTCCCACCAGCCCAACAAGCGGATAGCCTCTTCCCGGCTGCCGCCACAGACTTCTACATCGGCCTGGAACGCACCACAGACGGCGGGCCGTTCGGGTTGGCCGAACAAGCCGCACAGCAGTTCGACAGAAAGATGGATGCAACGTTCTCCGGCCGGTTTGCCATTGGGCATTCCGGGAATCGGGGTACTGATGGAAGGGGCAATGCAACAGGCGCCACAGCCTTCACGGCAGTTCATGACGACAAGCTCCTCGCGACGGGCAAAGTATTGAAATGACGCGGACTAGAGTAACCGCTAAAACAGCCGTTTGAAATTGGCCGCCCACGGGTTTTTACGCTCAGGCTCGCGTGACTGACCAGTCTCCGACAAAGCGTCAGGGCTGCGGGTCACAGTCAGGATGAGGGTTTACTGCTTGAACTCGAAATCCAGCGCCGCGCCTTCCACATCACGCCGTTCGTCATTGCGCAGTTGCAACTGCATTTCATTGCTCAGCAAGCGCCCGTTGAGCTGGAACGGACTGTCGTCCTTGGGTTTCTCGCCGAACATCGGCGGCAGCAACGGGGTGCGCTTGGGCTGGTTGACCGAACCGATCGGCTGCAATTGCTTGACCATTTCCGGCGGCAGGCTCAGATCCACATTGGCCGAAGGCAAACGCGTCTTCACGATCTCACTGGCAGGCTTGGACTTGGAAGCGATCGGCGCGCGCCTTTTCTGTACCTTGGCCTTGGGCTTGGCCTTGCTGGTCGCTGCCGCCTTCTTTACCGGCGCGGCTTTCTTGGCTGCCGCGGTTTTCTGCGATTTATTCGCGGTGGCGCTTGCCGCGACCTTTTCCTGGGCCGGAGCCGCCAGAACGCTGGCCGTGCCGAAAGCACTCAATACACTGACCAATACCCAGGCAACAGGAAAAATCGCTTTCATAGAGAGACAACAGGATCGGCGGCAAAGAGCCATATGCTCGCCTGTTGTCCGCGCGAAAACAAGCGCGGTAACCGATCCTTCAAAAACCGCCCGCGGCCTCCTGACACAGCTGGCTGGCCAGCATGCCCAAGGTCATCAGTGCCCGTTCGGCCTCGCGATTCCATGGGGTACCGCAGTTGAGGCGAATGCAGTGGTTGAACTGCTCGGTATTACTGAAGATCAGCCCCGGCGCGATACTGATGCCCTGCTGCAATGCCCGGACATGCAATTCCTGGGTATTGACCCGCCCCGGCAGGCTGACCCAGAGAATGAAACCGCCGTTCGGACGGGTAATCTGCGTGCCCTCCGGGAAGTACTGCTGCACCGCCAGCTGAAAAGCGCTGAGGTTCTTGCGGTACTCCTGGCGAATGAAACGCAGATGCCGGTCGTAACCGCCGTTCTCCAGATAGGCCGCGACGCCCATCTGGGTGACGCTGCAGGCCGAATGAGTGCTGAAGGTCTGCAAGCGCTGGATTTCCTGCTGGAACTTGCCGGCAATCATCCAGCCGATGCGCACGCCGGGTGACAGGGTCTTGGAAAAGCTCGAGCAATAGATCACCCGATCCAGCCGGTCATAGGCTTTCAGCGCCTTGGTACGACCGACCTCGAACATCAGTTCGCCGTAGATGTCATCTTCGACCACCTGGATATCGAAATCCGAGGCCAGGCGCAGCAGTTGTTTCTGCCGCTCTTCCGGCATGGTGCCGCCCAGTGGATTGCTCAGGCGCGTGGTCAACACCAGGGCCTTGATCGACCACTGGTTGGCCGCCAGTTGCAGCGCTTCCAGGCTCATGCCGGTGGAAGGGTCGCTGGGAATCTCGATGACCTTGAGCCCCAGCAGGTCGGCCAGTTGCAGCAGGCCGTAGTAAGTCGGCGACTCCGCGGCGATCAGGTCGCCCGGGCGGGTCAGCACGCGCAACGACATCTGCAGGGCATCCACGCAGCCGTGGGTGATCACCACTTCGGAGGGGTCGACCACCACGCCAGCGTCGCGCATGCGAATCGCCACCTGTCGGCGCAACGGCTCGAAGCCGGGGCTGAACATGTAGCTGAAGGCGCGCGGGCTGTGGAAACGGGTGACCTTGGCCAGTTGCTGGTGCAACGCCCGCACCGGCAAGTAATCGACGCTGGGCACCGCGGCGCCCAGCGGAAACACGCCTTCACGGCGCGACTCCACCAACACCTGATGAATGATGCTGCTGCGAGTCACCAGGCCCGGCCGTTCGACCCGGGCGATGTCCGGGGTCGGCGCGGTCAGCGCCGGGGTCTGGTGCACGTAATAGCCCGACTGCGGACGGGCGCGGATCAGCCCCTGATCCTCGAGATTGGCGTAAGCCTGGAGCACCGTGGCGTGGCTGACGTTGAGCTGGGAACTCATCTTGCGTACCGAAGGTACGCGTTCCCCGGGCTGGTACACACCACGACGGATATCTTCAGCCAGCTGCTGAGCGATACGTTGATAAAGCAAGAGATTGGTCATGACGCTGCACTCGATTTCACCGGCATTTTATTCTTGTGGATGACGATACCGGAACAGTTCATAAGTGTACTGGGACAGTTGCCACAATAGTCGACCATACAGGGCAGTGTCAGCAAAAACTGTACTGTTTTGTGTGCCAATCGTCAGGCACAAAAAACCCCGGCTCCGCAGGGGAAAACCGGGTTGTCTTGAGCCGCTGCGTCTTAGCGCGCGGCGCCCAACTGGCCTTTCTCGTCGGAGAAGACAATTTCTACCCGACGGTTCTGCGCCCGCCCACGTTCCGAGGCGTTGGCCTCGACGGGGTACTCATCGCCATAACCTTCAACCTGGACCCGTTTCTCCTCGACGCCCAGGTCCACCAGGATATCGGCCACGGCCTGCGCCCGGTCGCGGGACAGTTTCAGATTGCTCTGTTTGTCGCCGGTGTTGTCCGTGTAGCCCTCGATCCGCACCACACGCTTGGGGTTGAGCTGGAGAAACTGCACGACCTTGAGCACGGTACGATTGGCCGAGCTCTTCAGCTCCGCTTCGCCGGTGTCGAACAACACATCGCCCAGGGTCATCACCAGCCCGCGATCGGTCTGGGTCGTGGCCAGGTTGATGATCTGCTCTTCCAGCCACTTGCCCTGCTGCTGCACGCTCAGCAATTTGGCCTCGCGCAGGGCCAGTTGCAGGCGCTGGCGTTCGAGTTCGAGCTTGGCCGCCTGCTCCTGGTTCAGCGCCTGGTTGGTGTGCTCGCGGGCGATTTCGCTGTAGCGCTGGCTGAGGTAGGCGTAGTGCACCACATCCGAACCGCTGCCCCAGTAGCTGGACAGGCGATCGGCCCGGGCCAGGGACTCACCGGCACGGATCACATCCTTGGGCGCGATGCGCAGCACATTGGAATCTTCCTTGACCTTCTGGAAGTCCTCGCCAGCCTGTTCCAGCGCTGCTTCGCTGCGTTGCCCGGCGCAGCCGTAGAGGCCGGTGCAGGCGATCAGCAGCACGCCACTCAATACCTGGGTCAGACGAATCATTGGGCATCTCCCAACTGCTTGCGCAGACGAGTGATGCGAGTCTGGACGAGGTTCAGCTGTTCCTGGCTTTTCAGGGTCAGGACCCGCGCCTCGGCCAGGCGCGCATCCAGTTCCGCCTGCTCGGCACGCATGCGCGCGTGCTTGAACGACTCTTCCTGCATGTTGCGTTGGGCGCGGGCGAATTTGTCCTCGGCCAGTTTCATTTCCGGCACATCCTCTGCCGTGGCTCCCACGGCCTTGGCCTGGGCCAGGGTTTGTTCGGTCAGGCGCATTTGTTCATTCGGCGCCGGATCGGCTGCGCAACCCGCCAGAGCCAGGACGGCCAGGGCAGCGAAAAGAGGTCGAATACTCACTAGAAATCCCTACTGTTTGGGGGTGCTGACAGGTTGCTGCAACTGTGCCTTCCAACGCTCGAGATTGCGCTGCAGCACGGCTTCCGTCAGACCGGACGCGGGCAATTCTGTCATCTTTTTTGCCAACTGTCCGCGCAACCATGGGTCGTTGCAGGCGGAGTTGTGCGAGATGGCCAGGAACAGGCCAGGTTTGTCGGCAGGCTGCGGGAATGCCAGCAGATCGTTGGCCATGCCCAGCGACTGGGCCAGGGCCATGCCGGCGTAGCGTCCGGCCAGTACGTACTCCACCTCCCCCAGCAACAGTTTCTGGAATGCCTGGGTCAGGTTCGGCATGCGGGTCAGGCTCAATTGCTCCTTGGCGAAGGCCTCGAAGGGCGGCGTTAGGCGCGCCCTTTCCGACAATGCGCCGGTATGCCCATGCAGGTCCGACGGCTGGCTGTAGCTCAGCGTCGAGCCCTTGCGGGTCCAGACCAGGAAATCGTTCTCCAGCAGCGGCGGATGAATGTAGTCCAGCGCTTCCAGCTCACTCACCGTCAGCGGCGCGTCGGCCAGCATGTCCATACGCCCGCTGCGCACTTCGTCCAGGGCAGCGGAACGTTTGCCGGCATACAACAACTCGACCTTGATCCCCAGTTCCTGCGCCACGTGTTGCAGCAGTTCGGCGCTGGCGCCAATCAGGTGGCTGGGGTCCTGCGGGTCGCGCCACAGATACGGCGGGGCATCCGGACTGCCGGTCACCACCAGGCGCTCGCATTTACCGGCGGCCATCGACGACAACGGCATCAGTATCAGTCCCAGCAGCACTGACAGGCCACCCAGGCGGCGCAGATCCATGGCGAAATTCTCCCACTCAAATCCCAGACAATAAAAAAGCCCGGCCAAAAGACCGGGCTCTCTTATAAGTGAAGCCGCTGGATTAGACCAGCTTCTCCAGCTCTGGTACGGCTTCGAACAAGTCCGCCACCAGGCCGTAATCGGCCACCTGGAAGATCGGCGCTTCTTCGTCCTTGTTGATCGCAACGATCACCTTGGAGTCTTTCATACCGGCCAGGTGCTGGATCGCGCCGGAAATACCGACGGCGATGTACAGCTGTGGCGCAACGATCTTGCCGGTCTGGCCGACCTGCATGTCGTTGGGTACGAAACCTGCGTCGACCGCGGCGCGCGAAGCACCCACGGCAGCGCCCAGCTTGTCGGCCAGGGCGTACAGGTGTTTGAAGTTGTCGCCGTTCTGCATGCCGCGGCCGCCGGAAATGACAATCTTGGCAGCAGTCAGTTCAGGACGGTCGGACTTGGCCAGCTCTTCGCCGACGAAACTCGACTTGCCCGCATCGTGAGCGGCAGCAACCGCTTCGACAACGGCCGAACCGCCTTCGGCGGCAACCGGATCGAAACCGGTGGCGCGCACGGTGATGACCTTCACGGCGGCGTTCGATTGCACGGTAGCGATGGCGTTACCGGCATAGATCGGACGCTTGAAGGTGTCGGCGCTTTCTACCGAGATGATCTCGGAGATCTGGTCGACGTCCAGCTGCGCGGCCACGCGCGGCAGGATGTTTTTGCCGTTGGAAGTGGCGGCGGCCAGGATGTGGCTGTAGCCCTTGCCCAGCTCTGCAACCAGAGGGGCAACGTTTTCCGGCAGTTGGTGAGCGTAAGCGGCGTTGTCGGCCGACAGGACTTTGCTCACGCCAGCGATTTTCGCCGCGGCTTCAGCCACGGCGCCAGCGCCCTGGCCGGCGACCAGAACGTGGATGTCGCCACCGATTTTGGCAGCGGCGGCAACGGTGTTCAGGGTGGCCGGAGCCAGCACCTTGTTGTCGTGTTCAGCGATTACCAAGATAGTCATGATCAGATTACCTTCGCTTCGTTTTTCAGTTTCTCGACCAGTTCAGCGACCGACTTGACCTTGATGCCCGCGCTGCGTGCAGCCGGCGCTTCGACCTTCAGGGTCTTGTTGGTAGAGGCGGTGGAAACGCCCAAAGCATCAGGAGTCAGCACTTCAAGCGGCTTCTTCTTGGCTTTCATGATGTTTGGCAGAGACGCGTAGCGCGGCTCGTTCAAACGCAGGTCGGTGGTGACGATCGCTGGCAGGTTCAGCGAAACGGTTTGCAAGCCGCCGTCGATTTCACGGGTCACGGCAACCTTGTCGCCCGACACTTCGACCTTGGAGGCGAAGGTGCCTTGAGCGTAACCGCTCAGGGCTGCCAGCATCTGGCCGGTCTGGTTGTTGTCGCTGTCGATGGCTTGCTTGCCAAGGATCACCAGCTGAGGCTGTTCCTTGTCGACCACGGCCTTGAGCAGCTTGGCCACGGCCAGGGAGTTCAGTTCATCAGCGGACTCGACGAGGATGGCACGATCGGCACCCAGCGCCAGGGCGGTACGCAGTTGCTCTTGAGCAGTAGCGGGACCGATGGAGACGACGACGATTTCAGTCGCTACGCCTTTTTCTTTCAGGCGTACGGCTTCTTCCACTGCGATTTCGCAGAAAGGGTTCATCGACATCTTGACGTTGGCGAGGTCGACGCCGGAATTGTCCGCCTTGACGCGAACCTTGACGTTGTAATCGACAACGCGTTTGACAGCTACAAGAACCTTCATGGATTCCTCGTTACTCTCCGGTGAAAAGAAAGTCGCCTAGGCGAACCTGGCGGTTGATGCTCATCGGGCACAAGGGCACCTCTAAAAACGCTGGCATGGACTCTTGCAACAGCAGACAGATGACCTTGCTCACGGGATGATGACCGTTCGTCAGTGGCGACTGATCGGTCATTCTTTATCGCGGCGTGTAAACTGCGCGTTGCGTCACCTTGTACTGCCTTCGCCCTGTCTTTAGAGGTGCTCTTGAAACCAACAGTCAGCCTACGGCGAGCGCAAAACCGACCGTATCTTGACCGGAACGCCTATTCTGGTCAATACGCCAAAATGGCCAGTCATAAGCCGCGCTTCTTTGATTTACATGGGCTGCAGCAAATTCAAACAAACGTTTGTATTGGACGCTAAGAGTGGTGTAGATATAATGCGCCGCCTAGAGAGAAAGGCGGGTCGTTCATTGTCCCCTCCCCTGTTTGGCGGAGAAAACCATCGATGCGACACCCAACCTCCAATTAGAAAAAAACCGTTGAGCCTTGAGTAGGAGATAGCCTAGTGGAACGCGAATACATGGAATTCGACGTGGTCATCGTCGGTGCCGGCCCCGCTGGCTTGTCCGCCGCCTGCCGACTGAAGCAGAAGGCCGCCGAAGCCGGTAAGGAAATCAGCGTCTGCGTGGTCGAGAAAGGCTCCGAAGTCGGTGCTCACATTCTTTCCGGCGCCGTGTTCGAACCGCGCGCCCTGAACGAACTGTTTCCGGACTGGAAGGAGCTCGGCGCCCCGCTGAACACCCCGGTCAAGCGCGATGACATCTATGTCCTGAAAAACGCCGGCAGCGCGACCAAAGTTCCCGACTTCTTTGTGCCCAAGACCATGCACAACGAAGGCAACTACATCATCTCCCTGGGCAACCTGTGCCGCTGGCTGGCCCAGCAGGCCGAGAACCTGGGCGTGGAAATCTACCCGGGCTTCGCCGCCCAGGAAGCGCTGTTCGACGAGAACGGCGTGGTCCGCGGGATCATCACCGGCGACCTGGGTGTCGACCGCGAAGGCAATCCGAAGGAAGGCCTGTACACCCCCGGCATGGAACTGCGTGGCAAGTACACCCTGTTCGCCGAAGGCTGCCGTGGCCACATCGGCAAACAACTGATCAAGCGCTTCAACCTGGACAGCGACGCCGACGCCCAGCACTACGGCATCGGCCTCAAGGAAATCTGGGAAATCGATCCGGCCAAGCATCAGCCAGGCCTGGTGGTCCACACCGCCGGCTGGCCGCTGGACATCATGGGCACCGAGAACACTGGCGGCTCCTTCCTTTATCACCTGGAAAACAACCAGGTGGTGGTCGGTCTGATCGTCGACCTGTCCTACAGCAACACCTACCTGTCGCCGTTCGACGAATTCCAGCGCCTCAAGCATCACCCGGTGCTCAAGCAGTACCTCGAAGGCGGCAAGCGCGTCAGCTACGGCGCGCGCGCCATCTGCAAAGGCGGCCTGAACTCGCTGCCGAAGATGGTGTTCAAGGGCGGCGCGCTGATCGGTTGCGACCTGGGCACCCTGAACTTCGCCAAGATCAAGGGCAGCCACACCGCCATGAAGTCCGGCATGCTCGCCGCTGACGCCGTGGCCGATGCGCTGTTCGCCGGTTCCGAAGGCGCCGACGAGCTGAACACCTATGTAGAAGCGTTCAAGTCCAGCTGGCTGTACGAAGAACTGTTCGCCAGCCGCAACTTCGGCCCGGCGATCCACAAGTACGGCGCCATCGTCGGCGGCGGTTTCAACTGGGTCGACCAGAACCTCTTCGGTGGCAAGCTGCCGTTTACCCTGCACGACACCAAGCCGGACTACGCCTGCCTGAAGCTGGCCGCGGACTGCAAGAAGATCGACTACCCGAAACCGGACGGCAAGCTCAGCTTCGACAAACTCAGTTCGGTGTTCATCTCGGGCACCAACCATGAAGAAGAACAGCCTTGCCACCTGAAGCTGACCGATCCGAGCATCCCGATCGGCAAGAACCTGCCGCTGTACGATGAGCCTGCTCAACGCTACTGCCCGGCCGGGGTGTATGAAGTGATCACCAAGGAAGACGGCGAGAAGCGCTTCCAGATCAACGCCCAGAACTGTGTGCACTGCAAGACCTGCGACATCAAGGACCCTGCGCAGAACATCACCTGGGTCGCGCCGGAAGGCGCAGGCGGTCCGACTTACCCGAACATGTAAGGCGTACGCTTGAAGAAAAAAGGCTCCCGAATGGGGGCCTTTTTTATTGCCGGCGCCACTGCCCTGCTTCTGTAGGAGCACAGCTTGCGTGCGATAAGGCCTTGGCGATGTATCTGTCAGACCGTCTCACCCTTCATCACGGGCAAGCCTCGCTCCTCCAGACGAGCGCTTCCCATCACGCAGCTCGCTCATCCCCCGGATTGCGCTCGAAGTAACGCTTGTATTCACGACTGAATTGCGAGGTGCTCTGGTAGCCCACCCGATGCGCCACCTGGGCCACGCCCAACCCCTCTCCCAGCAGCAACTGCTGCGCCTTGAGCAAGCGCAGGCGCTTGAGGTACTGCACCGGCGACAGCAGTGTGCTGCGCTTGAAGTGCTCATGAAAGGTCGAGGTGCTCATGTTCGCGCAACGGGCCAGCGTCTCGACGTTCAGCGGCTCGGTGTAATGCTCGTGCAAGTGATTCAGCGAGGCCGCCACCCGGGCAAACTGCCCGTGCTGCTCCACCAGCGCGCGCAGTACATCGGCCTGCGGCCCGCGCAAGACGGTGAACATCAATTCGCGCAAGCGCGCCTGGCCCATCACCTTGCACTCCAGAGGATCGTGCAGGCAGCGCAGCAGGCGCTCCACGCAACCGCGCATCGTGTCATCGAGCACCACCGAGGTCATCGACTCCGGGGTCTGCGCCTGGGCGCTGCGCCCCGCGGCAACGCCCATCGCCAGCACCAGCTCGCCCAACAGCGCCCGGTCGATGGCGATGGACACTCCCAGCAATGGCGCATTGGGCATGGCGAAGGTCTCGCACTCGAAGGGCACCGACAGCGCCTGGATCAGGTAATGCCCAGCGCCGTACTCCAGGGTCCGCGGGCCCAGGTACGCCAGCTTGCTGCCCTGGGCGATGATCATCAGGCTCGGCTCGTAGATATGCGGGCCGCGGGCCACGTCGCAACTGGCTCGCAACACCTGGACCCCGGGCAGCCCCGTGGGAACGAAACCGTCGCGGGTCGCAAGAGGCTGGATCAGGGACACCAGGGTGGCATTGGCATCGAGATGGCGGGTCAACAACATGGGAAAAACTTCACGGAAAAAGGGATGAAAACATCATCGCAGGTCTGCACGCCAATGCCGCGCGCAAATGGCCGATGGCGGAGGAATAGGCATGACATGCCGAGGAATCGCCATGTTCGCGCCAGGCAGCGGCGCCGAAAATGGCCCGCCTCACCTGTCAGTGCTTTTGCGAGGTTCATCATGTACACAGCCATCGGTTACGCCGCCCAGTCCGCCACCACTCCCCTCGCCCCCATGAGTTTTCAGCGCCGCAGCCCGCGTCCCGACGACGTGGCCATCGAGATTCTCTACTGCGGCGTCTGCCACTCCGATATCCACCAGGCCCGCAATGAATGGGGCATCGCCGTGTACCCGCTGATGCCGGGCCACGAAATCGTCGGCAAGGTCACCGCCGTCGGCGCCCAAGTGACCAGGCATAAGGTGGGCGACCTGGTCGGCGTCGGCTGCATGGTCGACTCCTGCCGGCATTGCGAAGCCTGCGCCGCCAACCTGGAGCAATACTGCCTGGAAGGCCCGACCATGACCTACGCCACCCCGGACCGGGTCGACGGCAGCAACACCATGGGCGGGTACTCCGACAGCATCGTGGTCAGCGAGCACTTTGTCGTGCGCATTCCCGAGAAACTCGACCTGGCCAGCGCCGCGCCGATCCTCTGCGCGGGCATCACCACCTACTCGCCGCTCAAGCATTACGGGGTAAAGGCCGGCGACAAGGTGGGCATTCTCGGCATGGGCGGCCTGGGCCACATGGGCATCAAGTTCGCCAAGGCCCTGGGCGCAGAAGTGACCCTGTTCACCCGTTCGGCGAGCAAGGCCGAGGAAGCCCGTCGCCAGGGCGCCGATCATGTGATCGTCTCTACCGATGCCGAGCAGATGAAGGCCGCGGCCGGCCGCTTCGACTTCCTGCTGGACACCATCCCGGTGCCACACGACCTCAACCCCTACCTGGATACCCTGCGTTTTGACGGCGTACACATCCTGGTCGGCCTGATCGAACCGGTGGACCCGCCCGTACACGCGGCCAAGCTGGTACTGGGCCGTCGCGTGCTGGCCGGCTCGCTGATCGGCGGTATCGCCGAAACCCAGGAAGTGCTGGATTTCTGCGCCGAGCACAACATCACCTGCGACATCGAAATGCTCGACATCCGCCAGATCAACGAGGCTTACGCGCGGATGATCGCCGGCGATGTGAAATACCGCTTCGTCATCGACATGGCGACCCTCAAGCAATAAACGCGACCCAGTAGGAGCGAGGCTTGCCCGCGATGGCGATGGACCTGGAAGAATGCCATCGCGGGCAAGCTTCGCGCCTATGGAAGCCTGAGTCAGCCGCCGAGTTCGGCGGAGATGCCAGCGGCGGCCTGTTTGATCACCGGGATCAGTTCGGCCATCTTTTCCAGCGGCATGTACGGCACGGTGCTGGCGATGCTGATACCGGCGACGATCTGGCCGCTGGCATCGCGGACCGGCGCCGCCACGCAACGGATCGACGGTTCGTTGTCCTCCAGGTCGAAGGCATACCCCCCCGCCACATAGTCCTGCATACGCTGCTGGAACTGCTCCCAGGTCGGCTCTTCGTGCTGCGGCCAGAGCGCATTCCTGCCCCCCGCCGGCAGGCTCGCTTCATATAAGCGCTGCCACTCCTGGGGCGTGCTATCGAGCAGCAGCGCCTTGCCGATCCCGGTGCGCGCCAGCGGCATGCGATGGCCGACCCGCGAACGCATTTCCGGGCCGTTGCGCCCCGGGTTCTTGTGCAGGTACAGCACATCGTCGTCTTCGCGGATTGCCAGGTGAATGGTGTCGCCGGTCAACGCCGACAGCTCATCAAGGAATGGCCTGGCCAGGGTCACCAACGGCAAGGCCTCGCGGGCCTGGAAACCCAGCTCGATCAGCTTCGGCCCCAGCAGGTAGCCGACCTGCGGCACTACCCTCAAATAACGCTCGTCCACCAGGCAACTGGCCAGGCGATGGGTGGTGCTGCGGGTGGTGCCGATCAGCCGGGCGATTTCCTTGAGGTCGCGGGCACCGCTGGCCACGGCCTGCACCACCGCCAGGCCACGGAGCAATGTCTGGGTACCGGTGGGGGCGGCATCCTTGGCGGTCTTTGCTGCGTCGTCCTGCATATCCAGCCTTCCGAGGGTGAGAACGGGCGGCATTATGGTCGCCCGCCCCCCGCCACTACAACTCGATACGCTCGACCTTGCCCACCAGCAGCACGTAGGACAGGGCCCCCGCCAGCGCCAGCACGGCAATGTAGGTAATGGCCGGGGCAAAGGAGTCGCCACTGGCCAGGAAGCCGATGACGATCGGCGTGGCGATCGCCGACAGGTTGCCGATGAAGTTGAACACCCCGCCGGTCAGCCCCAGCAACCGCGCCGGCGCCAGGGTCGAGACCAGCGACCAGGTGATCGAGGCCAGGCCGTTGCCGAAGAACGCCAGCGCCAGGAAGGCGATCACCAGCGGTGTCGACTCGACGAAATTGGCGCCAATGATCGAGGTGGAAATCAGCAGCCCGCCAATGATCGGCAGCTTGCGGGCAAAACCCACCGAGGCGCCGCGCCGGATCAGCCAGTCGGAGAAGAACCCGGAACACAGCACGCCGACAAAGGCCGCGAGGAACGGCAGCGACGCCAGCAGGCCGGACTTGATGAAATCCATGCCGCGGTACTTCACCAGGTAAGTGGGAAACCAGGTGAGGAAAAACCACAGGGTCGAATTGAGGCAGAACTGCCCCAGATAGATGCCCCACAGCTTGCGCTTGCTCAGGACAATCCCCAGGTCGGTCCAGCTGAAACGCGCCTTGCTCCTGGCCGTCTCACGCTGGATATCCACCAGGCCGCCGCCCTGGCGGATCAGGTCGATTTCCGCCGGGTTGGCGCCCTTGAAATCCCGTGGTTCGCGATACACCGCGTACCAGATCGCCGCCCACAGAATGCCCACCGCACCGGTGACGACAAACACCATGTGCCAGCCAAAGGCATGCTGCAGCCAGGCCAGCACCGGGGTGAGAAAAGCCAGCCCGACAAACTGCCCGGAAGTGTAAAAGCCGATGGCCGTGGCACGCTCGCGCTCGGGAAACCAGGTGGTCACCACCCGGCTGTTGATCGGATAGGCCGGCGCCTCCAGCGCGCCCACCGCCATGCGCAGGACGAACAGGGCGATAAAGCTGGCGGCGAAGCCGAGCATCACGGTCGCCAGCGACCACAGCAGCAGTGCCGCCGTGTAGAGAATGCGTGGCGGTACGCGGTCCACCAGCCAGCCACCGGGGATCTGCATGGCGGCGTAGGTCCAGCCGAAGGCCGAGAAAATCAGCCCGACGTGGATCGGGTCGATGCCCAGGTCGCGGGTCAAGGCCGGCGCGGCGATCGACAGGTTGCTGCGGTCCAGGTAGTTGATCACCACCGTGATGAACAACAGCACCATGATGAAAAAACGCTTGCGGCTCGGCGCGACCAGCGACGCCTGCCCGGTGAAGGTTTGCGGTTGCATGGGGATGCCTCTTCTTATGGTTATTGAGGGCAATGTTTCTCTGTACCTGTAGGAGCGAGCTTGCTCGCGATGGCGTCGGTTGCTTCACAGCGATAAGAAGTCAGCCCCTGTCGCCTGCATCGCGAGCAAGCTCGCCCCTATCAGCAATGAATCAACTCACCATTCGGCGAAGCTGCCGTCGGCGTGGCGCCAGATCGGGTTGCGCCAGCGGTGGCCGATGGCCGCGCGCTCGATGACGTATTCCTCGTTGATCTCGATGCCCAGGCCCGGGCCGTTGGGAATCTTCACCATGCCTTGCTGGTAGTCGAAGACGCGCGGGTCCTTGACGTAATCCAGCAGGTCGTTGCTTTCGTTGTAATGGATGCCCAGGCTCTGCTCCTGGATGAAGGCGTTGTAGCAAGCCGCGTCCAGTTGCAGGCAGGCGGCCAGGGCAATCGGCCCCAGCGGGCAATGCAGGGCCAGGGCCACGTCGTAGGCTTCGGCCATGTTGGCGATCTTGCGGGTCTCGGTGATGCCGCCGGCATGGGAAGCATCCGGCTGGATGATGTCGACGTAACCTTCGCTGAGCACCCGTTTGAAATCCCAGCGCGAGAACAGCCGCTCGCCCAGGGCGATCGGGGTATTGGTCAGCGGCGCCAGTTCCTTGAGGGCCTCGTAGTTTTCGCTGAGCACCGGTTCTTCGATAAACATCAGCTTGTAGGGATCGAGTTCCTTCATCAGCACCTTGGCCATGGGCTTGTGCACCCGGCCATGGAAATCGACGCCGATCCCGACGTTGGGGCCGACTGCGTCACGCACCGCGGCTACGTTGGCCAGGGCCAGGTCGACCTTGTCGAAGGTGTCGAGGAACTGCAGCTCTTCGGTGCCGTTCATCTTCACCGCGGTAAAACCACGCGCCACCGCCTCTTTGGCGGCACGCGCGGTGTCGGCCGGACGGTCGCCGCCGATCCACGAATAGACGCGGATCTTGTCCCGCACCTGGCCGCCCAGCAGGTCGCTGACCGACACCCCCAGGGCCTTGCCCTTGATGTCCCACAGCGCCTGGTCGATACCGGCCAGGGCACTCATGTGGATGGCGCCGCCGCGGTAGAAGCCGCCGCGGTAGAGCACGGTCCAGATGTCCTCGATATTGCGCGGGTCCTTGCCGATCAGGTAATCGGACAACTCGTCCACGGCGGCGGCCACCGTGTGCGCCCGCCCTTCGACCACGGGCTCGCCCCAGCCGGTGACGCCCTCGTCGGTCTCGACCTTGAGAAAGCACCAGCGCGGCGGAACGATAAAGGTGGTCAGTTTGGTGATTTTCATCTTCTTGTCTCTCTTGTCGGATGCAGCGCCAAGGGCGCCAAAAAGTCTTAACGCAGCGCATTCCAGGCGGCGACATAGGCCTTGGCGCGGGTCGCCACCTCGTCGGCGCTCATCCCTGGCTTGAACAACCCGGAGCCCAGGCCGAAGCCCTTGACCCCGGCGTCGACGAACACCTGCATGTTGTCCGGGGTGATCCCGCCTACCGGTAGCAACACGGTGCCGGCCGGCAATACCGCGAGCCAGGCCTTGACCACCGCCGGGCCCATCTGCTCGGCGGGAAACAGCTTGAGCACGTCGGCGCCTTCGGCCAGCGCGGCAAAGGCCTCGGTCGGCGTGGCCACGCCGGGCGACAGATAGAGGCCGGCGGCCCTGGCCGCGCGCAGCACCTTGGGATCGCTGTGGGGCATGACGATCACCTGGCCACCCGCGGCCTTGACCTGCTCGACCTGCTCCGGGGTCAGCACCGTGCCGGCGCCGATCAGGCAATCGGCGGGCAAGGCGTCGCGCAGGATGCGGATGCTGTCAAAGGGTTGCGGCGAATTGAGCGGCACCTCGATAACCCGAAACCCCGCCTGATACAGCGCCTCGCCGATGGCCGCCGCTTCTGGCGGACGCAGCCCCCGGAGAATGGCAATCAGGCCATTATGTGCCAGTGCTTGCTTGAGCATGTCGGACCTCTTTTCAAGGGTGAGCGCAAGGGACGCGCGTCAGCAGCCCGGCCGCTTCGGCCAGGTGCCATAGACCGCGTTCGGTGGCCTGTTCGGCCAGGATTGCCCGGGGAAAACCGCAGGCGGACAAGGCCCGGCTGTAACGGGCGCAAAGCTGGGAATTGCCGATCAGCACGATCGGCGGCAACGGGTCGCTGTGGCGCCGGCGCCGCTGCACAGAGGCCAATGCGCAAAGTTCGTGGCCGATCAGCAGGCCCGACAGATAGTCCGGCTGGGCGCGGCCGCTGAGTTCACCGGTCAATCCCAGGCTGCGGGCGCTGAACAGGGTCGACAGCGGGCCGATCTCGCCCTCGGCGGACAAGGCCACCTGCACGCCGCGGTCGAAGGCCTCGGCGTCGAATGCCGCGCCACGCTCCTGGGTGCGGCCGAGAATGCTATGTTGACTGAGCACGGCGAACAGCTCGCCGGTCATGAAGGTGTCGAAATGGACGATGCAGCCATCGACCACCTGCACCCATTTGGAATGACTGCCGGGCAGGCCGATCAGCACGTCGCTCCCTGCCCCGTCTGGCAGCTGCGGCAGCCCCCCCAGCACCTGGGTTTCTTCGCCCCGCATCACGTTCGGCAAGCGCGAACGCTGGATCACCCCCGGCACGATATGCACGTCCACCCCGCGCCGACTGCGCAAGGTCACCAGGGCCTGCCCGAGCTGGGCGACATCCGCCGGGGTCTCGCAGTAACTGGCCTCGCGCCAGCCCTGGGCGCTGCCGACCATGCCGCAGGCAATCACCGGCAGTCCCGGCTGCGCGTCGAGCCAGTCACCGCAGGCCTCATCGAAGGCCAGTTCAAAACCATCGTCGCAGCGCTGGCCGGCAATCATCCGCGCCACCTTCGGCAACTGCATGACCCCCGAGGTCAACGCGCGCTGTTCCAGCACCTGGCCGCCTGCTGCGAGTTTGTAAGCACGAAGGGACGTGGTTCCCCAATCGAGCGCGATCAATTGCGCCTGCATCGCTTCACCTGTGAGTTGTTTTTGGCAGTGAGTGCGTAAGAGCTGATGGCGGCGACTATAAACCCGACCCGAATAAAATCTCAATATATAAATATCATTCCCATATTATGGGATAATACACTGTAACCGCTGCCGAAGACTGCGATAGGACCGAAGGTCCTCCAGCGGGCTCAAGATCCTGCGCCTGCTGCGACGCAATGCCGCCCAGGCCGGACGCAACCTCGCAGGATTGGCAGCGGCTACAGGGCTTGGCGTCGGCAGGCCGGGCGGATGTTAATCAGGGGGCTAGGCGCGTGCTGCGCCGGATATATCAGAGGAGGTCGAAGCTAAGCCGACCAGAGGCGATGCCCCCGGGGGCATCGAAACGGGGGAATTTGAGTTCAGCGAAGACCCTGCGCCAGGGGCGGCCTTGTGGGTCACTTGTTGCCGGGGCGGCATTTCGGGGTTGGGTAAAGCGGCCGGTCAGCCCTGGGCGAACGCGCGCAACACATCGCCATCCATGCGGTACCTTACCCACTCTTCCTGGGGCTGGGCGCCCAGGGATTTGTAGAACTGGATCGCCGGTTCGTTCCACTCCAGCACGCTCCACTCGAAGCGCCCGCAACCGTTGTCGCAGGCGATCCGCGCCAGGTGCCGCAGCAGCTGTTTGCCAGCGCCGCCGCCACGTTGTGCGGGGGTGATGTAGAGGTCTTCCAGGTACAGGCAGTTGCTGCCCAGCCAGGTGGAATAACTGAAGAAAAACACCGCGAAGCCGATCGGCACGCCATCGCGCAGGCAGATCAGGCCGTGGGCCGTGGCGCCCTCGCTGAACAGGCTGCGCTCGATGTCGGCGACGCTGGCGATGACCTCATGGCGAGCACGTTCGTAATCGGCCAACTCCCTGATGAAGGCAAGGATTTGCGGTGCATCGCTGGGCACGGCTGGACGGATTTCGACGGACATCGGCGGGTCTCGGTTGGAAGGCAGGCGGCCATATTAGATCGACAGGGGAAGGACATGCACGGGTATTTCACAGGGATATGCCTGGAGGTCGTGACGGGTGATTGTCCATGTCGGAATTGCCCGATACCTGTAGCCGCTGCCGCTGGCTGCGATCGGTCGCGAAGCGCACGGCACTTTTATCGAAGCCCGAAAGTCCCGCGGGCCTTATCGCAGCCTGCGGCAGCGGCTACAGTGTGCGCCTGTATTTTTACTGCCTGGCTGAAATGACTTCCGACGCTTTTGCTCCCCTGCCCGATCTCGCCAACACCCTGCTGCCCTATGCGCTGGAGCCCGTCGACGACGGCGCCCACGACCTGTCGCACCTGCAACGGGTGTGGGCCAATGTGCGGCGCATCGCCCGGGAAGACGGCGGCGATCTGCAAGTGCTGCTGGCCGCCACGCTGCTGCACGACTGCGTCGCCGTGGAAAAGAGCTCACCGCTGCGCGCCCAGGCCTCGCGCCTGTCGGCGGAAAAGGCCTCGGCCCTGCTGCACCGACTGGGCTGGCCCGAAGCGAAGATCGCCGCGGTGGCCCACGCCATCGAAGCCCACAGTTTTTCCGCCACCATCGAGGCTCGCACCCTGGAGGCGAAGATCCTGCAGGACGCCGACCGTCTCGACGCCCTGGGCGCTCTCGGTGTGGCCCGCACCTTCTATGTCGGCGGCCGGTTGAACCGAGCCTTCTACGACCCCTACGACCCGCACGCCGAACACCGCGGCTACGACGACCTGAACTTCACCCTCGACCACTTCCACACCAAGCTGCTGCACTTGGCCGAGGGTTTCCAGACCGTGACCGGCGCGCGCCTGGCGCAGGTGCGCCATGCCCGCCTGAAGCGCTTCATGGACGAATTCATCGACGAGATCGGTGGCTGACTTACTCCGCTGCGGGCTAATCCTGAAGCCTGCAAGATCACAACTAACGCGACAGCCGCCCATGGTAGAACGGCGCCTCATGAATCCAACAAGAACGAGGCCTGCGCATGTCCAGCGCTACCCCACCCCCCATGGTTCCAGCCAGGCTGTTCGGGCTGTTCTGCGTTGCCAGCTACCTGCTGTCGCTGTCCTATGGCTCGACCTTCCTGCTCTCGCTGCTGATCGGCTCGCGCGGTGGCAATGAGCACGATGCCGGCAGCGTGATTTCGGTCGCCATGCTCAGCACCTTGGTCGCCGTGATCTTCTCCGGGCACCTGTCGGACCTGCTGGGCGCCGCGCGCTCGATTGCCCTGTTCGGCTGCCTGCTGGTGGTCGCCAGCCTGGGCTTTGCCCTGGCGCCGGGCTTCGGCGATGCCCTGCTGTTTTTCGGCCTGACCCTGGGCCTGGGCTGGGGCGTGTTCTACACCCTGGGGCCGATCATCGTGGCGATGATGGTGGCGCCGGCGCAGCGGGCCAGGTTCTTCGCCCTGTTGTCGGGCAGCATGATGAGCGGCATCGGCTCGGCCCCGTTGCTGGGGCGACTGGCCAATGCCCTGGGCTACCCGTTGAGCACGGCGTTTCTGCTTGCCGCGGCCGCCAGCCTGATCGGCGTGCTGATCTTCTGGCGCCTGGGCGCGATGCTGAAAAGACACCCCAGCCATCTGGGGACCGGCGTGGCGAAAATCAGTTGCGCCAGCAGCGCTCGGGTGCTCTCGTCGAAGGCGTTGTTCCCGATCCTCATGGTCGCTCTCGGCGGCTGCGTATTCGGTGGCCTGTCGAGTTTCCAGACCAGCTACGCGGCCTCCCGCTCGCTGGACTATTCGCTGTTCTTTCTCGGCTTCATGGCAGCCGCCATCGGCAGCCGTTTGCTGATCGCCGGCTTCGTGGTCAAGCGCGACGCCTATCGCGCGGCATGCCTGCTCTCGGGGCTGATGCTGGGGTCGATCCTGATGTTCCAGCTGCTGGTCGATGACGCGGTGAGTTATCTGCTGGCCGCCGTGGTGCTGGGGATCGGCTACGGCCTGACGTACTCGGTGATCAACGGCCTGGCCGCCAACGAAGCTCCGCCCGGCGACACCTCGCAAGCCTTGCTGCTGTTCAGCCTGGCCTACTTCATCGGGGTATTCGGTTTTCCGCTGCTGGCCGGGCGGATCATCGTCGAACAGGGCATGTCGGCGCTGATGCTCACGGTGCTGGGCATCGCGCTGCTGAATTGGCTGATCAGCGTCGGGCGCCTGGTCTGGCGCGGGCTGAAACCCGAAGGGGTCGCGCAGAACACCTGAACTGTTCGTCGCTCATCAGGCACCCATCAAAATCGCCGGCAGCCCAAGATCAGGTAGCGACTCAAAAAAAACCATGGAGGCGACATCATGATCAACTCCAGGCTGACCTGGCCGGACTGCTGTCCTCGGCGGAGGAACTCGGCTTGATCCAGGAGGGCCATGTCAACCGCGACCAGGCGGGCGAACATATCGTGGACCCACCGATCAAGCTGACGGCTACCGGCGTCGAAATGGCCCGCAAACTGGACGCCTGGCCGACGGCCGCGGGCAGCCGCTCAGCGTTACTGGCGCCCGCGTGACGACGCGGGCGCCAGCCACCTCGACTCAGCAGGTCGGATGGTTGAAGCGATTGATCATGTTGCCGTAGGTGCGGTTGTAGCGGTTGGCCGAGCGGACGATACTCGAACTCTGCATGTGTGCCGGCAGGTTCTTCATCGCGCCCTCGGGAGCGCGCTTGTACACCCCGTCCTTGACATCACGGACGATCGAACGCGACTGGCCGATGAACTCATTGATTTCCAGCATGCCGCCACCGCACGACTTGCCGCTCTGTGCGGCCTGGGCGCTGACCTTGCCATTCCAGCCCGCGGCCGCGTCGGCCACCAGTGCCAGGGACTTCTCGAAGGCCGCCAGGGCCTGCGGATCGTTCGGTTCGGCGAACAGCGTCTCGGCATCCGCGGTGTTGAGTTTGCCGTAGTAGATCAGCCCGGCACGGTAGTAGGCCGCGGTGTCTTTCGGCGCCTCATCGAATGCCTGCTTGGTCAGCGCCAGGTCACGCGCCCCAAGGCCGGCGTAGAAGTCCTGCTCCTTTTCGCTGACCGCGGTCAGGGCGGCCAGGTAGGCCTGGCCCTGGCGACGGGCCAGGTCGCCGTTGTCGCTCAGGTAGCCCTTGGAAGTGGCGTAGTTCTGCAGTTCATGGCTCAAGGGCGAGAGGGTTTTCAGGGCCGCGGAAAAGGCCTGGGCCGCCTGGTCCACTTCCGGGATCGGCGTATCGATGGCCAGGGCGCCGTCCAGGGCCCGGCTCAGGCGATCGATGAGGATATCGTTGCCAATGCTGAAGGCAGTGATCGGCGCCTTGCCCGCCAGGGCCGGCACCTCGTACTGCTGGTAACGCTGGAGGAAGGTCTGGAAGGATTCGCTGATGCTGTTCGCCGCACCGACGTACTGGTTGTATTTCTCTATTTCCTGTTGCCGGGTATCGACCTGCGCGACGGGCTGGCTGACCTTTTCACTCTTGTCGCCACAACCGGCCAGCAGCACGCTGCCGCCCAACAGAGCCGCAGCCAAAAACATCCGGGTATTCATTGGTTCATTCCTTTAAAAACAGGCCACGACCAACCGCACGGCAGCGACAGACCGGTGACGGGGTTGGATGGGCACAACAGGGGATTGACGGCAGGCGTGCCGTGTCGATCAGCCGCCCCTGATCTGGGGCGTGAGAATCATCCATGAGTAACTCGCGAAAAGGCCTGAGAATTCGTCAGACGCATCCATTTCCGGGGCAGGCATTGTGCGAGACTTCCCCCGCCCTGGCAAACCTCGGGCCGCCCTGGCCTGCCCCTCTTGCGCGAAATGCCGTGCTTCTGTGATAGCGATCACACCCTCTGGCAGGGTATCCAGAGCCCATCCGTCGATTCCCGGGCACTTATCGGCCTTTTCCCCGCCCCAACTTCAGGTACCCATTGCCAAAGGAGAGCCCTCATGCCTCGTGGAAGCAAAGCCAAATACACCGCCGAACAGAAGCGCAAGGCCGCGCATATCGAAGCCGGCTACGAAGCCAAGGGCGTGCCCAAGGACGAGGCCGAAGCCCGCGCCTGGGCCACGGTGAACAAGCAGTCCGGTGGAGGGGAACGGGCCGGCGGTTCCGGGCAACGCACACCGGCCTCGGAAAAAACCGCCGCGCGCCAGTCCTCGGCCAGGCGTGCCGTCGCCAGCCGTGAAGGACATGCCCGCAACAGCACGACGTCGCTGAGCACCCAGACGAAGGACAGCCTGCTAAAGGAGGCCCGAACGAAGAACATTCGCGGCCGCTCGACCATGAGCAAGCAGGAACTGATCGAGGCATTGCGCAAGGCGGGATAAACCATGGATCGCGAGCAGGCCTACTCCCGGCGGGAACGAGCTTGCTCGCGATCGCTCTCGTTCAGCCGGCAAACGCCTAGGCTCGGACGCTATCCCCATTGACCAGCGCATCCACCTCCGCTGCACCCGGCGCGGTGGCCGGCCCCCAGCGGGTCACCGCCAGGGCCGCCGCGGCGTTGGCCCGGCGCGCCGCCTGCAACGGTTCCAGCCCCTGCGCCAGCGCTGCGACGAAGACTCCGGCATGGGCATCGCCAGCGCCGTTGCTGTCCACCGCCCGAACCTTGAAGCCCGGCACATGGGCGCTATGGCCATGCTGGCTGACCCAGCAGCCCTGCGGCCCGTCCCTGACCACCAGCAACACCTCCTGCGACAGTTCGTCATGCAGGTGTCGCAGGGCTTCGGCGATGGTCGAGGTCCCGGTGAAGCGCAAGGCCTCGACGCTGTTGCTGGTCCAGATATCGATACGCGGCAGCAGCCGGCGCATGGCCGCGGAGTCCGGCGATTCCACCAGCGGGCCCGGATCGAACACCACCTGGATCCCCTGCGGCAAGGCCAGCAGCCAGTCCAGCAAAGCCTCGGCCTTGCCGACATGCAGCAGGCTGTAGCCGCTGACATAGACAAAGTCATCGGCCTGCACCGCGACACCGTCCAGGTCCTCGGCCGACAGCTGGCCTTCCACCCCGATATAGGAAATGAAGCTGCGTTCGGCCGTGGCTTCGGTCAGCGCCACGCACAGGCCGGTGTCCTCGGTGCGGCTGGCCTCGAGAGCGATCCGGATGCCCTCGGCGCGCATCGCCTCACGTGCCAGATCCCCGAAGCGACCGTTGCCGTGTCGCCCCAGGTACAGCACCGGCAAGCCGTTACGCTGGGCGGCAGCCATCACGTTGAAGCCGCCGCCGGCCTCGAAGCTGGCGGACTGCGCCAGCACATCGCCGCCGGAGCTCGGCAGGCGCTCCACGGACATCACCAGATCGACGATAACCTGGCCGGTGTGCAGCATTCTAGGCATTGGCATTCTCGACAAAAGCACCGCGGCGATCCCTGGCCCCGCCAAGCGCGGCATACACGCCGCCGGCTACCAGGAAGGTGACGATCCAGCCCAGGCCGTTATGGCCCAGCCAGGAATCGGCCAGCGGCCCGGCGAACCAGACGTTGTCGGCGCTGGTGCCGATGGTGGTGAAGCTGAAACCCAGCACTATAGCCAGTGCCCAGGCACCGAAGGCCCGCCATTCGACACCGCCGCGATACCAGTAGGCGCTGCTCGGGCTGACGTCCAGCAGATCCTTGGGGCTGTAGTAGTGACGGTGGATCAGGTCGACCACGAAGATCCCGACCCAGGCGGTTAGAGGCACCGCCAGCAAGGAAATGAAGGTAATGAACGGCCCATAGAAACTCTCGGCGATCAGCATGAAGTAGATGGAACCGGCGAAGATCGCCACGATGTCCACCACCACCGCGTACACCCGCTTGACCTTGAGCCCCAGGGTCAGGGTGGTCAGGCCGGCCGAGTACACCGACAGGTTGTTCGACAGCAGCAGACCGCCGAAAGCGGTGATCAGGTACGGCACCGCCATCCAGGTCGGCAGCATGTCGCGAATCGCCACGATCGGGTCGGTGGCCGAGGCCAGGTCATCGTTGCCCACCGACAGCAGGCCACCCAGGGTAATCAGCAGCACCAGCGGAATGCCGGCGCCGAAGGCCGCCGATGCCACCAGGCGCGAGGCCTTGACGCTACTGTGCTGGTAACGCGACATGTCGGCACCGGTATTGGCCCAGCCGATACCGGTGCCCGCGGCCATGGTGCCGATACCGATGATCATCGCGCTCAACGGCGCCGGGGTGGCGTTGAACACCGCGCTCCAGTCGATGGTGGCGCAGAGGAAGCCGCCCACCAGCAGGTTCAGCGCACCGAACACATAGGTGGCCCACTTCTGGATCACCAGCAAGGTGGCGTGTCCGAGGCCGGAGACGGCCAGGGTCAGCAGCACGAAAATGCCGATGAACAGCAGGGTCAGCAGCGGCGCACTCTTGGCTTCCACCGGCGAGCCGAACAGGATCGAACACAGCGACAGCAGGACGAAGGCAGCGGTAGTGGTGTTGACGGTTTCCCAGCCCACCCGCGACATCAGCGACACCAGGGTCGGGCCGATATTGCCGCGCACGCCGAAGATCGCCCGCGACAGCGTCAGGCTCGGCGCCCGCCCGCGACGCCCGGCGATGGAGATGATCCCCACCACCGCGAACGAACCGGCGGCGCCGAGGATGGCAACGATGATCGCCTGCCAGATCGACAGGCCACGAAAGGCCACCAGGGTCGCCCCCAGCGGCAAGCCGAGGATGCTGATATTGGCGGCGAACCAGACCCAGAACAGTTGCAGCGGATGGCCGTTGCACTCGCCTTCCGGCACCGGCTCGATGCCGCGGGTTTCCAGTTGCCCGGCGCTTTGCCCGGGGTTCGATGCACTCATGAAAAAACTCCTGTTGCCTTTGTTGTGATTGTCGGCAATTTCGGAAGTCGATCAGACATCCCGGCATTCCTAGCCGTATTCCTGCTATCCATGGCAAATAGGCCTCAGCGACGGCTCGCGCAGGTGGTGGGAGCCTTGGTCATGCAGCCAGTCTTTAACGCAGGGCCAGCAGCCCCTGCACCAGCGGTTCGAGGTCCAGGTCGTTGACCTGCTTGATCTGCTCGATCAAGGCGGCCGGCCAGCACTCCATCCCCTGGCAGGCACCGAGCATCGCGCCGAGGATGGCGGCAATGGTATCGGTGTCGCCCCCAAGGCTCGCGGCCATGCACAGCGCCTCGAACTCCTGCAGCTCGCTGATGGCCACCTGATGCGCCAGGGCGAAGGACACCACCACCGATTCCTGGGACGCGACGGAGGTGCCGATCACGTCGTACAGCAGATCGGCCAGCAGCGCCTTGTCGCTTTCGACACTGAGGGTGCGCGCCCAACTGATGCGCGTGGCGATACGGCCGCCAGCCACCCAGTGACCATGCCGCTCCGCTTCCAGGGCGATCTGCACACCGATCTGCAAGGCGTCGCCCAGCGGCACGCCATTGATCCCGGCGGACACTACCGCCGCCACCGCCGCCGCGCTGGAGATACCCAGCGTAGTGTTATGGGTGACCTGGCAAGCTTCCACCACCGCGCGGATGAAGCCCTGGACATCGTCGACGTTCGCCGCGATGCCCACCGGGGTGATGCGCATCGCCGCGCCGTTGGTGGTGCCGTAGCGCCCGGCCTCTTCCGCGGTATGGCCGGCGAGGATCATCTCGATGGCGCGCTTGGTCGAGGGGCCCAAAAGGTCCTGGGAGCCCTTGGCCTGCATCGCCGCTTCCCACTCGATCAGGCTGTGGGCCAGCGCCGCCGGTTCGATCCGGCCCTTGCCCGCGACCAGCAGGTCGCCGACCAGGATCGCCTGCTCGGTGTCGTCGGTGATCGAGCCCTTGGGCATGTTGGCGGCAATCGGCTGATCGGGGCCGGCGTCCTCTAGGCGATGGATGGCACCGAAACGCTGCTTGATCTGCTGTCGGCTCAAGGATTGGGTCGGCATGCCCAGGGCATCGCCCAGGGCCAGCCCGTAAAAGGCGCCCAGCGCGCGATCCAGCGGGATCATTTCTGCGCTCCGAATTCCAGGTGCAGGCGAAAGTGCAGCGGGTCGAGAAAACTCTCCACCTGCTCCATGAAACGCCCGCGGCGGTCATAGGTGGTCCGCAGGGCCTTGAGAAACACACTGCCGGCCGGACGTCCCAGCAGTCGTGCCTCTTCTTCACCCAGTGGCTCGGCGCCGATCCATTGATCGCCGCGCTCGCCGATATAGCCGTAGGCGGCCAGGGTAATGGTCAGGGAATCATCGATCAGCCCTACTCGCGGCAGGCTTTCCAGGCCTCCGGTGGCAGGCATCAGGGAACGTTCAAGGGAAACCACGGTGCCGTCGGTAGAGCGTCGGCGCCGGTCCAGGGCGATGAACTGGTCAGTGCCGAAGCGACTGAGCAGGTCGGGACGCTGCACCGCTTCCAGGCGCAGCAGCTCGGTGTTGATCAGCGCCCCGCTATCCGCCAGGGCCTGGGCCCAGCCGTTTTGCTGGTCCAGCACCACACCGTCAAAGGTGACGATGGAGCCGACCCCGCTCTGGGTGGCGATGTAGTTGCGGCGTTTGAGTTCGGCCAGGGCCTCGCGCAAGGTGCCACGACTCACCGAGAATTCCTGGGCCAACTGATGCTCGCCCGGCAGCAGGAAACCGTCCTCCATGAGGCCGCTTTCGATGCGTCGGATCAGTTCATCGACCACGCGTTTTTTCTTGTCAAATCGAACATGTCTAATCATGTACAAATTGATACCCGAAACGGGATCTTCGTCGCAAGATATTTATTCGATCAACAAGAGGTTTCGCAGCTCAGGGCTCCAGGCCGATCGGGAAGAACACCCCGCCGCTCCAGACGCCCAGCCAGTTCTGACCGTCGATCGGACGGCTCACCGCCAGCTCCACCAGTTGATAGAACACGTTGCGGTGCACCAGCGCCTCCAGATTGCTGCGTACATGAACGTAAGGCGCCGGCTCCTGGGTTTGCGGGTCGATTACCACCCGCAGCGGATGCTCGCTGCCGGCGCTGACCTGCTCGTCGACGTTGGTGGTAAAGCGCAGGACCTGGGCCTCGCCTTCCCCTTCAACCTCCAGGGTGACGGCGACAAAGGGCGCGTCATCGACCTTGATGCCGACCTTTTCCACCGGGGTGATCAGGAAATAGTCGTCGCCGTCGCGGCGAATGATAGTGGAGAACAGCTTAACCATCGGTTTGCGGCCAATGGGGGTACCCAGGTAGTACCAGGTGCCGTCGCGGGCGATACGCATGTCGATATCGCCACAGAAGTCGGGGTTCCACAGGTGGACCGGCGGCAAGCCCTTCTGCGCCTTGGGAATCTGCGCCAACAGATCGCTGGCTTTGCCCGGACCACTCATACTGCTCTCCTCGTGCTTGGCTTAATCGCTCAAGCCTAACAGGCTGCGAGCGTATTGTTCGAGCGGCGGGCCAAGCAGGTCTTCCGGCTTTTTGTCGTGGAACGTCAGTAAACCGCCACGACTGCGAATCCGTGCGGTGTCGATCAGATACTGGGTACTAGTCTCGATCAGCATGATCTGAATCACGCCGTTGTCGATCCCCAGGCGATCCACGGCCTCCTGGTCGAACCATTCATCGGAGTTGCCGATGCGGTCGTCGGCCTTGGCAAAACGGGTGTACAGCAGGTAATGCGCACCCACCTCACGGGCCTCGGCCATGGCCTGGTCCAGGCCTTCCGGCGCCCGGGCGCGGCGGATCATGGGGAAGTATTCGATAAAGCCCTTGAAGGCTTCCTCGGCCACCACGTTGGGGCGCGGGTAAGCGCTACCCGGCGGCGCAAAGGCGCCCTGGGCGATGAAAATGAACGAGTCCGGTTGAACACGGAACGAGTTGGAGCGCTGGGTATTACTGTGATCGAGAAAACCCGCATCACTCATGTGATAGCGAACGCCCTCGCCCATATCGCTGACATTCATGCAGCCGCCGAGCCCCAAAAAAGCCAGCAGCAAAACCAGGCTACGCATCCTTCCCTCCAGAAGCCGGTGACGGAAAACCGGCGAATGGCCACGAGATGCAGCTTCCGCGCCAGCTCATGCTCCTCTAGCCGCTGCCGCAGGCTGCGAATGGCTGCGCAGCAGCCACAAACCTGGTGAAGGCTATTGGCTGGAGAGAAATGGGTCGCCTGGATTGGCGAGGGCTACGCCCTCGATCGCAGCCTGCGGCAGCGGCTACAGAGGACGGGGATCAGGGAGATGGGGTTTAGCCGCCGATGATTTTCATCACCGTCGCACCACCGGAGAATGCCACGTCCTGCTTGTCGCCCAAGGCTTTGACCAGCAAGCGCTGCAAGGCTGGCAAGGCCTGGTGGCGCGGCTTGTCCAGCAGATCGCCGACGTAATGCCGATTACTCGACGACAGGCAACCGTGCAGCCAGCCGGTGGACGACAGCCGCAGGCGCGAGCAGGTCCGGCAGAACGGTACGCTTTCGTTGGCGATCACGCCGAAATGACCCTGCCCCGGAATTTCATAGCGTACTGCGGTGGCGTCCACCGGCGCATCGGCCTGCAGGTATTCATAGCGCTCGCCGATCAGGCTCAGCAGTTGCTGCAGACTGACGAACTGCTGCAGGAAAGCGTTGGAATCGCTGGCCAGGTGGCCCATGCGCATCAGTTCGATAAAGCGCAGTTCATAGCCACGCTCCAGGCAGTAGTCGAGCAGCGGCATTACCTGGTCCAGGTTCTGCCCGCGCAGCGGCACCATATTGACCTTGATTTTCATGCCCGCCGCGCGAGCCTGGTCCATGCCGTCGAGCACGGTCGCCAGATCGCCGCCACGCGCAATGCCGCGGAAAGCCGAGGCGTCCAGGGTATCGAGGGAAACATTGATACGCCGGATACCGGCATCCACCAGCAACGGCAGCTTGCGTGCGAGCAATTGGCCATTGGTGGTCAGGCTGATGTCTTCCAGCCCCATTTGCCCCACCGCCGCCATGAAGGCTTCGAGTTTCGGACTGACCAGGGGCTCGCCGCCGGTGATCCGCAGGCGTTCGATGCCTGCGGCCTCGATCAGATAGGCCACGCCGCGCGCCATGGCCTCGGCCGACAACTCGTCCTGGGCAGCCACCAGCCGCTTGCCGTTGGGCACGCAGTAGGTACAAGCGTAGTTGCAGGCAGAAGTCAGGCTGATACGCAGATTGCGAAAACGCCTGCCTTGACGATCAACGATCATGGATGACTCCGGCGAAGGAAGAGTGAACCGACCAAAACCTGACTCAAAAATCAGGTTTTGGCAAGTCCCATGCCTGAGTATATTCCTGGGACACTGCGCCATATAGAGAAATCATGGCGCCATAAGACCACTGAATGAATCAGCTGCCGGAGCTATCGGGGTCGCGCTTGCGCTTGTTGCCCATGCGCACGCCGATGTCCATCAGGAACTGGAAGAAGCCTTCCTGGTCTTCCAGCACGTTGCTCCAGAACGGCGAGTGATACAGCGCCACCGCGCCATGCACCAGCGCCCAGGCCGCACAATAGTGGAAGTAAGGCGGTACGTCTTCGAGCTTGCCTTCGCTGATGCGGCCCTTGATCAACAAGGTCAGGCGTTCGAAGTTGGAAGCACGGATCTTGTGCAGCTCCTCGACCATTTCCGGCACCTGGTTGCCCTTGACCACTTTCTCTTCCAGGCGATCGAACAGCCGGTAACGCTGTGGATCACGCATGCGGAATTCGAAGTAGGCCCGGGACAGGGCTTCCTTATCCTTGTCGACATCGGCAGAGTGCAGCAGCTCGTTCAGGTCGCGCTCATAATCGAGCATCAGGCGCAGATAAATCTCCGCCTTGGACTTGAAGTGCTTGTAGATGGTCCCTTTGCCGATACCAACGGCATCAGCGATCATCTCGACGGTGACGCTGTCTTCACCTTGATCGAGGAACAGCTTGAGCGCGGTATCGAGAATTTCTTGCTCACGGCGACGAAACTCACGGACCTTACGAGGTTCTTTCTGCATAAGAAAAGGTCTGTCGGGGTCAAAATCGAAGCCGCGTATTATGCCTAAATTGCGCCAAAATGCACGGATCATCCGACCATGACTATGTTTCTTGATGAATTTGTACAGGCCCCGGGCCTGCGTTATTTGAATCACGCAGCTGTCGCCCCCTGGCCGAATCGGGCCGCCGAAGCCGTGGCGCGCTTCGCCAAAGAGAACGTTTTGCTGGGCGCACGGGACTATCCGGACTGGATGGCCCTTGAACAACGCCTGCGCGAACGCTTGATGCGCCTGCTAAATGCACCGTCAACGGATGACATCGCGCTGGTCAAAAATACTTCGGAGGCGCTGTCATTCGTCGCCTTTGGTCTGCCTTGGGAACAAGGTGACCAGATCGTCATCAGCGACGAGGAATTCCCCTCCAACCGCGTCGTCTGGGAAGCCCTGACCAGCCAGGGTGTGGAAGTGCTGCAGGTCGGCCTCAAGGGCGACGATCCGGAAGGCGCTCTGCTGGCCGCCTGCGGGCCGCGCACCCGGCTGATGGCGATCAGCGCGGTGCAGTTCGCCAGCGGCCTGCGCCTGGACCTGCAGCGCCTGGGCGCCGGCTGCAAACAACAGAACGTGCTGTTCTGCATCGACGCCATCCAGCAACTGGGCGCCCAACCCTTCGATGTCCAGGCCTATCAATGCGACTTCGCCATGGCCGACGGCCACAAATGGATGCTCGGGCCTGAAGGCCTCGGTGTGTTCTATTGCCGCAGCGAGCTGCGCGCGCAGCTCAAGCTCCATGAGTTCGGCTGGCACATGCTGGAACACATGGGCGATTACAGCCGCAGCGCATGGGAACCGGCCAAGAGCGCGCGGCGCTTCGAGTGCGGCAGCCCGAACATGCTCGGCGCCATGGCCCTGGAAGCAAGCCTGTCGTTATTGGAAGAAGTGGGCATGGAACACGTGGCGACCTTGATCGCCGAACGGGTCCAGTGGCTCCAGGATGGCCTGAATGCTATCCCCGGCGTACGCCTGCACACCCCGCTCAACCCCGCCCGACGCGGCGGAATTTTTTCGTTCAGTATCGATGGCATCGATAATCAGGCAGTTCATGAGGCGCTGCAACAGCAGCAGGTGGTGTGTATTCCCCGTGGCCCCGGGGTTAGACTTTCACCGCATTTCTATACCGAAAAGCGCGTAATCGACGAGACTCTCGCCATTGTGGCTGACATCGCCCGGCAATGAGAACTCAAGCGAAGCGCTCGTATTCCAAATTTGTTTAAGAAACGAGCAAGGCCAACTGGACTGAATTCAATAGTGATCAATACTTGAAATGTCGGCGTGACATCTCCCCCAAGTGAAGCGCCGATGAAGGTACCAAGGGATGGTGTGCCTTTGTTTTACTCCTAATGGTCTTAACCCGGATTCACCCCCCAGAACCCGGGTTTTTTTTGCCTGCGATTCAGCCCTTGACGTGCGCCAGCGGGAACAGACGCTTGAAGTTCTCGGTGGTCTGTTCGGCAAAACGCTCGTAGGGCTCCCCACGCAGCATGGCCAGGAACTCGGCGACTTCACGCACGTACTGCGGCAGGTTGGGCTTGCCGCGATAAGGAATCGGCGCCAGGTACGGCGAATCGGTTTCCACCAGCAAACGGTCGGCCGGCACCTGGCGCGCCACGTCCCGCAGTGCATCGGCATTGCGGAAAGTGACAATCCCGGACAGGGAAATGTAGAAACCCAGGTCCAGCGCGGCCTTGGCCATGTCCCAGTCTTCGGTGAAGCAGTGCAGGACCCCGGCTTGCGGCAACGCCGCTTCGCGCAGCAGAGTCAGGGTATCGGCGCGCGCGCCACGGGTGTGGACGATCACCGGCTTGCCGGTCTGCTGGGCGGCTTGCAGGTGCAGGCGGAAGGATTCCTGCTGCAACTGCGCGGCTTCCGGCTCGTAGTGGTAATCCAGGCCGGTCTCGCCGATGGCCACCACCCGCGGGTGATTCAACTCCCGCAGCAGCCAGTCGAGGGCTGGCGCGGCGCCAGGCTGGACATCCAGGGGATGGACACCCACCGAGCAATCGACGTCGTCATAACGCTCAGCCAAAGCCTTGACGTCGGCCGCATTGTCGGCGCTGACGCCAATGCACAGGAAATGCCCGACACCGCGCTGACGAGCCGCGTCCAGGGCGGCATCCAGGGAGCCGTCATGGGCGGCGAGATCGAGGCGATCGAGGTGACAATGGGAATCTACAAGCATAAGAAGCGACAACCACATTCGGTCAATGAACAGGCCGGCCCGAGCGGCAGCCGGAGATTCGGTTTATTTCCAGACGCCACCGTCAGTTGCGGCCAGGCAGTGCGGCCCACTGCACCAGCAAGGCTTCGAGCAACAGCACCCGATTGAGGTTGGCCTTGTTCAACACCTTCTGGCGCTGCGCAAGGATCCAGTCCTGGATCTCCAGAACCTTGGCCTGGGAGGACTTCTGCGCGAGGTACTGCACCACTTTGCGCATATCGGCCAATCCCAGCCCATCCTCGTCCTGCGTCAGCTGATAACGCAGGATCAGGCTCGACCAGTCGCAAAACCAGTCGAACAGCAGTAGCAAGGGTATCGCATTCCAGCCTTCGGCCAGTTGGGTCGGCGATTGCTGCTGCTTGAGCAACTTCTTCACCCCGTCGACCACCTGCGCCCGCTGCTCGCGCGCGCCCTGGGCTTGCAGGCTGACAGCCGCCAGGGGCGAACCGGCCGCCAGGGTCAACAGCTCGACCCGCTCCTCTTCCGAGCAGTCCGGCAGGGCCTTGCTCAGCCATTGCAGGCTCATGGCCTCACTGGGCAGAGGACAGGCCTGCTGCACGCAGCGACTCTTGATGGTCGGCAACAAACGGCTCGGCTGGTGGCTGACCAGCAGCAACACCGTATCGCCGGACGGCTCTTCGAGGCTTTTCAGCAGCGCGTTGGAAGCGTTGATGTTCATCGACTCCACCGGCTCGATCAGCACCACCTTGCGCCCGCCCAATTGCGCAGTCTGCACCACGAAGCTGACCAGCTCGCGCACCTGGTCAACCTTGATCGCCTTGTCCGCTTCCTCCGGCTCCAGCACGTAGTTGTCCGGATGGCTGCCGGCCTGCAGCAGCAAGCACGACTTGCATTGCCCGCAGGCATCCAGTCCGGCCGGACGCTGGCACAGCAGACGCGCCATCAGGCGCTCGGCCAGCGCACGCTTGCCGATGCCCGCCGGGCCATGGAGCAGATAGGCGTGGGCATGCTGCGCTCGGCCCGCCAGCTGCTGCCAGAGTTCGTCCTGCCAGGGAAAGGCCTCAGCCACGGTGCAGCTCCAGCAATTTCGGCAACAGGGCGTCCAGTGCTTGCTGGACCTGGGACAGCGGCTGCGCCGCATCCACCAACAGGTAACGCGCCGGATCGGCTGCCGCGCGCTTCAGGTATGCCTGGCGTACCGCATCGAAGAATACCCGACCTTCCAGCTCGAAACGGTCCAGACGGCCACGGGCACTGGCGCGGGCCAGACCCACTTCGACCGGCAGGTCGAACACCAGGGTCAGGTCGGGTCGCAGCTCACCCTGAACGAACTGCTCCAGGGTCGCGATGCGCTCCACGGACAAACCACGACCACCGCCCTGATAGGCGTAGGTGGAATCGGTAAAACGGTCGCACAACACCACCGCGCCACGGGCCAGCGCCGGACGAATCACCTCGGCCAGATGCTGGGCGCGCGCGGCGAACACCAGCAACAGCTCGGTATCGGGATTCATGACCTCGTCGCCAGGGGTCAGCAGCACCTCGCGGATCCGCTCGGCCAAGGGCGTACCGCCCGGCTCGCGAGTCAGCAACACCTCGATGCCAGCGGCGCGCAGGCGCTCGGCCAGGTATTCGCGGTTGGTGCTCTTACCCGCGCCTTCCGGGCCTTCCAGAGTAATAAACAAGCCAGTCACAGGCAGTCCTTAATCAAAGTCATTGCGGGCTTTTCGGCTCGGGCTCGACGGGAGTTTCGAGCGGTGCTTGCGGCGGTACTTCCGGGCTCACTTGGGGAGCCTCCTGAGAAGGCTCTTCAGGGGACGCCTGCGGAACCGCCTCGGGCGCTGTATCGGGTGACGCCGCCGGAGTCGACTCCGGAGCTTCGGAAGCCGCCGGGCTGCCCGCCGGTGTCGGGCTGGAACGATAATCGGCGCGACGCTTGAGCTGGAACTCGCGCACGGCATTGTTATGCGCATCCAGATCGTCGGAGAACACATGGCTGCCATCGCCACGCGCCACGAAATACAGACTGCTGCCCGGCACCGGGTTGAGCGCGGCATGGATCGCCTCGCGACCGACCATGGCGATCGGCGTCGGCGGCAAGCCACTGATCACGTAGGTGTTGTAGGGGGTCGCTTCCTTCAGCAGGGCGCGGGTCAACTTACCGTTGTAACGCTCGCCCAGACCATAGATCACCGTCGGATCGGTTTGCAGCAACATACCCACCTGCATGCGGCGCACGAATACCCCGGCAATCTGTCCGCGCTCCTGGGCCACTCCGGTTTCCTTCTCCACCAGCGAGGCCATGATCAGCGCCTGATAAGGCTCGGTATAAGGCACATCGGCCGAGCGCTTGTTCCATTCCTTGGCCAGCACCTCGTCCAGGCGGCTGTAGGCTTTTTCCAGCAGCTCGACATCGGTCATCCCACGTACGAAACGGTAGGTATCGGGAAAGAACCGGCCTTCGGGGAAAACGCCACCATGACCGAGTTTTTCCATGACTTCACTGTCACTCAACCCATTCAGGGTCTGCTCGAGCTTGTCATGCTTGGCCAACGCCGCGCGCACCTGACGGAAGGTCCAGCCTTCCACCAGGGTCAGGCTGTACTGCACCACTTCACCACGCTGCCAGACCCCGATCAGGCCATGCGCGGTCATCCCTGGGGTCATGCGGTATTCGCCGCTGTGCAGTGGCTGTCCTTCCATGTTGAAGCGCCAGTACAGGCGCAGCCAGAACGCGTCCTTGAGAACGCCATTGGCTTCCATACGGTTGAAGGTACCGCCTGGCGTCGAGCCGGCCGGCACGTCGAGCAATTGCTCTTGGGTCAGGTTGAGAGGCTGCTCCAGCGCCGAGTTCAACTTCCAGGCCGAGGCGCCCAGCGCCAGACCTGCCAGAACCAGTCCGGTCTCCAGCAGAAGCAATAGTTTACGTCTCACAAATCAGGCATCCAGTAGCGTGCGGGCAATGCGTTGCAGTTTACGGGTGAGCGGTCCGGCCGACCAGCGCAGTGCGCCACAGGCAAGCACCGGCCAAATGCCATAGACACTGTTGCAGACAAAGACCTCGTCGGCCTGTTGCAACTGTTCGAGACTGATGTCGGCGATTTCCGTGGGGATAGCCAAGGACGCGGCCTGAAACAATATTTCAGCGCGCATCACTCCGGCGACCCCGCAACGGCTCAGATCGGCCGTGAACAAGGCACCGTCGCGCACCAGGAACAGATTGCTGAACACGCCCTCGATCACCCGCCCGGAAACGTCGAGCATCAGGCCTTCGGCATGCTCGCCGTCCTGCCACTCGGAACGGGCAAGAACCTGCTCCAGTCGGTTGAGGTGCTTAAGGCCGGCGAGCAAGGGCTGCTCGGACAGGCGGGTGGTGCAAGGGAACAGTCGAACCCCCTGCTCGGCATACGCCGCCGGATAAGCGGCCGGCGCATTACCCTGGAGGATTCGCCGCGGCTGCGCCCGCGGATCGGCGGCATAACCGCGCTGGCTGTCACCCCGGGTGAGGATCAGCTTGAGCACGCCCTCCCCCAGCAGCGAGGCGTAGGCGGTGAGCTCGCTGCGGATCAACGCCTGATCGACAGCGATGGCCAGGCGCGAACAGCCCTCGGCCAGGCGCAGCAGGTGCCGCTTCAGCAACAAGGGCTGGCCCGCCTTCACCGCGATGGTCTCGAACAGACCATCGCCATAAGCCAGGCCACGGTCCTTGAGCGACAGTACGTCAGCCGGCTGACCGTCGACCCAGCTGTCCATCAGCCGGCGAACCGGCGGAACACCAGGGAGCCGTTGGTACCGCCGAACCCGAAGGAGTTGGACAGCACCACGTCGATGTCCATGTTGCGCGCGGTGTGCGGCACGAAATCCAGGTCGCAACCTTCGTCCGGCTCATCGAGGTTGATGGTCGGTGGCGCTGCCTGGCTGTTGATCGCCAGCACACTGAAGATGGCCTCGATGGCACCCGCGGCACCCAGCAGATGGCCGGTCATGGACTTGGTGGAGCTGATCGCCAGCTTGTAGGCGTGATCGCCGAACACACTCTTGATCGCCTCGGCTTCCGCCAGGTCACCGGCAGGTGTCGAAGTACCGTGGGCATTGATGTACTGCACCTGCTCGACGTTCAGCTTGGCGTCACGCAGCGCATTGGCAATGCAACGCGCCGCGCCGGCGCCATCGGCGGGTGGCGAAGTCATGTGGTAGGCATCGCCGCTCATGCCAAAACCGATCAGTTCGGCATAGATGGTCGCGCCACGGGCCTTGGCATGCTCCAGCTCTTCGAGCACCAGCGCGCCGGCACCGTCGGACAGCACGAAGCCATCACGCCCCTTGTCCCAAGGACGGCTGGCACGGGTTGGCTCGTCATTGCGGGTCGACAGTGCGCGGGATGCGCCAAAGCCGCCCATGCCCAGGCCGCAGGCGGCCATTTCAGCGCCACCGGCGATCATCACGTCAGCTTCGCCAAAGGCAATATTGCGGGCCGCCATGCCAATGCAGTGGGTACCTGTGGTGCAGGCCGTGGAAATGGCGTAGTTCGGCCCCTGGGCACCCAGATGGATGGACAGGAATCCGGAAATCATATTGATGATCGAGCCAGGCACGAAGAACGGAGAAATTCGACGCGGGCCGGAATCATGCAGCGTACGGCTGGTTTCCTCGATATTGGTCAAACCGCCAATACCCGAGCCCATGGCAACGCCGATTCGCTCGCGGTTGGCATCGGTCACTTCCAGGCCGGCATTACGCACTGCCTGAAAACCGGCCGCCAAGCCGTATTGAATGAACAGGTCGAGCTTGCGGGCCTCTTTGACCGACAGGTATTCCTCGACATTGAAGCCCTTTACCGAGCCGCCAAAACGGGTGGAATAGGCAGAAAGGTCGGTGTGTTCGATCAGACCAATGCCACTGCGGCCAGCCAGAATGCCCTGCCAGCTGCTCGGAACATCCGTACCCAGTGGCGACAACATACCCATACCGGTGACTACGACGCGTCTACGCGACACAGCACTCTCCTTTTTTCTAATGACGACACTTTGCATCAGGCCTAAAGAAAAAACCGCACGCCGTAACGGCAGTGCGGTTTTTCCATGACAGCAAAAGACGACTAAATACGATTAGGCCTGGTGGCTGGTAACGTAGTCGATAGCTGCTTGAACGGTAGTGATCTTTTCAGCTTCTTCGTCAGGGATTTCGGTCTCGAATTCCTCTTCCAGAGCCATCACCAGCTCAACGGTGTCAAGGGAGTCGGCACCCAGGTCTTCAACGAAGGAAGCGGTGTTAACAACTTCTTCTTCTTTAACGCCCAGTTGCTCAGCAACGATTTTCTTGACGCGCTCTTCGATGGTGCTCATACCTTGTTTTCACTCCTAATGGACAAATTCAGGCAGCTGGCCAGTGGGTAAGTGTATAGAAAGGCTTTTCAGCTTTTCAACTGAAAGCTTCACTCCTCAAACCCTTTGGCCACCTGCCTATAAATTGATTGCAGCTTTATAACGGATTTTAGACAGCTCGTATGACATTTTTTTGAAGCAATCCGTCACATTTAACTCACATGTACATCCCGCCGTTCACCGGGATTGTAGCCCCGGTCACGTATGCCGCACCGTCGGATGCAAGAAAAGCGACCACTTGCGCGATCTCTTGAGCCTGCCCCAGACGACCCAGCGGAATTTGTGTTTGCAGCGCTTCACGCTGCGCTTCAGGCAAGTCGCGGGTCATGTCGGTATCGATGAAACCCGGAGTCACCGAATTCACGGTAACCGACCGCGAGCCGACCTCACGCGCCAGAGCACGGCTGAAACCTTCCAGACCGGCCTTGGCGGTGGCGTAGTTTACTTGGCCAGCGTTGCCCATGGCACCCACCACCGAACCGATACTGATGATTCGACCCCAGCGAGCCTTGGTCATGCCGCGCAGAACGCCCTTGGACAGGCGATACAGGCTGTTCAGATTGGTATCGATCACGTCGTACCACTCGTCGTCTTTCATGCGCATCATCAGGTTGTCACGGGTAATACCGGCGTTGTTCACCAGGATCGCCGGCGCGCCGAACTGCTCCTGAATACTGGCCAGTACGGCAGCAACGGACTCGTCGCTGGTGACATTGAGTTCAAGGCCAGTGCCTTGAATGCCGTTTTCCTTCAACGTGGCAGCAATAGCCTCGGCGCCCGAAGCGGAGGTTGCGGTACCCACAACGATCGCGCCCAGGCGACCCAGCTCAAGCGCGATGGCCTGGCCAATACCGCGGCTGGCGCCGGTAACCAATGCAACTTTACCTTGCAGACTCATGCAGGCTTCTCCTAATTCAGACCAACGCTGCGCGAGCGGCAGCGAAGGCATCTGGGGTGTTCAGGTTAGAGGTCGATACGCCTTCGGCGCAGCGCTTGTTGAGACCCGCCAGGACCTTGCCCGGACCGCACTCGACCAGCTGGGTAGCGCCCTTGGCGGCCAGGGTCTGCACCGACTCCACCCAACGCACCGGCTTGTACAGCTGCTCCAGCAGGTCGCGCTTGAGGGTTTCGAGATCCGGCGCCACATCAGCGCTGACGTTCTGTACCAACGGAATCTGTGGCGCCTGCCAGTTGATGGCGGCAATCGACTCGGCGAAACGCTCGGCAGCCGGACGCATCAGCTCGCAGTGTGATGGCACGCTGACGGGCAATGGCATGGCGCGCTTGGCGCCACGCGCCTTGCAACCCTCGATGGCGCGCTCGACAGCAGCCTTGGCGCCGGCGATCACCACCTGGCCCGGGGAGTTGAAATTGACCGCGCTGACCACTTCGCCTTGTGCGGCTTCGGCACAAGCGGCCAGCACATCGGCATCTTCCAGGCCGAGAATCGCCGCCATGCCGCCCTGCCCTGCAGGAACGGCTTCTTGCATCAACTGGCCGCGACGCTCTACCAGCTTCACGGCTTCGCCCAGAGTCAGGCTGCCAGCGGCAACCAGCGCGCTGTATTCACCCAGGCTGTGGCCGGCAACGAATGCCGGGCGCGCCCCGCCTTCCGCCAGCCATAGACGCCACAGGGCGATAGAGGCGGTCAGAATGGCCGGCTGGGTTTTGTCGGTTTGATTGAGCAGCTCTTCGGGACCCTCTTGGGTCAAGGCCCAGAGATCGTAGCCCAGAGCATCGGAAGCTTCTTTGAAGGTTTCGAGGATCAACGGGTACTGCGCGCCCAACTCGGCCAACATGCCGAGGGACTGCGAGCCCTGTCCAGGAAAGACGAATGCGAGGGATGCAGACATGTAACAAGCCCCTAATGATCTTGTCGTCGGAGAATTGACGCCCCACCGTGGTGGACGCAAGAAACTGAGAGTTGGATGGCCAATTGAACTGAGCGGTCACATTTAAGCATTTCCGAGTGCAAACGCCTAAAGCAACAGATCTTCGAGCCGCCCATGCAGGCGCTCCGGGAGGTTTTCCTGGATCTCGATCAACGCCCGTTGAATCGCACTCTGGAAACCCTGAACCCCTGCCGAACCGTGGCTTTTCACGACTATTCCCTGCAAGCCGAGAAAACTCGCACCATTGTGTCGCGCCGGCGCCAGATCGGCCTGCAGACGCCGCATCAGCGGCAGCGCCAGAGCACCGACCACACGGGAAACCGCGTTTTGCTTGAACAGGGATTCGATACGCGCGGCAATCATGGTCGCCAGCCCCTCGCTGGACTTGAGCAGGATATTGCCGACAAAACCGTCGCACACCACCACGTCCGCCTCGCCGCGATACAACCCGTCGCCCTCGACAAAACCGATGTAATTCAGACCCCGGGCATTCTGCAGCAGGCTAGCTGCCAGCTTGACCTGCTGATTGCCCTTGATGTCTTCAGTACCGATATTGAGCAACGCCACTCGCGGACGAACGACCCCCAGCGTCTCGGCTGCCACCGAGCCCATGACCGCGAACTGAAACAGGTGCTCGGCGCTGCAATCGACGTTTGCCCCCAGATCCAGCAGTTGGCAATAGCCGCGCTGGGTTGGAATAGCCGCCACCATCGCCGGACGATCGATGCCCGGAAGGGTTTTCAACACATAACGCGACAACGCCATCAGCGCACCGGTATTGCCGGCGCTGACACAGGCCTGGGCCTTGCCATCACGCAGCAGCTCTAACGCCACCCGCATGGAGGAGTCCGGCTTGCCACGCAGAGCCTGGGAAGGTTTTTCATCCATGCCAATGACCTCTGCGGCGGGCACAACCGTCAGGCGCGCGCGATCCACAGCCGAATGACCGGAAATCAGTTCTTCTAGAAGGAAAGGTTGACCGACAAGGGCCAGGTGCAGCGAGGGGGTGACAGACAGGCAAGCAAGGCTGGCCTGAACAATGCTGCGGGGACCGAAGTCCCCGCCCATTGCGTCAATCGCGATGACTTGAGCGGACAAGGATTACTCGTCAGCGCCCTTGTCGATCACTTTACGACCACGGTATACGCCTTCTGGCGATACGTGGTGACGCAGGTGAACTTCACCAGTGGTCTTTTCTACGGACAGGGTGCTAGCCTCGAGAGCGTCGTGCGAACGACGCATGTCACGGGCAGAGCGGGATTTTTTGTTCTGCTGAACAGCCATAATTGATTAACTCCTAAACGTTTGGGTCACGCTTTAACTGCGCCAATACACTGAACGGGTTGGACCGCGTTACCTCGTCCTCGCTCGGTTCGGGCTCATCGAGACCCGCCGGCTGCTGGCATTCTTCCGGATGATGAGCAGGCACGATGGGCAAGGCGAGCAAAAGCTCCTCCTCGATCAAAGCCTGCAGATCCAAAGGATCTTCGCCCAGTTCCAGCACGTCATAACCTTTCGGCAACGACTGGGTATTCGCACCCTCCTTCACCACAGCGTAACTGCATTCGCTGTGGATCGGCAGGGTGACCAGCTCAAGACAACGCTGGCAAACCATTTTGACTTCAGTGTCGATAAAGCTGTGGATCACCACAGATTTACGTTCATCTCGTTCAAAAACGAATTTAGCCTGCACCGTACCGACATCGTCGGAAAGCGGGTCGCAGAGTCTCTTCAAATCGGCCAGCAGCAGTTCACCTTGAAGGGTGGTGCCACGGTCAGCCAATTTGCGCGGGTCAACGTGAGGTGGAATCGGGTCATTCAACATAGGCGCAGCATTATAGGGATGCCCCCGGCCATGTCAAAGGAAATTCAGCCCTGTCCGTCACTTGCAAGCCCCGCTAGAATTCGCGGCCAGCCTCAGGAGATGCGCATGCTGCCTTTATTACTTGCCTCAAGCTCGGCCTACCGGCGCGAATTGCTCACCCGCCTGCGCCTGCCATTTACCTGCAGTTCTCCAGATATCGACGAAAGCCACCGCCCCGGGGAATCCGCCAGCGGCCTGGTCAAGCGCCTCGCCGAAGAGAAAGCCCGAGCACTGGCCGCCACCCACCCGGGACACTTGATCATTGGCTCGGACCAGGTCGCGGTGCTCGGCGAGCGCATCATCGGCAAGCCCCACACATTCGAAAAGGCGCGCGAGCAATTGCTCGCCGCCAGCGGCGCCAGCGTGACCTTTCTCACCGGCCTGGCCCTGCTCAACAGCAAGAGCGGCCACTGCCAGGTCGACTGCATACCCTTCACCGTGCATATGCGCGAGCTGAGCCCTGCCCGCATCGAACGCTACCTGCACGCCGAACAGCCTTATGACTGTGCCGGCAGCTTCAAGGCCGAGGGCCTGGGCATCAGCCTGTTCCGCAGCACCGAGGGCAGCGACGCCAGCAGCCTGATCGGCCTGCCGCTGATCCGCCTGGTAGACATGCTGCTCGCCGAAAGCGTGGAAATCCCCTGACCACCCACACTAAAAAAGCCGGCCCATAGGGCCGGCTCTTTTTTAAAACAGCGCAATCAACGCAGTGTCGGCCCCTGAAAGCCCATCCACATGGCCAGATGCTCGGCAACACTGGCGCCCAGCTTTTTCGAGAAGCGATCGAAAGGCGACTCCTGCACGGTGAAATCCACCAACTCCTTCTCGCCGACCACATCCCGGGCAACCGAGCTGGCACTCCCCAGCCCATCGATCAAGCCCAGTTGCAGCGCCTGCTCGCCGGACCAGACCAGGCCGGAGAACAGCTCCGGATGATCCTTGTCCTTGAGACGCTCGCCACGCCCCTGCTTGACGCTGGCGATGAACTGGCGATGAGTGGTATCCAGCACCCCCTGCCAGAACTGGGTTTCCTCGGGCTTCTGCGGCTGGAACGGATCCAGGAACGACTTGTGCTCACCCGAGGTGTAGGTACGACGCTCCACACCCAGCTTCTCCATGGTGCCGACGAAACCATAACCGGCCGCCGTAACCCCAATGGAACCGACCAGGCTCGCCTTGTCGGCATAAATCTGATCGGCAGCGCTGGCAATGTAGTAGGCGCCGGAAGCCCCCAGGTCGGAAATCACTGCATACACCTTGATATCCGGATGCAAGCCACGCAGGCGACGGATTTCGTCATAGACATAACCCGACTGCACCGGGCTACCGCCAGGACTGTTGATACGCAGCACAATGCCTTTGACCTTCGAGTCCTCGAAAGCCGCACGCAAGCCGGTCACGATGTTGTCGGCGCTCGCCGACTCCTTGTCCGCGATCACGCCCGTCACCTCGATCAACGCCGTGTAACCGCCCCCGCGGGTGGCGGTTTTTTCCATATCCATCAACGGCGTAAACAGCGCCAGGGCCACAAGCAGATAAACAAAGGTCAGGAGCTTGAAGAAAATCCCCCAGCGCCGCGAACGCCGCTGCTCTTGCACACCGGCCAGCAGGGTCTTTTCCAGCAGCTTCCAGCTCTTGTCGTCAGCACTGTCGGCAGCCGATTTACTCGGCGCTTTCCATTCGTCGCTCATGCTTTTACCCCAAAAGACTCAATTGCCCCGCTGGCCGAGCCAGGCATGCAATTGAGGAAAACTATCGATAGACAGGCGCGGCTCGTAAGCCTGCAAGGCCTCCAGCGATTGCGCGCCATAACCGACCGCAACCGATGCCATGCCTGCGTTACGCGCCATCAGCAGGTCGAAAGAGGAATCCCCGACCATCAACGCCTGCTCGGGGCGCACCTCGCAATGAGCCAGGATCTGCTCGAGCATCAACGGATGAGGCTTGCTCGCGGTTTCGTCGGCAGCGCGGGTGATGTCGAAATAATCTTCCCAGCCATGCGCCTTCAACACCCGATCCAGGCCACGCCGCGCCTTACCGGTCGCGACCGCCAGATGATATCCCTCGCGCCGGAAAGCTTCGAGAGACTGCACCACTCCGGCGAACAACGGAGAAGGCTCAGACTCGAGAGCGATGTAGTGATCGGCATAGTGCTGACGAAAATCTACCAGCTCGGCATCGCTGATGTGCGGATACAGCGTGCGGATCGCCTCCGGCAATCCCAGGCCGATAATGCCCTTGACCGCAAAATCGTCGCACCGGGCAAACCCCGAGCGATCAGAGGCCACATGCATGGCCTCGACTATCCGACCAATGGAGTCTGCCAGGGTGCCGTCCCAATCAAAGATCAGCAGTTTGTAATCAGGGTGCACTCAGGCGCTCCACGGTCTTGGCCCACATTTCATCCACCGGCGCCTGCAATTTCAGCTCGCCGCCATCGGGCAACGGCACGGTCAGCATGTAGGCATGCAGAAACAGGCGCTTACCGCCCAGGTCGCGGATTTCCTTGGTGAAATCGTCATCGCCATACTTGCTGTCGCCGGCAATGCAATGCCCGGCATGCAGGGTATGCACACGGATCTGGTGAGTACGACCGGTCACCGGCTTGGCTTCGACCATGGTGGCGAAGTCACCGAAGCGGCGCAGCACCTTGAACACGGTCAAGGCCTCCTTGCCCTCTTCATTCACTTCGACCATGCGCTCGCCGGAACGCAGGTTGCTCTTGAGCAGCGGTGCACGGACCTGCTTGATCGAGGTCGCCCAGTTGCCGCGCACCAGCGCCATGTAGCGCTTGTCGACACCATCGCCGCGCAAGGCTTCATGCAAATGACGCAGCATGCTGCGTTTCTTGGCGATCATCAGCAGGCCGGAAGTATCGCGGTCGAGGCGATGGACCAGCTCCAGCTCCTTGGCGTCCGGACGCAACTGACGAAAGGCTTCGATCACCCCGAAATTCAGACCGCTGCCGCCATGCACAGCGATGCCGGCGGGCTTGTTGATCACGATCAGGGCTTTGTCTTCATAGACAATCGAAGCCTCCAGGCGCTGCAACAACCCCTGCGCCACGGGCACAGGTTCGTCACGCTCCGGCACGCGCACCGGCGGCACGCGCACGATATCGCCCGCCTGCAGCTTGTATTCGGGCTTGATCCGGCCCTTGTTCACCCGCACTTCGCCTTTGCGCAAAATGCGGTAAATCAAGGTCTTGGGCACGCCTTTGAGCCGAGCGAGGAGGAAATTGTCGATTCGTTGGCCGGCATATTCCGGCGAGACCTCAAGCAGTTGAACGCCTGGGGTCGAGGGGGCAGTAGTCGTCATGGCGCAAATGATAACAATTTTTTATGGAATTGAAGCACTTAATGATTACTGCTATAGTCGCGAACGCCGCCAAAAGCGGCCTGGACAGCGGACCAACGGCCAACAGCCGGCCCTGACCAACGCAATTCACCAGGATGCGAGGCCGTCCTACGGGGCTTTCGCTACGAACGGTGGAGTTTTGCAGTTGTAACAAGCGCAGGTGACATGAGGCCTGAAGCACGCCGAAAAGCAGAGTTTCCACTCGCCTTTCGAGCAAATATTCACGGCCAGTTCACAAAGTGCAGTCAGCTACGAACGAACCCGAGCGAGCGCTTCGGAAACACCGCCTAAATTAGCCATGATGCGTGAGTTCCCCTTTCGGAGCTCACGGTAAATGCCAACCCGCTGCGGATTCTGCGCGCGGCAGCACCCGAATTATCAGGGATACGTGTAGGGTGGAGATGCACAACCGTCGGACTGTGTAGCATTAGGCTTTATCAAGACGCTTCATCTCGTCCACAGTCGCCGGTTGATTCCTCCTCCTGATTGAGCTTTTGCTTAAGAGGTGCCTTTTGTCACCCCAGCAAGCAGGACGCGTGAGTCGCGAGTTCGCCCCAACTGGCCGGATTTCGCTAGACACTGGAGCGGCCAACCGCTCCTGACGCACCTGACACCGACCGTGAGAAGTCGTGTGTGCCGAACGCCGTTTCCGGCAGCCCGGAAACCGACGGTACTACATGAAAAGAATGCTGATTAACGCAACTCAACCCGAAGAGTTGCGTGTTGCACTGGTAGATGGCCAACGCCTCTACGACCTGGACATCGAATCCGGTGCACGCGAGCAGAAGAAGGCCAACATCTATAAAGGCCGTATCACTCGCATCGAACCAAGCCTCGAGGCTGCCTTTGTCGATTTCGGCTCTGAGCGCCACGGCTTCCTGCCCCTCAAAGAAATCTCCCGCGAATACTTCAAGAAAGCTCCCGAAGGCCGCGTCAATATCAAGGACGTCCTGAGCGAAGGCCAGGAAGTCATCGTTCAGGTCGAAAAAGAAGAACGTGGCAACAAGGGTGCAGCCCTGACCACCTTCATCAGCCTGGCCGGTCGTTACCTGGTGCTGATGCCGAACAACCCGCGTGCCGGTGGCATCTCCCGTCGCATCGAAGGCGAAGAGCGCAACGAACTGCGCGAAGCCTTGAACGGCCTGGTCGCCCCTGCCGACATGGGCCTGATCGTTCGCACTGCCGGCCTGGGCCGCAGCAGCGAAGAGATGCAGTGGGACCTCGACTACCTGCTGCAACTCTGGACCGCCATCAAAGAAGCCTCGCTGGACCGCGCAGCGCCTTTCCTGATCTACCAGGAAAGCAACGTGATCATCCGAGCCATCCGTGACTACCTGCGCCAGGACATCGGCGAAGTGCTGATCGACAGCGTTGAAGCCCAGGACGAAGCCCTGACCTTCATCCGCCAGGTGATGCCGCAGTACGCCAGCAAGATCAAGCTGTACGAAGACAGCGTTCCGCTGTTCAACCGTTTCCAGATCGAAAGCCAGATCGAAACCGCCTTCCAGCGCGTCGTCGAACTGCCTTCCGGCGGCTCCATCGTTATCGATCCGACCGAAGCCCTGGTGTCCATCGACATCAACTCGGCGCGCGCCACCAAAGGCAGCGACATCGAAGAAACCGCCCTGCAGACCAACCTGGAAGCAGCGGAAGAAATCGCTCGCCAGCTGCGCCTGCGTGACATCGGCGGCCTGATCGTCATCGACTTCATCGACATGACGCCGGCCAAGAACCAGCGCGCCGTGGAAGAGAAAGTCCGCGAATGCCTGGAAGCCGACCGCGCTCGCGTCCAGGTCGGTCGCATCTCGCGCTTCGGCCTGCTGGAAATGTCCCGCCAGCGCCTGCGTCCATCCCTCGGCGAAAGCAGCGGCATCGTCTGCCCCCGCTGCAACGGCACCGGCATCATCCGCGACGTCGAATCGCTGTCGCTGGCGATCCTGCGCCTGATCGAAGAAGAAGCCCTGAAAGACCGCACCGCCGAAGTTCGCGCCCAAGTGCCGATTCCGGTTGCTGCCTTCCTGCTCAACGAAAAACGTAATTCGATCACCAAGATCGAACTGCGCACCCGTGCTCGTATCGTCATTCTGCCGAACGACCATCTCGAAACGCCGCACTTCGAAGTCCAGCGTCTGCGTGATGACAGCCCGGAAGCCGGCATCAACCAGTCCAGCTACGAAATCGCCGCTGCCGCTGCCGAAGCCGAAGAAGTCCAGCCAGCCGCCGCGACCCGCACCCTGGTTCGCCAGGAAGCCGCCGTCAAGACCGCTCCAGCCCGCGCCAACGCACCGGTTCCAACCGAAGTGGCCGCCGCCCCGGTTGCCGCTCCGGCCGCCGTTGCCGAGCCAAGCCTGTTCAAGGGCCTGGTGAAATCCCTGGTCAGCCTGTTCGCCACCAAGGAAGAGCCAGCCGCTCCGATCATGGTTGAAAAGCCGGCCACCGAACGTCCTGCGCGCAACGAAGAACGCCGCAACGGTCGTCAGCAGAGCCGCAATCGCAACGGTCGCCGCGACGAAGAGCGCAAGCCACGCGAAGAACGCGCCCCTCGTGAAGAGCGCGCACCGCGCGAAGCCCGCGAAGAGCGTCAGCCACGCGAAGTCCGCGAGGCTCGCGAGGAAGTCCAGGCCACCGCTCGCGAAGAGCGCGCGCCACGTCCGCCACGGGAAGAGCGTCAACCACGCCCACCACGTGAAGACCGCAAGCCACGCGGCGAGCGTGAAGAACGCGTGCGTGAACTGCGTGAACCGCTGGACGCTGCTCCTGCCGCTGCCGCTGTCGCCGAAGAACGTCCGGCTCGTCAGCCACGCGAAGAGCGTCAACCGCGTCCACCGCGTGAAGAGCGCCAACCTCGCGCCGAACAGGCCGCTGCCGTAGCTGAAGAGGAGCTGCTGCCGAACGAAGAGCAACTGCAGGAAGACGGTCAGGAGAACGCCGAGGGCGATCGTCCACGCCGCCGCTCCCGTGGCCAGCGTCGTCGCAGCAACCGTCGTGAGCGTCAGCGTGACGCCAACGGCAATGTGATCGAAGGTTCGGAAGAAAACAGCGAAGAGCCAAGCAGCACCGATCTGGCCGCAGGCCTGGCGGTAACTGCTGCCGTTGCCAGCACCGTGATCAGCGCCCCGGCCGAAGCCCAGGCTCACGAGCAGGCCGAACGTGCCACCGCTGCCGTCCAGGAAGCTGCACCGATCGTCGAAGCACCGGTCGTCGAGGCCACCACTGCGGTAGAGATTCCAGCAGCACCTGCTGTCGAAGTCGCCCAGGTTCGTGAAGAACAGCACGAAGAACAGGCTGCGCAACCTGCAATTGTTGCAGAACAACCTGCAGTCGTTGCCGAGCCAGTGGTCGAAGCGCCAGTCGCCGAAGCACCAGCGGCAGAGCCAGCCCAGGAAGCGCCTCGTGCCTTCGAGCGTGCCGCCGAGGCGATCGTTGCCGAAGCGCCTGCACCAGTCGCAGAAGTTGTGGCTGAAACAGTCGTGGCTGCTGAACCTGTAGTTGCCGAGCCTGTGGCTGCCGCACCGGCAGCGCCGGTTGAGGCGCCTGCCGCCGAAGTGGCTGCACTGGTTGTCGAGGCCGCTCCGGTCAGCGCCCTGACCAGCACCGGTCGCGCGCCAAACGACCCACGTGAAGTGCGTCGTCGCAAGCGCGAAGCCGAGCGTCTGCAGAAGGAAGCCGAGCTGGCTGCCGCTGCCGCCGCTGAAGCTCCGGCAGAAGCCGTAGTGGCTGCCGAGCCTGCGCCGGTGGTTGCCGAGGCGTTCGAGGTAGCTCCTGCTGCCGAACCAGCCATCGAGCAACCTGCGCCTGCCGCCGACGAAGCCCCGCGCTCCGTCGAAGAAGTGGTAGAGCACAAGCCCAAGGCCCAGGAAGAAGAGCACGAGCCTAAACCCCTCGTCTGATTCCTAGCCCGATAAAAAGCCCCGCCTGGTCACCCAGGCGGGGCTTTTTTATGCCTGCAATTTTTCGATCAACATGTCCGCCGCGAAAGCGAGCCCAGCGATCTCAACCAGTAAAAACCAACGCCTGCGGCACATCCACGTCCCACAACACGCCAGCATCCGCCAGTTCCACCTCGACAACCTGCCCCGCGGCAAACAATGGCCTGGCTCCCCGATCCCCGGAAAGACCCTGCAACGCCTGACCAAAGGCCGCGCCAAAAGCCACCGGGTGACCATAGGCCCCCTTATAAACAGGCACCCGGATCATTTGTTCGCCCAGTTCCCGCACCACGCTCTCGATACTCGACGGCAGGATAAAGGGCATATCTCCCAGCACCACCAGCCAACCACTGGCATCGGCGCAGGCTGCGACGGCGGCCGCGAGGCTGTCGCCCATGCCCGGCGAATCCAGAAGCATCACCTGGCAGCCATAGGCTTCGGCCAAGGCAATCACCTCGGTACGGTCCGGCGTTGTCACCAGGATTCTACAGGCCAGCAGTGCGGGCAAGTTCCTCAGGACCTGCTCGACTACCGGCCTGATCACCGCATCTCGTCCCAGACATGGAGCCAGCAACTTGTCTTGCCCGCCCCCCGCCGCCTGTCGGAAACGACTGCCCTGCCCCGCGGCCAGGATGACCGCGCACAGCGACTCGCTCACGCGCTCACCTGCGCAGCCACTTGGGGCGGCTTTTTCTGCAACAGGTCGATGCCGTTCTTGATGGCAACGATCTCCGACATCACCGACAGGGCAATCTCCGCCGGTGTATGGCTGCCGATATGCAGGCCGATGGGCCCGTGCAAGCGTTCGATGGCCTGCGGCTCCAGCCCCAGCTGGGCCAGATTCTCCCGACGCTTCTGACTATTGACCCGAGAGCCCAGCGCCCCGACGTAAAACGCCCGGGAATTGAGCGCGGTCAACAGCGCCATGTCATCCAGCCTGGGGTCATGGGTCAGCGCGACAATGGCCGTACGCTCGTCAGTCTCGATATTCAGCACCGCATCGTCCGGCATTCCCGGCACAAAACGCCCGTGCTGCTCTTCCCAACCGTAGACAAACTCCTTGCGCGGATCGCAAATCAGCACTTCGAAGTCCAGCAGCCGCGCCATTTCCGCCACATACCGCGACAACTGCCCGGCGCCGATCAGCAACAGCCGCCAGCGCGGGCCATAGATCGCCCGCAGGGTGGTGTCATCGCAGCTCAGCACATCGGTCTTGCTGGCCGGCTTTAGCAGCACTTCACCGCTGCTCAGGTTCAACTCCCGGGCGACGATTTCATGCGCCTCGCAACGAGCCAGCAGTTCCGCGACCCAGGCCGGGTCGCCAACCCGCTCCTCGGTCAGGCGCAAGGTGCCGCCGCACGGCAGGCCAAAACGCGCGGCCTCCTCGCGGGTCACGCCATAGGTCACCAACTGTACTGGCGGCCCGTCCAGAGGCAGGCGGCCATCGTGCAAACGGGCGATCAGGTCGTCCTCGATACAACCGCCCGAGACCGAGCCGATCACCATGCCGTCTTCACGCAAAGCCAGCATGGCCCCCAGTGGCCGCGGCGCGCTGCCCCAGGTCTGGACCACGCTGTACAAGGTCACGCGCTGCCCCGCGCGGCGCCATTCCAGCACGCTGCGCAGGACATTCAGGTCGACGCTGTCCATCAGGCCTTGCCCGCCTGTTGCCAGCCCTGCAGCTGGTAACGCACCGGCAGGTTGCGGATGCGCTTGCCGGTGGCGGCAAAGATCGCGTTACACAGGGCCGGCGCGATCGGCGGCACGCCCGGCTCACCGACACCACCCAACGGCACATCGCCCGGTGGCGTCACCAGATGCACGGCCACTTCCTTCGGTGCCAGGGACATGCGCGCCACTTCATACATATGGAAGTTGTCCTGCTGGACCTTGCCGTCCTTGAAGCTGATCTCGCCCACCACCGCATTGCCCAGTCCCATCACACAGGCGCCCTCGAACTGCGAGCGGATACGCTCGGGATTGATCTGCGGACCGCAGTCCACGGCGATATCGGCCTTGTGCACGATCAAGGTGCCATCATCCTTGACCTCGACTTCGATCACCGCCGCCACGTAAGTGACGAAACTGTAATGCACCGCCAGCCCCAGGCCGCGGCCCTTGGGCTGGCTGCGACCCCAGCCCGCCGCCTTGGCCGCCGTCTCCAGCACGCCACGCATACGGGCGGTGTCGATCGGGTAACGCTCCGGCGACTCACCGTAGTTCCACTCTTCGCTCAAGGTCCGTGGGTCGATCTGACGATCCGGCCCCAGCAGCTTGAGCTGGTACTTCAATGGGTCCTGACCCGCCTTGTGAGCCAGCTCGTCGACAAAGCTCTGGATGGCGAAACCGTGGGGGATGTTCGACACCGAGCGATACCAGCCAACCCGGGTATGCGCAGCGGCCTCGGGGTTTTCCAGGCGCACGTTGGGAATCGCATAGGCCAGGTTGGTAAAGCCCATGCCCAGTTCGAAGGCGGCCTCATGGTTCATGCCCGGGGCGAACAGCGCGGTGATGCTCGGCGCCACGGTGCGGTGCAGCCAGCCGGACGGCATGCCGTCCTTGTTCAGGCTGGCCTTGAGGTATTCCGCCGACACGGTGTGGAAGTAGGAGTTGTGAATATCGTCTTCGCGGGTCCATTGCACCCGTACCGCCTTGCCCGGCACTTCCTTGGCGAGGATCGCCGCCTCGAGGATGAAGTCGGGCTTGGATTTACGCCCGAAACCACCGCCGAGCAAGGTGATGTTGACCGTCACCTTGTCGAAGGGAATGCCCAGGCGCTCGGCAATACGTTCGCGGGTCACCTGTGGCGCCTGGCTCGGAGCCCAGGCTTCGCACTGGCCGTCCTGGAAGCGCGCCACGGCGACCATCGGCTCCATCGGCGCCTGCGCCAGGTGCGGCAGGTAGTAAGAGGCCTCCAGGCTGCTGTCGGCGCTGCTCATGGCGTCGTCGATATTGCCAGTGCTGCGCACTACCTTGCCGGGCTTGAGCGCCGCGGCTTCCAGCTCCTTGCGGTAGGCAATCGAGTCGTAGCCGGCGTTGACGCCATCGTCCCACTCGATCTTCAACGCATCGCGACCCTTGATCGCTGCCCAGGTATTGCTGGCGATCACTGCCACGCCGCCCAGCGGCTGGAACTCGGAAGGCAGCGGACGACTGTCGATCTGCACCACCTTGATCACGCCCGGCACCTTCAGCGCCGCGCTACCATCGAAGGATTTGACCTTGCCGCCATAGACCTGTGGGCGTGCAACCGTCGCGAAGAGCATGCCGTCGAAATGCACGTCGGCGCCGTAGACCGCCTGGCCATTGACGATATCCGCACCATCGATGGCGCGGGTGCCCTCCTTGCCGATGTAGCGGAATTCGCTGGGTTGCTTCAGCCGCAGGCTGTCGCGGGCCGGCACCGCCAGGGCGCTCGCCGCGGCGGCCAGGGCGCCGTAGCCCAGTTCACGGCCGCTCGGCTGGTGGACCACTTTATGCAACTGCGCCCGGCACTCGGCCAGCGGGACTTTCCATTGTTCGGCCGCTGCCTGTTCGAGCATGGTCCGCGCCGCCGCACCGCAGCGCCGCATCGGCTCGTACCAATGGCGCATGCTGCGCGAACCGTCGGTGTCCTGGTTACCGAACAGCGCCTCGTCGCCCGGCGCCTGCTTGACCTTCACCAGCGCCCAGTCGGCCTCCAGTTCGTCAGCGACCACCATGCTCAGGCTGGTACGCACACCCTGGCCCATTTCCGAACGGTTGCAGAGCACGGTCACGCTGCCGTCGGCGGCGATGCTCACGTACACCTTGGGATCATCGACCCAGCCGTTGGGCATGCCGTCGGCACCGAACTTCTTCTCTTCGGCGAAAGCGTCCTGCCAGCCCCAGCTGGCCGCCAGCACCAGTGCGCCGGTGGCTCCGACGCCTTTGAGAAAACCGCGGCGGCTGAGGTTGCTCAAGGCAAAATCATTCGGCAGCTGGCTCATGCCTTGGCCTCCTTCAGGTGGGTGGAGGCCTGGCGGATCGCCGTCTTGATCCGGTTGTAGGTGCCGCAGCGGCAGATGTTGCCGACCATGGCGGCTTCGATCTGTTCGTCACTGGGGTTGGGGTTGACCTTGAGCAAGGCAGTGGCCGACATGATCTGCCCGCCCTGGCAGTAGCCGCACTGGGCCACCGCGCTGTCCAGCCAGGCCTGCTGCACGGCTTTGCCGACTGGGTCGCTGTGCAGGTTGTCGATGGTGCTGACGTTCTGCCCGACCACCGAGCCGATCGGCGTGATGCAACTGCGCGCCGGGGCGCCGTCGATATGGATGGTGCACGCGCCGCACAGGCCCATGCCGCAACCGAACTTGGTGCCGTTGTAGCCCGCCACGTCGCGGATAGCCCAGAGCAGCGGCATGTCCTCGGTGACATCCAGTGGGTGATCTTGACCGTTGAGTTTCAGGGTAATCATGGGCACGCCCGCATATTTTCCGTTTATGGGGTCGAGCAATCTGCCGTTGAGTACAACGACTTGCAGGAGCAGATCGACTCAGGCTAATGGGCTCTCTTATGAAGACGGGGAGTCTTCACCGGGCCTTTGGGGGTACAAATAGTTGCATTGTTAGCAGGCTAAGTTAAGCCGCAATTAACAAAAAAGCCTTGCAGGGTGTGAACCCGTGCAAGGCTTTGCTGGCGCGTCTTGAGCTTAGCTCAACAGGCTCAATAGAGATTGGGCTCCATCTCCAGCTGAACATGGAAGCGCTCGGCAATATCCTGCTGGATCCTTCGTGCCAGGCTTAACAGCTGCAAGCCCGTGGCACCGCCATAGTTGACCAGCACCAGCGACTGCAAACGATGCACCCCGGCATCGCCATCGCGAAAGCCCTTCCAGCCCGCCTGTTCGATCAACCAACCAGCGGCCAGCTTCACCTGCCCGTCCGCCTGTGGATAACCCACCAGCCCCGCATGCCGCTGCCTGATCTCGGCCGCCAGCGCAGCGGACACCACCGGGTTTTTGAAGAAACTGCCGGCATTGCCCAGTACCGCCGGGTCCGGCAGTTTTTCGCTGCGGATGCTGCAAATGGCGCGACTGACATCGCTGGCCGTCGGCTGCTCGATGCCCTGCTCGCTCAAGCGCTGGCGCACCGGGCCATACTCCAGGTGCAGATGCTCGCTGCGGGCCAGGGCAAAACGCACCCGCAGAATCAGCCAGCGGCCAGCCTCTTGCTTGAACAGGCTATCGCGGTAGGCGAACTGACATTCCTCCAGGCTGAAATCGCGCAACTCGCCGCTCTGCCGATCCAGTGCGGTCAGGCCGGCGAACACATCCTTGATCTCGACCCCGTAGGCACCGATGTTCTGCATCGGTGCGGCGCCCACAGTCCCCGGAATCAGGCTGAGGTTTTCCAGGCCGGACAAGCCCTGTTGCAAGGTCCACTGCACGAAGGGATGCCAGGTTTCACCCGCTTCGGCTTCGACTACTACCTGCTGGCCATCGTCGCTCAGCAGACGAATGCCACGGGTACTCATGTGCAAGACCAGCGCTGGAATATCCGCGGTCAGCAGCAGGTTGCTGCCGCCGCCAATCACCAGCAGCGGCAGTCGATGCTGCGCCGAACAGGCCAGCGCCTCACGCACGTCAGCGTCGCTGTGGACCTCGGCGAACAGCTGCGCGCGCACATCGACGCCGAAGGTGTTGAAGGGCTTGAGGGAAACCTGGGACTGCAGATGCAAGCTCATAGCCGCCCCTTCAGCTCGATCACCAGCCGGTCGCTGGCGTACTCGATCAAGTCCAGCACCTGCTCGAAACCTTGTTCACCGTCGTAGTAAGGATCCGGCACTTCGTCCACCGCCGCCTCGTAGCGGCGCAGGAACAGGTCCAGCTCGGCCTTGCCCTGGGCCGGCTGCAGCGTCTTGAGGTTGCGCAGGTTGCTCTCGTCCATGGCCAGGATCAGGTCGTAGCGAGCAAAGTCCGCGCTGCTGACTTGCTGCGCGCGCTGGGCCGACAGGTCGTAGCCGCGCAACAGCGCCGCGCGCTGGCTGCGCTTGTCCGGCGCCTTGCCGATGTGCCATTCGCCGGTGCCCGCGGACGCGACTTCGACCCGGTCGGCCAGCCCCGCTTCACGTAACTTGTGGCGCAGTACGCCCTCCGCCGTCGGCGAACGGCAGATATTGCCCAGGCAGACAAACAGAACCCGCATCAGGCCTCCAGCAGGCGACGAATGCGCTCAAGGTCTTCGGCGGTATCGACACCACCAGGCGGGGCTTCCAGGGCATCGGCGACATGGATACGCACGCCGTGCCACAAGGCCCGCAACTGCTCCAGCGACTCGGTGTTCTCCAGCCAGCACGGGCCCCAGCTGACGAAGTCATGCAGGAAGCCGGCGCGGTAGGCATAGATACCGATATGGCGGCGATACGGCACGCCTTCCGGCAGCAGGTCGCGATTCTTCGCAAAGGCGTCGCGCGCCCACGGCAAGGTGGCGCGGCTGAAGGTCAGGGCCAAACCATTGATGTCGCTGACCACCTTGACCACGTTCGGGTTGAACAGGGTCTCGAGGTCTTCGATCGGCTCGGCCAGGGTGGCCATGCTCGCTTCAGTGTGGGCGGCCAGGTTGGCGGCCACCTGGTCGATCACCGCCGGCGGGATCAACGGCTCGTCGCCCTGGACGTTGACCACGATGGCGTCCGCGTCCAGGCCCAATTGGCTGGCGACTTCCGCCAGGCGATCGGTACCGGAGTTGTGGTCCTCGCGGGTCAACACCGCTTCGGCACCGAAGCCCTGGCAAGCCTCGACGATTCGCGCATCATCGGTCGCTACCACCACACGCTGGGCGGCGCTCTTGCAGGCCTGTTCCCAGACGTGCTGGATCATCGGCTTGCCGGCGATCATCTGCAGCGGTTTACCCGGCAGGCGGGTGGAGGCGAATCGGGCTGGAATGACAACGGTAAAGGCTGTGGTCATTTATCCAGGCGCTCGTCGGTGCTGAGGGTGCGGGCTTCGCTTTCCAGCATGACCGGGATGCCATCGCGAATCGGATAGGCCAGGCCGGCGCCCTTGCTGATCAGCTCGGTCTTGTCGGCGCTGAGCTTGAGCGGTCCCTTGCAGATCGGGCAAGCGAGGATATCGAGCAATTTGGTGTCCATGAGAATTCCCTGGATAGAAGCGTTAAGGCAGAAGACGAGCGGGCAACAGGCGCATCAGCTGCGTATCGAACCAGGCCACGAAGGCCGGGGATGGCACAGCATCCACCGCCAGGTACCACCAGTCGGGAGCCGCGAAGGCACGGCACTTCACCGCATCCTTTTCGGTCATGACCAGCGGCAACGCCGGGGTGAAACTCAGCGCCTGCGCGCTGTATTCGGCGTGGTCGGCGAAAGCATGCGGGACAGGCTGCCAGTGTAGCGTTTCAAGGGTAGTGAAGAAACGTTGCGGATTGCCGATACCGGCCACCGCGTGCAATGCCTGCCCCGGCGCGAAGTGCTCAAGCCCGCGGCGTTCGCCGCTTTGCAGATTGACCAGGGCGGTGGGCAGCAGGCGAAAGGCGAAGCCATCCTCGCGATCGTCGCTGGCGCCGTTGTAGAGCACTGCGTCGACGCTTTGCAGGCGCTCGACCGGCTCGCGCAGCGGCCCGGCCGGCAGGCAACGCCGGTTGCCCAGCCCGCGCGCGGCGTCGATCAGCACCAGTTCGAGGTCGCGGGCCATGCGGTAATGCTGCATGCCGTCGTCGGAGAGAATCAGGTCCAGCGGCTCGGCGGCCAGCAGGGCTCGCACGGCGCGACTGCGATCGGGATCGATCATCAGCGGCACGCCGCTGCGCTGGACGATCAGCAAAGGCTCGTCGCCGGCGACAGCGGCGCTCTGCTCGGCGGTGACCCGCCATGGCCACTGCGGCGGCTTGGCGCCGTAACCACGGCTGACCACGCCGACCCGCAGCCCGCTGCGCTGGCAATGCTCGATCAGCCACAGGATCAGCGGCGTCTTGCCGGTACCGCCCACGGTGATATTGCCGACCACCACCAGCGGCACCGGCGGCTGGTAAACATTGCCCTCACCGGCCAGGAAGCGTTCGCGCTTGCGCACCACCACCCGGCGATAGAGCCACTCCAGGGGCTGCAGCAGTTTCAGCGCGGGATGGCCGTTGTACCAGGCAGCGAGCAAACGATCGGACATGGCCATCAGGGTGCTGGCGCCGCCTCGACGGTGGTCATGCGCAGATGGCTGAAACCGAGCTTGCCGGCAGCGTCCATCGCGGTAATGACGGCCTGGTGCTGGGCCTTGCCGTCGGCACTGATGGACAGCGGCAGGTTGGTGTCACCCGCCGACTCCTTCTGCAAGGCTTCGATCAGGCTGCCCAGGTCGCTCTTGGGCAGCACCTGGTTGTTCACCGAAAACACCCCGTCGGCGCTGATGGCGATATCCAGCTGCTTGGTCTGCTGGTCTTCGGCCGGCGAGCCGCTGACGGCCTCCGGCAACTCGACGCGCAACTGGGTTTCCCGGGTAAAGGTGGTGGTCACGACGAAAAACAGCAGCAGGATAAACACCACGTCGATCAACGACGCGAGGTTGATATCGATGGTTTCCCGTGGCTTGCGGCGGAATTTCACGCTTTGCCCTCGGCCAGATCGACGTCGCGGTCGCCCTGCACCACTTCGACCAGCTTGATGGCTTCCTGCTCCATACCCACCACCAGCTCATCGACCCGGCGTTGCAGGAAACGGTGGAAGAACACCGCCGGGATACCGACCATCAGGCCGGACGCGGTGGTGATCAGCGCCTTGGAGATACCACCGGCCAGCACCGCGGCGTTGCTGGTCATGCCCGAGCCCATGAACGAACTGAAAATATCGATCATGCCCAGCACCGTACCCAGCAAGCCCAACAGCGGCGCCATGGCGGCGATGGTGCCGAGGGCATTGAGGTAGCGCTCCAGTTCGTGGATGACCCGGGCGGCGGCTTCCTCGATGCACTCTTTCATGACCTCGCGGCCATGCTTGGAGTTGGCCAGGCCGGCGGCCAGGATCTCGCCCAGGGGCGAATGGGCGCGCAGTTCCTTGAGCTTGTCCTTGTTCAGCTGTTTGTCCTTGATCCAGCGCCACACCTGGCCCAGCAGATGAGGCGGGGTGACGCGGCTGGCCCGCAGGGTCCACAGACGCTCGGCAATGATGCCGACCGCGACAATGGAACTCAGAATGATCGGCAACATCATCCAGCCGCCGGATTTGACCAATTCCCACACAGTGACAGTCCCCTCGAAAAAGTGCGCCACTCTAACATAGGGGCCGAATGCACCGAAGAACCTGATGTCGCATGCCTTCAGGCTTTAATAACTCTCGGTTATTTAAGGAGATAGTGGCCATTTGCGCCAAAAGCGCCGCTGTGCCCGCAGGCTCGTCGGTTCGGTGTAGGTGCCCAGCATCAACCGTAGCGCTCCTTGCTCCGCGCTGTCGTAAATGGCGGTCCCTTGCTGGCGATAACGTTCGACGACCTGCGGGTGCGGATGCCCGAACCCATTGCCGTGCCCACGGGAAATCAGCACCACCGAAGGCGCAAGGGCCTTGAGCAGGGCCGCGGACGACGAACTGCGGCTGCCATGGTGCGGCGCCTGCAACCAGTGGGTCTCGACGGCCAGCGGGGTATCCAGTAAGGCGCGCTCGGCCAGGGCATCGATATCCCCCGTCAGCAGCAAACGCTCGCCCTGGGCCTCGACCTGCATCACGCAGGACTTCTGGTTACCGTTCTGCGCACCTGCCCATTGCCACAGGGAAAAACGCACCCCGTCCCATTGCCACTGCTCACCGCTGGCGCAAGGCTCTGCCGGTAAATGGGCCGGCAAACCCTCGGGATCGCCGCTGACCAGCCTGGCCACCGGCAGGCCGCGCTGGATGGCGTCGGCGCCACCGGCATGATCGGCATCGGCGTGGCTGAGCAGCATCAGGTCGAGGCGCGCGACGCCCAGCTTGCGCATGGACGGCAGCACTACCCGCGCGCCCAGGTCGGAGTCGCCAAAACGCGGACCGGCGTCATACAGCATCGCGTGCTCGCGAGTCCGTACCAGCACCGCCAGGCCCTGCCCGACATCCAGCTGCCAGACTTCCGCCTCGCCATATGGCAGCGTGTTTTTCGGCGGGAACACCACCAACAACAGCATCGGCCAGCCCAAGGGACGCAGCGGCACGCCCGCAGGCAGCAACAGCAGCAAGGCTCCCAGCGCGCTGATGCTCCAGGCCCAGAGCGGTATGGCCGGCGCTATCCACGCCGGCCACTGGGCAGCCAGCAGGGTCAGGCCGCGGAACAGCAGGTCCAGCAAGCCACCGGCCAGCCAGAGCAAGCCTTCGCCCAGGTAAGGCACCGCCAGCAACAAGGTGCCGAGCAACGCCGGCGGCAGCACCAGCAGGCTGATCCAGGGTTCCGCCAGCAGATTGGCCAGCGGCCCGCTGAGACTGATGGGCAACCCCAGCGCCAGCAGCACCGGGCACAGGCCGATGGCGATCAACCATTGAATACGGGTCCAGGACTGCCACCAGCGCCAGCCTCCCAGGCGCCCGCCGAAGACCAGGATCAACACCGCCACCGCGGTAAAGGACAGCCAGAACCCTGGTTGCAGGCTGGCCAGCGGCTCGAACAACAACACCGCATTCAATGCCAGCAGGAACGGCCACCAGGCGCCCAGGTGGCGAAAGCGCAGACGCCAGATCAGCACCAGGGCAACCATCACGCAGGCACGGCGCACCGGCACATCGAACCCCGCCAGCAACCCGTACCCCAGGGCCGAGGCGAACGCCAGCCCGCAGGCCCAGGGCAGCCAGGGCCAGCGTCCGGGCCACAGGCCGTAACGGGCCAGCCCCGCCACCAGGGCGTACATCACCGCGGCCAGCAAGCTGATGTGCTGCCCGGAAATCACCATCAGGTGCACGGTCCCGGTGTCTTGCAAGACACGCCAGTCTTCCTGGCTCAAGCCCGAGCCGTCGCCCAGTACCAGGGCCGCCAGGCCGCCGGCGCGCCCATGGGCATCGACTTGCAGCAAGCGCTGGCGAATGCGCGCACGCCAACTCTCCCGGGTGGCGGCCAGCAATTGCCCATCCTTGACCGTACCCGTGGCGCCGATGCGCTGGGCCAGCAACCAGGCCTCGTGATCGAAGGCTTGCAGATTGACCAGGCCGGCAGGTCGCTTGAGCTTCACCGCCAGGCGCCAGCGTTCGCCGCTGTGCACCGGCGGCCCGCCATACCAGGCCAGGCGCAGGCGTTGCGGGATCCGGCCGCGCCGCGCCCGCCCGTCTTCCAGCTCGAAACGCACCAGCCCCTCGGCCTGCTGCGGCAACCCCACCACTCGACCTTCGAGCCAGCGAGTCTGCCCGTCGAGTGGTTCCGCCAAACGATCATCCAGCGCCGATTGCGCGCTGATGCAGGCCCACGCCAAGCCCAACAGAAAAAGGGCCAATGGATAGGTGCGAAACGGTAGCAGCATCAAGGCCACTACCGGCAGCACTGCCAGCCATCCGATCGCTGGCAGCGCCGGCAAAAAGCGCAGGCTCAAAAGCCCCGCCGCAAACGCCAGCATCCCTGTGCGCATAAGCCCGTCCTTGAGCAGTTTTTGAGTGTTGCCACTCCTTGGCTTAGCTCAGCGGACCGGGGGCCGGCTTTATCATTTGTCACAAAGTCTGAATGGGCGCCTTCTAGAATCCGGGCATACTTGCCGCTTGAACTGACCGAGAAGCCTTATGCCCCGGCGCCTATTCAAACGTTACATGCCAGATCCGACCAGCATCAGGGAACACAAGTCCTTACGCTTTCTTGGCACGTTGCTGCATGACCCCAACCTCTGGCACCTCAACCGGCACTCCGTGGCGCGCGCCATGGCGGTCGGCCTGTTCGCGGCCTTTATGCCGATCCCGGCGCAAATGCTGCTGGCAGCCGTGCTGGCCATTTCTGTGCGCGGCAACATGCCGATTGCCGTGAGCCTGGTCTGGCTGACCAATCCGATCACCATGCCGCCGGTGTTCTTCTGCACCTATCAGGTCGGTGCCTGGTTGATGAACGTACCCGCCCGGACCCTGCCCGACGAGCTGACCTGGGAGTGGATCAGCGGCGAACTCTCGACCCTTTGGCAACCGTTCCTGCTGGGCTCGCTGGTGGCTGGCCTGGTGCTGGGCGCCCTCGCCTATTGCCTGACGATGCTGTACTGGCGCTGGTGGGTCAGCCGGCAATGGCGCCGCCGCAAGCAGAGCCGGCTGTAGAAACGCAAACGGCCTCCCGAGGGAGGCCGTTGTCGTTTCTGCGCGGGCTTACTGGCGCATGCCGCGACCGCTGACCAGCAGGCGGGCACAACCGAAGTACAGGACCACGGTCGCCACCAGCATGAAGGTAATGGCCACGCTGATCTGGATGTCGGAAACCCCGAGGATGCCGAAACGGAAGGCGTTGACCATATGCAGCACCGGGTTGGCCAGCGACACCGTCTGCCAGAACGGTGGCAGCAGGGTGATGGAGTAGAACACCCCGCCCAGGTAGGTCAGCGGGGTCAGCACGAAGGTCGGGATGATCGAGATATCGTCGAAGTTGCGCGCGAACACCGCGTTGATAAAGCCCAACAGCGAAAAGATCGTCGCGGTGAGGACCACCACCAGCAAGGTGATGCCCAGGTGATGCACCTGCAGGTGGGTGAAGAACAGCGACAGCAGGGTCACGATCACGCCCACCGCCAGCCCCCGCAGGACACCGCCCAGGGTGTAGCCGATGAGGATGGTGTGCGGCGACACCGGCGACACCATCAACTCCTCGATGGAGCGCTGGAACTTGCTGCCGAAGAAACTCGAGACCACGTTGCCGTAGGAGTTGGTGATCACCGACATCATGATCAGGCCCGGCACGATGTACTCCATGTAGGTGAAACCACCCATGTCGCCGATCTGCCGGCCGATCAGGTTGCCGAAAATCACGAAGTACAGAACCATGGTGATCGCCGGCGGCAGCAGGGTCTGCGGCCAGATCCGGGTAAAACGCCGGACTTCGCGATAGACGATGGTGTTGAGCGCGACAAGGTTGGGCCGTAGCTCGGAACTCATACCGCCACCTTCGACAGGTTTTTCTCCACCAGGGACACGAACAGCTCCTCAAGGCGATTGGTTTTGTTACGCAGGCTCAGCACTTCGATGTTCTGCTGGGCCAACTGGCTGAACAGCGCGGTGATGCCCACGGCTTTGTCGACCTGGACTTCCAGGGTGTGGCTGTCCAGCAGTTTGCTTGGATAACCGATCAGTTGCGGCGCCACCTTCAGGTCGGTCTTCAGGTCGAGCAGGAAGGTTTCCACATGCAGCTGGCTGAGCAACTGACGCATGCTGGTGTTCTCGACGATGGTGCCGTGGTCGATGATGCCGATATTGCGGCACAGCTGCTCAGCCTCCTCCAGGTAATGGGTGGTGAGGATGATGGTGATGCCTTTCTGGTTCAGCTCGGTGAGGAAGGTCCACATCGAACGGCGCAGCTCGATGTCCACGCCGGCAGTCGGTTCGTCGAGGATCAACAGGCGCGGCTCGTGCACCAGGGCGCGGGCAATCATCAGGCGGCGCTTCATGCCGCCGGACAGCGAGCGCGACGGCACATCGCGCTTGTCCCACAAGCCGAGCTGGGTCAGGTACTGCTCGGCCCGCTCCTTGGCGACCTTGGTCGGGATACCGTAGTAACCGGCCTGGGTCACCACGATGTCGAAGGTTTTCTCGAACTGGTTGAAGTTGAATTCCTGTGGCACCACGCCGATGCAACGCTTGAGCGCGGCGGGCTCGCGGTCCAGGTCATGGCCGAAGACATTCACCGTGCCGCTGGTCTTGTTGACCAGGGTCGAGAGGATGCCGATGGTGGTGGATTTGCCGGCACCGTTAGGGCCGAGCAAGGCGAAGAAGTCACCTTCGGCGACATCCAGATCGATACCACTCAGGGCCTGGAAACCGTTGCCGTAGGTTTTGGTTAGCTGCCGGATGGACAGAGCGGAACTCATATCGGATTTACGCACCAAGAAGGGAGAACATTATAAGTAAGGGCGGACCGCCTGCATTGCAACGGCGCCGGATACACCCAATGGTGCTTGCCGACGCCGCACAAGTACAGTCACCCGTATTGATAGTCAGTATTAAGTCAACGCGGTCATCACCGCCTTGCGGTAGGCCGGACGCTGTTGCAGGCGAACGTACCAGGCTTGCAGATTAGACAATTGCGGGCGCTCGATGGGCATTTCGAACCAGGCATAAATGAAGCTGCCCAGAGGGATATCGCCGATGCCGATTTCCTCGCCGGACAGGTAGGGATGTTCGGCCAGGGCCTGGTCGACCACGGCCAGCAGTTCGCCGCAGCCGTTCAGCGCGGCATTGATCTTGTCCCAGTCCTGCTGCTGTGCCGGCGTGCGCAGCACACCCCAGAACAGGTGCCGGAAGGGTTCGGCGAAAGTCGAGGTGGTCCAGTCCATCCACTTCTCGGCCGAAGCCCGCGCCTGTACATCGCTCGGGTACCAGGCCGTGCCGGCGGCATAGCGCGCGGCGAGATAACGCACGATGGTGTTGGACTCCCACAGCACAAAGCCGTCGTCCTCGATCAGCGGAATCCGCCCATTGGGATTCATCGCCCGATATTCCGGGGTATCCACCACACCGAAGGCACCACCGGCATCCACCGCTTCGTAGGTCAGCCCGAGCTCTTCGGCGCACCACAATGCTTTCCTGACATTCGACGAGTTTTTCCGACCCCAGATCTTCAGCATGACCGCTCCTCAGTGATGAATGCCGAGGCAGTCTACGCCGGATCAGACCTGACTCAAATCACTCTGCATGTCGCCCAGCAGCAACGGCATCTGCTCGGCGAACAGATGCGGATAACACTTTTCCAGGTGTTTGAAGAAGAAGGTCTCGGGGACGTCGGCGAATTGTCCGTGGTCCAGCACGTATTCCATCATCTGCTCGCCCTGGCGATTGAACGGGTGGAACACGCTGTCATGGCGGCCATCGAACTCCAGTGGCGCTACATCGTACATCTCGCAGAGTTTCCGGTTGAACGCCGGCGTGGCCTTGACCCAGCGTCCTTGCAGGTACAGCTCGGTATAGCCGTGCATGGCAAACACATCACTGCGCAGCAACTCCAGCAAACGCGGGGTCGACAAGTGATTGCGCACGTCCGCCAGGCCGATCCGCGCGGCGATCCCGCAATGCCGCGCGCAGCCGGCAAGCAGGGTGGCCTTGGGCACGCAGTAACTTTCGCCAGTAGCCAGGGCATGGCTGCCACATAGGGTCTCGGGATCGCGACTGAAGGTGTAGGGGTTGTAGCGCACGGCCTCGCGCACCGCGTAATAGAGGTTCACCGCCTGCTCCAGCGGATCGCTGCTGGCGCCACGATGAGTTTCCGCGAACTCCACCACTGCGGGGTGGTCACTATCGATGAAGCGGCTGGGACTCAGGTACTCGTGCATGGGGATGATCTCCGAGTGAAGTCCCGAGTCTAACGACGGCCTCATCCCAGCGATAACGACGTTTCGGCCAAATATCAGAGGCTGCCGCTTCGAGCCTGACAAGATCGACACGCTGCTGACCCGATGCCTGACGTCTGCGTCCGCTTCTTCTTACCGCCGCAAGCGCACTGCCCTGTCACCCCTTTTGTCGGATGCCGACTAAGCTCTGTGGGTGATTTTGCCCCTGGTTTCACGGAGGATTAAATATGCTGTTGTTGTGGATACTGGTTCTGCTGGTCGGTATTGCCTACCTGGCCCACCGCCGCATTGCGCCCCTGCCCGCCCTGGGTGTGGTGGCCGTCTACCTGCTGGCCATGGGCGCCTTCAGCCGTGCACCGGGCTGGCTGCTGCTGATCTTCTGGGTATTGCTGGCCGCGGCGGCAGCCCCCTTGCTACTGCCCGACCTGCGCCGCAAGTACTTCAGCGCCCCGCTGTTCAGTTGGTTCCAGAAAGTCCTGCCACCGATGTCGCAAACCGAACGCGACGCCATCGATGCCGGCACGGTCTGGTGGGACGGTGAACTGTTCAGCGGCCGTCCGGACTGGGACAAGCTGCTGGCCTACCCGAAAGCGCAACTGAGCGAAGAGGAACAGGCCTTCATCGACGGCCCCACCGAAGAGCTGTGCGCCATGGTCAGCGACTGGCAGATCGGCCAGTCCATGGACCTGCCGCCCGCCGCCTGGGAGCACATCAAGCAACACGGTTTCTTTGCCCTGATCATCCCCAAGGAGTTCGGTGGCAAGGGCTTCTCCGCCTATGCCCACTCACAGGTGGCGATGAAACTGGCGACCCGCAGCGGCGACCTGGCGTCCACCGTGATGGTCCCCAACTCCCTCGGCCCGGCCGAACTGCTGCTGCATTACGGCACCGACGAACAGCGTAATCACTACCTGCCGCGGCTGGCCCGTGGCGACGATATTCCCTGTTTCGCCCTCACCGGCCCGCTGGCCGGTTCCGACGCCGGCGCCATGCCCGATACCGGAGTGATCTGCAAAGGCCAATGGCAAGGCGAAGAAACCCTCGGCCTGCGCCTGAATTGGGAAAAGCGCTACATCACCCTGGGCCCGGTCGCCACGCTCCTCGGCCTGGCCTTCAAGGCCTATGACCCGGACCATCTGCTGGGTGACGATGAAGACCTGGGGATCAGCCTGGCGCTGATTCCGACCGACACCCCCGGTGTGGAAATCGGCCGCCGCCACCTGCCGCTCGGCGCGGCCTTCATGAACGGCCCGAACTCCGGCAAGGACGTGTTCATCCCCCTGGACTTCCTTATCGGCGGCCAGGAAATGCTCGGCAAGGGCTGGATGATGCTGATGAACTGCCTGTCGGTCGGCCGCTCCATTTCCCTGCCGGCCGTCGGCACCGGCGCGGCCAAGTTCACCAGCCTGGTGACCGGCCAATATGCCCAGGTGCGTGAGCAGTTCAACGTCCCGCTCAATGCCTTCGAAGGTATCCAGGAAGCCCTGGCCCGCATCGGCGGCAACGCCTGGCTGATGGACAGCGCGCGCATGCTCACGGCCAATGCGGTCGACCTCGGGGAAAAACCCTCGGTACTGTCGGCGATTCTCAAGTACCACCTGACCGAGCGCGGCCGCGAATGCATCGGCCACGCGATGGACGTGCACGGCGGCAAGGCCATCATCATGGGCCCGAACAACTACCTGGGTCGCAGCTGGCAAGGCGCGCCGATCTTCATCACCGTGGAAGGCGCGAACATCCTCTCGCGCAACCTGATGATCTTCGGCCAGGGCGCCATTCGCTGCCATCCGTTCGTGCTCAAGGAAATGGCCCTGGCCGGTCGCGAAGACCACGATCAGGCGCTGGTCGAATTCGACGGCCTGCTGCTCAAGCACATCGGTTTTGCCGTGGGCAACGCGGCCAGCACCCTGGTGCTGAACCTGGGCCTGGGGCACTTCGAACAGGCGCCGGGGGACAAGCTCAGCCAAGGTTATTTCCGCGCCCTCAACCGCCAGGCCGCGGCCTTCGCCATGCTGGCCGACCTGAGCATGATGTTGCTGGGCGGCGAGCTGAAGCGTCGCGAACGCCTGTCGGCACGCCTCGGCGATGTGCTCAGCCACATGTACCTCGCCTCCGCCGCACTCAAGCGCTACCACGACCTGGATTCGCCGGAGCATCTGCGGTCGCTGTTCACCTGGGCCATGGAAGAAAGCCTCGGCCAGTCGGAACGGGCCCTGGACGAACTGCTCGAGAACTTCCCGAACCGGGTGCTGGGTTGCCTGCTGCGGGTGGTGGTCTTCCCGTTCGGCCGCCGTCACAAAGGTCCGTCCGACCAGCTGGACGCCGAGGTCGCCGCGATCATCGGCCGGGCCAAGGGCGACCCGACCCTGGAAGAGCTGCTGGCCGGCTGCTACCGCCCACAATCGGCGCAGGACCCGGTCGGCGCCCTGCAACACGCCTTCGACTTGTTGAGCGCCAGTCACCCGCTGCAGAAAAAACTGCACGAGGCGCTGAAAAGTGGCCAGGTCAAACCGGTGGCCGGCGAGCATGCCATCGACGCCGCGCTGGAGGCCGGCGTGTTGCAGCCAGTCGAAGCCCAGACCCTGCGCGAGGCTGAAGCCGCCCGCCGCAAAGTCATCGATGTCGATGACTTCGCCAAGGAAGAGCTGACCCTGAGCGAAGGGAAAACCCGCTAAGACGCAGGACCGTCAGGCGGATTATGAAACCGGGCGCGGGAGCTATATACTCCCGCGCCCGTTTTGCTGTTGAGGACTCATGTCATGTCCAACGTCGTCGCCGATCATCTCGTCCTGCTCGACCATTTGCGCAGTATCCTGGTCGCCGTGGGTGAAGCCGAGCAGGTTCCCGAAGAAAGCCATGCCTTGTTCCTGGAACGCTTCGACGAACTGCGCGCCTCGCTGCCGATCGACCCGATTGAAAGCCAGTACCTGGGCCAGGATCTGCTGTGCCAGGTGATGCAGCGTTATCCACAGGTCGCCCATCTGGTACCGCGCGACCTGCTGTGGTTCTTCGCTGGGGATTGCCTGCATTACATGCCCGACGAGGAAATCGACCTGTACCAGGCGCTCGAAGAGCGTCGCTACGAGGCCGAGCAGAATGATGAACCGTTCGACTGGAACCAGGAAAAGCAGCTGCTGGCGCTCTCCGCCCAGGACAGCAAGCACTGAGTCCGGCCCGGACACTACAAAGACCCGCACGGTTGAACCGGCGGGCCTTTTTTCTACCCATGAGCGGCTGGCTCAACCCGCGCCATCGCCTTCGGGCTGTTCGTAGCCTTTCGCCTCCTGCTTGCCCTGCCGGCTCAAGGTCGGCTCCTTGGCCAGGCACTCCACCAGGTAATCGATGAATACCCGCAGCTTCGGCGGCAGGTAACGGGTTGGCGAATGCAACAGCCAGGCACCGCCATGGTAGGAAGCGAGAAACGTCCAGTCCGGTAGAACCTGCACCAGCAAGCCCTGCTCCAGGGCATGCCGCGCGGTGAAGTACGGCAAGCTGCCGATGCCGATATGCTCCAGCACCGCCCCCAGCCGTACCCCAGTGTGATTGGCCGCATAACGCCCACGCACACCAACCGTCACCGACTTGCTGCCCTTCTTGAACTTCCAGCGCGCATCGCTGGGGGTTTCACCCAGGTAAATACAACTGTGGTTGAGCAGATCGTGGGGATGGCTGGGCGTCCCGTGCTCGGCCAGGTACTGCGGCGTGGCGCACAGCATATGATCGATGGTCAGCAACTGGCGTCCGACCAGCCCCGCCGGCGGCCGATCGGTGATGCGGATGGCCAGGTCCACGTTGTCGTCGATCAGGTCGATGTTGCGATCTTCCAATAACAGCTCGACATCGACCTTGGGGTAACGCCGCAGAAACTCGGGCATGTACGGATGCACGACAAAACGCCCCACGGCCTTGGGCACGCTGACCCGCACCAGCCCTTCGGCCTCGTGGGTGAACTGACCGCTGATTTCCATCACCGACTTGGCGGCGCTGACCATCTCGCTGCAGCGCTTGAACACCTCCTCGCCCCCTTCGCTCAAGCGCAACTTGCGCGTGGTGCGTTGCAGCAAGCGAGTCGCCAGCGCCTTCTCCAGACGGGAAATGCTGCGGCTCACCGCCGACGGTGACGAGCCCAGCTGGCGGGCGGCTTCGGAGAAGCTGCCGACCTCGACGACCTTGACGAAAATCGCCATTTCGCCCAGCAGCGGAAGGGGAAGATTTATGCTCACAGCACAACAGTCCTTTGAGGTTTGAACGGATTATCACGCAATTCCGCCGCGCCATATAATTAAAAAAGGTATTTTAATAAGGGCACGGAATATGACGCTTCGCCTCTTTTTTCATAATGATGAACTCAAGGCCAACGTTGAAGTGCTCGAATGCACCCCGCAGGACAACGAATTCGCGGTGATCCTGCGTGCCACGATCTTTCATCCCCAAGGCGGCGGCCAACCCTGCGACACCGGCTGGATCGGCGAAAGCCAGGTGTTGCGCGTGGTCCAGGAACCCGAGCGAATCATTCATTACGTCAGCCAGCCAGTGCAACCGGGCATGGTCCAGGTCCAGGTCGATGAACAGCGCCGCCAGTTCAATACCCGCATGCACTCGGCCGGGCACCTGATCGGCCACTTCGGCGAAACTCGCGGCTGGGTCCCGGTCAAGGCTCATCACTGGCCTGGCGAGGGCCGCGTGTCCTTCAAGCCCGGGGACAGCCCGCAGGAACTCGACGTCGACAGCCTGCAGAGTGGCATCGATCACTGGATTGCCGCCGACCTGCCGCGCCTGGTCTCGCTGCGTGAAGGCTCGCGGGAAATCGGTTTCGGCGAGCTTCCCGCCTATGGCTGCGGAGGGACCCACGTGAAGCGCCTGAAGGAATTGGGCAACGTCACTATCGCCTCCCTCTCGCAGAAAAAAGGAATGCTTTCGGTTCACTACCACGTGGACTGATTCATCGGCGGTGTCGCCTTGCACATCACGCGACGCATCGCCTGACACAGGGGAAACCCGCGTGCGCGGGTTCGACGATTATCGGATAGAGGGATCTGCAGATGATGCTTGACGTCGAGCGTCTCGATGAGACGTGCATAAAGAAACTGGCCCAGGAACAAGTGCTCGCCCTGCGCATCAAGAATTTCCTGCCGCACACCCAGGCGATCCAGCTGGGTGACAAGATTCTCGCTCCCGGCTTCGAGGGCTACATCAATGCCCCCAGCATCGGGCGGATCGGTATGGCGTTTTATGAGGCGGAAAACCAGCCGCTGTTGATCGAAGACTATTTCGAACGCGCCACCGCCAACATCGCCGAACTGCGCACGCGTTGCGCGCCCTACGCGTCTCCCGTCGACACCCTGCGCTGCATGCTCGACGAGTCCTGGCCGGCCGGCGCCCACCTGGAAAACCTGTACGGGCGCAAGATGTACGTTGGCCTGTCGCGGGTGGTGAAACCCGGGGTGTGCTTCCTTGCCCATCACGACATTTTCGCCAAGGACGCCCCCGACAGCTTCCAGGCCCACAGCCTGGAGGCGCAGTTCGCCTGCAACCTCTACCTGAACATGCCCGACGCGGGTGGCGCCCTGCAGATGTGGAATCACGATATTTCCCCGGACCAGTTCGACGACATGCGCGGCGACAGCTACGGCATCGATCCCGCCCTGCTCGGCACACCCTCGCTGGAGATCCGCCCGGAGCCTGGGGATTTCATCATGTTCAACTCAAGGCGCATGCACGCAGTCACCCCGGGGGTGGCCAACCCGCGCCTGAGCCTTTCCTTTTTTGTCGGCTATCGCGGCAGCTCGTCCCCCCTGACCTTCTGGAGTTGAAATGCTTTCCAACTATCTAGGCGAATTCCTGGCCCTGGCGACCATCCACTTTCTCGCCGTGGTGGCTCCCGGGCCTGACTTTGCCGTGACCATCCGCCAGAGCGTGCGCTTTGGCCGGGTGGTCGGGCTGTGCACGGCCATCGGTATCGGCGCGGGAATTTCCGTGCATGTGCTGTACACCCTGCTGGGGGTCGGAGCACTGATGCACACCACGCCATGGCTGCTGAACGTGGCCAAGGTGGTGGGCGGCGCCTACATCCTTTATCTCGGCGTTAGCCTGTTGCGCAGCAAACCCAAGACATCGATCGAGGGCAGCGACACGAACAACGATCAGGTGCAGCGGCAGACCTTGCCCAAGGCCTTCATGACCGGTTTCCTGACCAACGCCACCAACCCCAAGGCCACGCTGTTCTTCCTGGCGATTTTCACCACGGTGATCAGCGCCACCACGCCCCTCAAGGTGCAGGCGCTCTACGGTGTATGGATGTGTTGTGTGAACGCGCTGTGGTTCGTGATCGTCGCGCTGTTCTTTTCCAGCCCGAGGGTGCGCTTGCTGTTCATGCGCATGGGCCACTGGTTCGAGCGAACCATGGGAGTGATTCTGATTCTGTTCGCCGGGCGCCTGATCCTGTCGATGTAAGTCGCACCCCAACGTCCTGCTCAAGCGAGCCGCCAGCAACTGGCGGCTCGACACAGGCTTGCTCAGTTCCGATCCACGATCAGCTGGCGGATGACAAAGCCTGAAGCAAGACTCCCTGCGGTTTTGCCATTTCGTCCAGTACTGAAAAGTGCGTGCAGCCCGGCACGTGAATCAGCTGCACAGACTCTCCTCGGGCCAACGCTTGCTGGGCGTATTCATCAGACTGGCGGACCAGTTCCGACAGTTCGTCGGCACCTACCGCCACCCATGTATGGGCGCCCTTGTCGATATGGTGCAGCGGGCTATAGGTGTTGATCTCCGCTTCCGAGAGACTCAGTTTCTGGTTGAGCCACGACAGGCTTATGGGTTCCAGGTCGACCAGTGCGCTGATCGCCAGGACATCGGTCACCCATGGGTGCGAACGGAACTGGATCGCCAGGTGGCCTCCAGCCGAGTGCCCGCTCAGGACCACCTTGTGCCCCGCAATACCCAGGTGATCAACGTCGGCCTGGAGATGCTCGAGCAGGCTGCCAATCTCGCTGACGATCTGTGTCATCGAGGCTTGCGGTGCGAGCGTATATTCGGCCAGGACGACGTTGAACCCCGCAGCCAGGGGACCGGCGGCGATGAAGGCGAAATCTTCCTTGCTGCAATTCTGCCAATACCCGCCATGGATGAAGATGAACGTCGGAGCGTCAGCTTTTCCACAGGGCAACCAGTCATAACGCTGCCTGGAACCGGTGCCGTAAGGCAGATTAAGCCGGCCGGCCACAGAGGCGTAGAAACTGGCGCTACGCGCCTGCAGGGCTGCGTAGATACCGGGGAAATCCGGCACTGCCTCGGTGTTGTTATACGCCGCGTCGAGCTGGGCTTGATTCATGTCGCGATAGAGAATGGTCATGGTCATCTCCGATGGAAGGAATGTTTAAAAGGGCTTGGTCAGCGGCCTGCGGTTCGTGCGGACGTGTCCGTCATCCGGCAGGTTTCAGGAGAGCGGCTTCGCTGTCCACGGCTGCTCTCTGTGAGAGGAGTGCCACGCGTGGTTGGGGACTGTAGGCAGGGTGGTGTGCGGAACGCGGCTCGAATGCGCTAAAGAATGAGTGGAGCCCAGGTCAGACGTAAATCAGCCGAATCTTAAATTTCTCTAAGATTTATCCTGCCATGGCCGCCCTGGGCGAACGGCGCAATGGCATATCAAAGTGAAGCGCGAAGATATTCAAGCGGGGGCTATGCAGGCCAGCGCGATGCTGGAGGCAGCAGGCTTCAAGGCAGGTATGACGGTGTATGAAGGACGCATCACGCTATCTGGAGCAGCATCGGTGCTTTTCTAGCCCCCCTGGCGACGAGTGCAAAAGCTGGCGCTGAGTGCGTCCGGCCCCAATACTGTCCTGGTGACCGGTTCGTCGCGCTCAAGCCCGCGCAGGGGCTCGTTGAGTATTCTCCAGGGCCTGCCTCAGCACCTGCTGGGTCAGAGGCTTGAACACCACCTCATCCATCCCGGCGGCCAGGCAGCGCTGGATTTCCGCGTCCTCGGCACTGGCGGTCGCCCCCAGGATCCAGCAGCGCCGGCGACCGTCCTCACGCTCCATCTGGCGGATGCGCACGGTCAAGTCATAGCCGCCCAGGCGTGGCATCTGGCTGTCGGTGATCAACACATCGTACTCGGCGGCCAACCAGGCTTCCCACGCCGCCTGCCCATCCTCGACCAGCGTCACGCGATGCCCCAGAACCAGCAATTGCTCTTCCAGCGTCAGCCGGCTGAACGCATTGTCCTCAGCAACGAGGATATTCAGCGAAAGCGGCTCCATGCTCGCCTGCGCTACTTCTGCCACGGCTTCGGCAGGCGCCTCGGCCAGGGGCAGTTGCAGGGTCACGCTGAAGCAGGAGCCTATATCCGGTTCGCTGCTCAGGACGATAGTGCCGCCCATGAGTTCGACCAGCCGCCGGGTGATATTCAGCCCCAGCCCACTGCCAAAGGTTTGCCCGGCCTGAGCCGAACTGACCTGGGAGAATGGCTGGAACAATCTGGCCTGGTCCTGCTCCGAGATGCCGATCCCGCTGTCGATGACCTCCAGCAACAGGTGCAGATGTTCTGCCTCCCGGCTGCCCGAGGCATGCAGCGTCACCCGGCCGCGCTCGGTGAACTTGATGGCATTGCTCAGCAGGTTGAACAGCACCTGTTTCAAATGCAGCGGGTCGATCAGCACCCATTGCTCCATGTCGCCGGTGAACCGCATCTCGAACGCCAGCTGCTTTTGTCGCGCCATGCCGACCACCAGGGGCTCGATCGCTTCGATCTGGGCCTTGAGCTGCACCGCCTCCGGCGCAGAGTCGATCATCCCCGACTCGATCCGGTTCAGGTCGAGCACATTGCCGAGCAACAGCAGCAGCCCCTGTGCCGCCTCCTGCGCGACGGCCAGCGACGCCAGGTCCAGCTCGCCCCGTTCGGCCTTCTGCTGCACCACTTCCTGCAGGCCGATAATGGCGTTCAGCGGAGTACGGATCTCATGGCTCATGGTGGACAAAAAGATGCTCTTGGCCTCGTTGGCCGCTTCGGCCTTCTCCCGCGCCAGCGCCAGCTCGCCTTCGGCCTGGCGGGTCTTGCGCACCTGTCGGGTCAGGTAGAAACCCCAGATCAGCGACAACAGGACCAGCAAGCCGAAGACACCGCCAAGCCGGAGGATATTACTGCGATGATCCCGCCAGAAATGGCTGCCCAAGGTGGAAATACGCGGCTCCCACTGTTCCACGATGTCCGCCACTTCCTCCGGGGTGATCGCCACCTGAGCCTTCTCCAGGATGCTGCGCAGTTCTTCCTGCCCCTTCAGCACCCCAAGGCTGACCGGTCGGGAGAATTCGTCGAGAATGCCGATTACGCGCAAGCGGTTGTTGAAACGCTGGGCGGACAGGAAACGACCGGCGTAATCACTACCGATGAACGCGTCGCTACGCCCGTCGTCGACACTGCGCATCGCCTCCAGAAAGTTGGGATAGATCTGTAAGCGGATATCCGGATAGTTCTGCTGGATGATCTGGTTAACGAAATAACCCGGGACGCTGGCCAGGCGCTTGCCTTGCAGGTCATTCAGGCTATGGAAAGGACTGCCCTGGGTACGGGCTGCCTTGGGTCCGGCCATCAGTACCACCGAGCTCCTCAGATAAGGAAGAAGGATATCCATATAGGCCTCGGTGTCGGTGTCGGCAGACGTAACCGAGGTCATCAGGGTCTTGCCCTCGGTTATCTGCGCGTTCATCTCGGCATAATTCTGCGCGCGGACAGGGCGGAACGTCAGGCCGCTGCGCTGGCTGAGCAACTTGAGATAGTCGGGGCCGATACCCCGCACCTGCCCACTGTTGTCCAATTGTCCCAAGGCGCCGAGAGAGTCATGGACAGTCACCGGGACTTCCGGATGGGCGTCCAGCCAACGATTTTCGGCGGGGGTCAGCGTCACGCGCTGCTGAGTCAGGCGCAGGCTGCTCCCCGCACTCCAATTGCGCAGAATACTTTCGCTATGGCGCGAGCGAATGGACGGCAGGGCTCGTTCGATCACGGCATGCAGGCGAGTATCGGAGGCGCGCACCAGGAAGCCGAAAGCACGGCTTTCCACTGGTGCGAAGTTTTCAATGTGCAGGTCCAGCAGGTAGTTGATGTTGATCAGATAGTGGGCGGACACCGCATCATCGATCACCCCATCGACCTCTCCCAGGCTCAACGCCTCGAGCGCGCGCAGCGGCGAAGCGAATGGCAGGATCTGGCTGTTCGGATAAACGGCGGAGACCTTTTCCTCGACACGATAGCCGGCAAACACCCCCAGCCGAGTGCCAGTTGCCTGTGGGTCGAAAGGGTGGCGTTCGGTTGTCACCAGCACGGCTTGGTTCGGTTCATAGGCCTGGGTCAGTAGCAGACCGTTATCCTCGGCATCCATCGCGGAGCCACCGCCGACCAGGTCAATCTCACCATTGTGCAGCGCGGTCAGCGCCGCCTGCCGGGAAGGGAATCGACGGACCTTGGGAGGGATCTCGAACAACAAGGCGAGGTAATCCGCGGTGACGCCCTGGAAACGATTGACATCGAGCATGCCCAGCGGCGGATAGTCGGGCAGTGCCACCCCGATCGTGAGTGGACCTCTGCTTGCCAGCCACTGTCGATCTACTTCACTCAGCCATGGCCGGCTGGTCACTGCCACCCTTGCGACGAGGGAGATGTCAGGCTCCTGTGCGGCCAGAACGGGTGATAGAACAAGTAACAGGCAGAGAGCGACCATCCGACAACACGCTGGAATCATGGAATACCTTCCTGTGAATCGAACCCCGGCAACCTGCGCAAATGGGCTGTTGTCCCACGAGCAATAGCGTCACCCTCTTATGGAGAGTGCCGCTTTGATCTGTGGCAATGGGGGATGGATCAAGAGTGATCCGTCGGTATTCTAGCCGGGCGCCGGCGGTTGTGAAATCGAGCGGTGGGAGCCTCGCGCGCGCGCCCTTCTATTTACTCTCTGGTGCGCTCGGAAAAGCCGGATAACCGAGGGCTGGCGACAGCGATCCGGCCGAGGCCGGGATCAGGTCGGCGAGCAAAAGGATTGCTACCCACCGCCAACAACGATCAGTTGTAGTTAAGAACGAAGCTCATGGTCGCATCGCCCTTGCCCGGTTTTATCTCGCCACCTGTCGGAACGTATTTGGCACTGCCGGAGAACCGGTAAATGGAGCCTTCCGCGATCTCCCGGTTCCAATCGAGGGCGATGGACCTGGAGATAGCGAATGGCAACTTGACGCCCTTGTCGTTGACCAGGGAAATGCCCACCCCCGATGCGACCCCCGCCTGACCTAGCTGGGCAAGTTTGAGCAGGCCGTCGGCCTGAGAATTGCCTTCGAAGTAGACTTTTACCGGAACTTTCGTGTCAGGTTTCAAGCCTTCGCAGCGGACATCGAAGTTGAATGGCACCTCTTTGACGCTTCCCTTCTTGAGGTTGTCGATAGTCTGCTTGCCCATGGGGACATTGACCGCCGCTCCTACTGATTCGCATCCAGCGAAAAATATATCGTTGACCAGTTCGGTAGCACCTTGTGATCTGACCACAACTGATAAACCACCGACTGCCCATGTCACGTTGAACTTCATAGAGGCATTTCCCGATGCTACGCCACGACCGGTACGAACGAACACAACATCCATTAAGTCGGGCACAACCGGCATTCCATTCAGCACGACCTGAAAGGAATATGGGACACAGAAAGTTGTGGTACCTGTACCCAGTGTCAGACAGAACTTGACCCCGACGCCCTCGATACCTGTTTCATAAACATTTGGCAGCGCCGAAGGCAACAACGCAGTGTCCGCCACAATAGAGACAACATTACCTGGCCCAGAGCATTGGACGCTCTGATAAGGCCAGAGGGTCAATCTATGCTTGGCAAGCTCCTGCCCAATGGCGGCTGCCTTGATGATCGTTTTGGAGGGAAGAGTAATATCCTTTGTAAGCTGCGGTGGAGTACCCATCCAGTTGCAAGCCGCAAATGCATCCTGAGCAGACAGAACGGATAAGAACAACAAGGTAAGTATCAGGTTGCGCATATATACAGCCTCCTCTCCCAAGCCCCATTTAGAGCCCAGGTACAAGTCAATAATGGCTAAAGAAAAGTAGCGAAAACTCTCTCGTCGCCACCAGATGACGCCAGGCCTTAGCCGGAAATGGCGCCGTCGTATTCGAGGACTCCACCGAAATCGCCGATGACTTCGAATTCAACCTTGAGGTCGTTAGCCTGGACGCCGTTCGGCAGCTCCGCCATCTCGACCCGGGAAGTCGTGGCCGGCGCGATCATATCGATCGGCGCGGTGAAACTCTTGTTTCCCATCCGCAGCGTGATCGCGGCAAAAGACAGGTGGAAAGCCGACGGGTTGGTCACTTCCAGATAGGGCTTGCCGTCTTTGGCAAGCAGGCGCCACTTCAGCTGTTGCGGGGCCTCCGTGACCTTGCCCGGTAGCCCGGCCGGCCGGTAGAACAGCTTGAGGCGCTGCTGCACGGCGATTTGCAGGGTATTTTCCTCCCGGGACTTTTGCGGAACCTCCCGCACGTTCAGCCAGTACACCGACTCCTTGTCGGTCGGCAGGCCTTTGCCGCTGTACAGGATGCGCAACACCTGCTGCTGTTCGCCAGCCAGGCGCTTGAGTACCGGGGTGATGGCGAAAGGCACATCCTCGCTTTTGTCGGCCGACTCGACCCAGGCCTGGAACATCAGGTCCTCGGCCGCGCTGTTCTTGATCACCAGGGACGCTTCCTTGCTCGGCGCCGCAAGCACCACACGGGTGTTTTCCAGGTTGATGCCGGCCTGGGAGAAAGCAGGAAAAAACAGGGCGAAACTGGCCAGAATCAATCCGGCGATGGCTGGAGTCTTCACGGTAATTCTCTACCTCGATATGTGTCGAAGGACAGAACCCCGTTGTTACGCGCCATGCAAAAACAGCGATGGACTCGACAAGGCGAACCGTGCGGGCATTCGTGACGTTCGAGAAAGTCAGGAGGCAGGAAAACTACAGTAGATAGGCGTCGCAAGCAGTAGGACAATTCCTAAAAGGAACAACGTGCTCACTCATCTGCGAAAGCAGAAAAGAGCGAACAGAAGAAGCAATCGCCCTCAGAGTCCATATCGCTAGATATCTGCCTGCGTATCAGTGCTTTCTAAAAACAAGTCTTTTCGTTCCAGAAGCTCCAGGCTGAGGATATTTCCATTACCCCCTGACATTCGAAATGTCATGCCGTCATGGACCTGATATTTCCCGACATGCATGAAGTATCAACCCTGTCTGTTTACATCCTGATTTTAACTTAGAAACCCCTCTCACAGGACAAAAGCACCGCAGCCCGAACCGCCCATGCTCGACGATCGAGAAGGCCTGCCAGGCAGGCTTAAAGCCCTGACCCGCTGATTTTTAGATGCCTCCCAAAGCGGAGAAAGCGGCGGTTTCCCCAGGGAATCGCGCCTCTGATTCTGCCACGCCATCGGGCATCAGGCTGCAAGGACTTCAATATGACGAGCGCAGTAGCTTGCCGTCTTACTTCAACTAGGAAAGCGCCGTATACCAGTTAAGAAAGTTCTGGTTTTTAATTTTATTTCCTTTTGTTAATTAATACACCCCTCTGAGAAACCAGGCATTTACATGCAAATAACTCCAGCCCTCAACGCTGGCGCGTACAGGCTCGCAATCAACTCTCCCGCGAAATCAGATAGTCATTCGAAACAGTCGAATAGCCATTTTTAGACGTTATGTAACAAGTCTCATCTGACAAAAAAGCTCATGAGTCTCCCTCGCTTCGAAGCCCATGAAATCAAGCGCGGATTGAGACAAACAACTTGCCCTCCCGACTGGAGGGAATGGCGCTGCGGCTTTGCGTGATCGCCTCGGCGCCCGCCCCGTATCCGTTTTACCCGTTCTGCTGGGGGGATCAGCAGAGTATTCATATAGAGGAAGCATCATGAACAAAAGCTATGCACTGATCTGGAACCAGGCCACTGGTTGCTGGAACGTCGCCAGCGAAGGAACCCGACGCCGGGGTAAATCCAGCCGCCTCAAGGTCGTGATCGCCGCCGGCTTCTCGCTGCTGGGTCTGCTGGCCCAGGCTCCGGCCTTCGCCCTGCCGGGTGGCGCGGCGGTAGTCGCGGGCGACGCCAGCATCCATACCACCTCCGACGGCAAACACATGAGCGTCGACCAACAGAGCAACAAGCTGATCACCAACTGGAACGAGTTCAGCGTCGCTGGCGACGAAAGCGTCAGCTTCCACCAACCCGGCAGTAGCTCGATCGCCCTCAACCGGGTATTGGGCACCAATGGCAGCGATATCCAGGGCCGCATCGATGCCAACGGTAAGGTGTTCCTGATCAACCCCAATGGCGTGGTCTTCGGCAAGTCCGCCCAGGTCAACGTCGGCGGCCTGGTGGCCTCCACCCAGAACATCAGTGACAAGGACTTCCTCGACGGCACCTACCGCTTTGCCGGGAATTCCAGCTCTGCCGTGAGCAACGCCGGCCAGATCACCGCCAGCGAGGGCGGTAGCGTCGCGTTGCTAGGTGCCCAGGTCAGCAACAGCGGGGTGATCCAGGCGCAGATGGGCAGTGTCGCGCTGGGCGCGGGCAAGGACTTCAGCGTCAACTTCGACGGCAACGGCCTGCTCAACCTGCAGGTGAACGGTGCCGCGGTAGATGCCCTGGTACAGAACGGTGGCCTGCTCAAGGCCGATGGCGGCCAGGTGTTGATGACCGCCAGCAGCGCCAGCAGCCTGCTGAACAATGTGGTGAGCAACCAGGGCGTAATCGAGGCCAAGACCTTGCAGAACAAGGCCGGCAAGATTGTCCTGGACGGTGGCGACAATGGCATCGTCCAGGTAGCCGGCCGCCAGGACGCCAGCGCCCTTGGCGGCCAGGGCAACGGTGGCGTGGTGGAAAACCGCGGCGCCCTGGTCGAAGTGCAACTGGCTGCGCAAGTGGATACGCACGCCGACAAGGGCACAACCGGTACCTGGAAGATCAGCGCGGCCGAGGTGAGCGCTTCCAAGACAGAGAATCCGTCCACGCGTGGATTGGTCATTGACGGCGGTATCAACGGCAACAACGGAACGGGCGGCACCACCGGCGCTGCCCCTACCCTGCACGCCGATACCCTGGCCCAGAACCTGGCCCGGACCAACGTTGAACTGAGCAGCAAGGGCAACCTGTCGGTCAACAAGGCGGTGTCCTGGAACAGCGGCAACAAGCTCGGCCTGACCGCCGAACGCGGCGACGTCCAGGTGAATGCGGCATTGAGCGCCACCGGTGCCGGCGCAGCCCTGGCCCTGAATGCCGCGCAGGGCGGCATCCGCCTGAATGACAATGTCGCTCTAACCGGAACGGGAGCGAGCCTGGAGCTGAATTCCAAAAACGGCCACGGCCTCAAGGATGACAAGAGCGTCACCCTCTCCGGTGCGGATACCCGCTTCAGCGCCAACGGCGAGTCCTACCAAGTGGTGCAGAACCTGCAACAGTTGCGCGATATCGAAAACAACATGAATGGCCGCTATGTACTGGGTAACCAGATCACCGGCCAAGGCAGCTTCAAAACGCTTGGCGAAGGCCGCTCCTTCACCGGCAAGCTCGATGGCCTGGGCAATACCATCAGCGACCTGTCGATCTATGGCAACACCGCCTTTGTCGGGCTGTTCGGTACCAACCTGGGGCAGATCAGCAACCTGAACCTCGAACACATTTCAGCCAGCGGCGCCTCTTCCACCCACTACAACACCCAGGTCGGCACGCTTGCCGCGGTGAATATGGGTAGCATCCGCAACGTCAAGGCCAAGGATGTACGGGTGACCGGAGCCTCTCACCTCAACTCGCTGGGTGGCCTGGTAGCGCTCAACCTGGCCGGCGACATCGCCAACTCCTCGGCCAGCGGTCAGGTGATCGGCAACCAGCACACCTTTGCAATGGGCGGCTTGGTGGGTGAAAACATCACCAACCCCGATGGCGTGGCAAAAATCACCAATAGCCATGCCGATGTCAGCCTCAGGGGGCAGATGAATGGTGATTCCAGAAGCGCAGGTGGATTGGTGGGTTCGAACCGCGGAGTCATCGACAACGCCTCCAGTGCTGGCACGATCAACCTCGCCGGCGCCAACCTGAACATCGGCGGCCTGGTCGGCGAGAATACGGGCGATGGTAGCATCAGCAACTCCCGCTCCAGCACCAATGTCTCGGGTAGCCGGGCTGGTCGGATCGGTGGCCTGGTTGGCTCCAACCAGGGTTCGCTGGCCAACTCTCATGCCAGCGGCGACGTAACCGGCAATGGCACGGAAGCGATCGGCGGCCTGGTGGGCAAGAACCTGGGTGGTTCGATTGCCAACAGTTCTGCCAGCAACAACGTGTCCGACCGATACAGTAGCAATGTAGGCGGCCTGGTTGGTCACAACCAGGGCGGCCGCATCGATAACGCTTCGGCCTCCGGCACGGTGAAAGGCGGTAGGAATGCCAATATAGGCGGCCTGATCGGCACGAACCAGGACGGCTTGATCAGCAACAGCTCGGCCAAAGGCAATGTATCCGGTCTGTACGGTAGCAATGTGGGCGGCCTGATTGGCTACAACCGGAGCAGTCATATCGATAATGTAACGGTCGCCGGCACGGTGAAAGGCGATAGCAATGCAAATATCGGCGGGCTGATCGGCTACAGCGAAAAGTCCTCCATCGCTAATGCCTCCTCCACCTCCCAGTCTGTTACAGGCGGCGATGATGCCCGTATCGGCGGTCTCGTCGGCCATAGCCAGAATGACAATATCGCCAACTCATCGGTATCCACCACCGTGACCGGCTACCACCGCAGCCGGATCGGCGGCCTGGTCGGGTACAGCCAGAATACCGATATCACCGACACCTCGGCATCCGCTATGGTGGAGGGCCGCGACAATAGCCAGGTCGGCGGTCTGGTCGGTCACGGCCAGGACAGCCGTATCAACAATTCCTCGGCATTGGTCACGGTGAACGGCGATGCCAATAGCCAGGTCGGCGGCCTGGTCGGCTATAGCCAAGGTAGCGATATCAACAATGCCACGGTATCCGCCACGGTGAGTGGTGGTACAACTAGCCTGGTCGGCGGCCTGGTTGGCAGGCAACAGGGCAAGATCGGCAACTCCTCCGTCAAAGGCTCGGTCAAAGGCGGCACTCAAAGCAGCGTGGGAGGTCTGGCCGGGCAGAATGAAGGAGAGATCAGCAACTCCAGAACTACCAGCAACGTCAGCGGCGGTTATGGCGCACGCTTGGGCGGGCTTGTGGGGGTGAACTTCGGTAAGGTGCACCTGTCCTCGGCAGGCGGCAAGATCGATGGTTCTCACGCCTTCGGACAGTTCTACGGTGGCCTGGTCGGCATCGACTTCAATTCGAACCAGCCATCCAACAACAGCGTCTTTGGTGAAGCGACCAAGGTGCCGCAGGTTGGCCTGCAGTTCTGAGAACTGAAGCTCTGCCCCCCGTCATAGGGAGGCAGGGCTTGTTGTCTGATTGAAAAGAGGGGGTAATGATTCAGCCGAATCATTACCCCCTCTTTTTGTCCGGCGCCTCTCGGCGCCTTGCTCCAGAGCCCTACTTCTCTGTCGCGACCTCAATACCGTCGGCGCCCGGAACGCTGGACCGGGTCAGGCGGTAGATGGATGCGCAGTAGAGCAGCAACGCCAAGGTCGCCAGCAAGCCGCCGGCCAAGCCGATATAGGCGAACCCGAGTTGGCCCCCTACCCAGCTGCCAAGCAGTGCGCCGCCGCCGATGCCGATATTGTAGATCCCCGAAAACAGCGCCATTGCCACATCGGTAGCATCCGGAGCGAGCACCAGGACCCTGGACTGCAGCGCCAGCCCGAAGCCCATGATCGCCATCCCCCAGATCAGGCTGAGCCCGCCCAGGTACGAGACCTCCCCGCTCAACGGCAACAGCAATGCCAGGCACAGAATGAGCGACGCCACCGTCACCAGCAGAAAGCGCTGCGGGCTGTAGCGGTGAAACCTGCTGAACAACAGCGAGCCGAAGATACCGGCGCCACCGAACAGCAGCAGGATGAGGGTCACCACATCGCCACTCAAGCCGGCCACCACCTTAATGAAAGGCTCGATGTAGCTATAGGCCGTGAACTGCGCGGTGACCACCAGGGCCGTCAGTACATAGAGCGCCATCAGCGCAGGCCGCTTGAACAGCACCGGCAGGCTTCTGAGGGAACCCGAGTTCTGGCTGGGCAACAACGGCAGGCTCCTGGCCAGCCAGAACACCAGCGCGGTAGCCAGGCCAGCAATCACGATAAAGGTGGTCCGCCAGCCCATGGCCTCGCCCAGCAACCTGCCGAGGGGAATACCCAGCACCATTGCCAAGGAAGTACCGGTGGCCAGCAAGCCCAGGGCCTGGACCTGTTTTCCCGGCGGTGCCAGACGCACCGCCAGGGACGCGGTAATGGACCAGAACAGCGCATGGGACAAGGCCACACCGACCCGGCTCAGCAACAGCATGCCGAAACTCGTGGCCAGCCCCGACAGGATGTGACTGGCGATAAACATCCCAAACAGCACGAGCAACAGCTTGCGTCGCTCGACGTTGCGCGTCAGCAGCATGACCGGTAGCGAAGTCAGAGACACTATCCAGGCATAGAGAGTGAGCATCAGACCGACCCGGGCCGTCGACAGGTCGAAGCTGCTGCCGATCGAGCTCAATAGCCCGACGGGGACGAACTCCGTGGTGTTGAACACAAAGGCCGCCAACGTCAGTGCGATGACCGCCCGCCAATTTCCCTTAGTTGTCGCCACGGAGATACTCATTTAAAGGTGCACCACTCTATCGATGGTCAATCAGGCCCTGACCTTCGCAAACCCTGTGCCAAACACCCACTCACAAAGGCAGGGCGCACGGTCAGAAACATGTAGGCGCCGAACAGGATCTGCGCCAGCGTACAGGACAAGGGGAAAGCAGCGTCATCCCGCACTACAGAGGAGCAACGGACCGAAACGCGGCCACTGCCGACGGAAACGAAAAAAGGGTCCCGAATGGGACCCTTTTTCGATGAGCTACAGACCTTTGAGAATCTGTAGCTCTATGTTTGGAGCGGGAAACGAGACTCGAACTCGCGACCCCGACCTTGGCAAGGTCGTGCTCTACCAACTGAGCTATTCCCG